>NZ_DALZEG010000003.1:0-230249 GCF_031979465.1 Moraxella sp. CTOTU46934
TGTCCAGTAGTCCGAAAGGTAGAGCAGGTTTGCGAATAAGAGAATGGACTTGTGCAAAGTGTGGCACACGGCATGATAGAGATATTAATGCCAGTCGGAACATTCTTGCGGTCGGGCTTGACCGTCTGGGAGCAGGAATCCCCGAACGATAGGGAGGGGAGGAAGTCAATCAAAATAGTGTAGCCATTTTAGCGCAACCTCATCAACGTTATCGATATTGTCAGACTTTGGCAACCATTCACGGCTAGCGGTAACCCGAATCGCATTGGTTTGATTGATATCATATTGACTACCAATACTGAGTTTGGGCTGCCAATAGCTTTCATTATCGCTATCGCCACTTATCCAAAATGGCAGTGTTAATTCTGATATCGCACGCCAATTTTGACGCAATTCTGCATTGCACCCAATATTGACGCCAAGCCCAGCACGATAACCATGATATAAGCCCTTACCAAACTGCGCTGCAATAGTACCCAAGCCATAGCAAATATTGGCGGGCATATCGCCTGTGTTTGGGGCGGCGCTACCGATCGCCACGCTTTTACCAAATTCACCGCTGATATTTGCGACCAAATGATTGTCTGTAGTGCTGTGGTCATCTCTGTTAATAGCCTTGATACCGTCAAAGACTCGCTGTAAGCCAATATTACCACCCCATGAAATACCTTTTTTTGCGCTATTAATCGGATGCAATGAGCGCACATCAAATAATCCGAGCTGCTCAAGTTGCACGCTATCTTGCTGGTCGACGTTATCATGGATGCTAAGACCCATACTCAATGCCGTCAATTGTGAGCCTATGGGATAGCCATCAATTTTATCCAACGCATCACGATACACCATGCGGTAATTTAAAGTGATAGCCTGGTTGCTGTCTAATTTAGGTCGTCCACTGACCCTGTCAAACGACTGCTGGCTGACCCCGATATCAAATCGACTTAAAGGATTAGCCAGTACAGGATTGTCGCGGCTAGGCAATATTTGAGGACTTGACGCTATGTCTTGATGGGAATTGTTAAAAGCCTTGGGATGATTTGCGGCGTTGCGGGCGTTTAATTGCGCTTGCACAATAGTCGGTGTTGAAGGACTAAAATTGGTAGCGCGAATCAAATTTTCTTTGTTTAACATGCGTACCACTTGGGCGGGGGAAACCATCGGGGAGTTATTCACTAAAAAATTTTTATCGGGAAAAATAGAGTTTAGTAACACCAAAATTTCAGAGGCGCAGTTATCAGATAACAGATAATAGGGCAAATTTTGGTCTTTGATTTCCCAAGTTCGATAGGCAAGTTGTTTAACTTGTTTATCGGTGAGATTGAGCTGATATTGCCATACGTTGCGCCCATTATCTTGCAAATATTCTTTAATACCTTGCTGATAATTGGTCATGGTAAATTCGCCCGCATTGCCACCGATACTGGATTTGTAAGCAAATTTTAAAAAATGCTCACCGTCGGTGACTTTTGGGGTGAAGTTCAAATAGTATTGATTACTAAGGTCGGCATTATCAAATCGCAAAAAACTATGGGCAAACGCAGACGGTGGGCTATCTAAATACTCACTGGCAAAAATTAATGAGACGGATTGGGGATTGATTTTTTGTAGCCATGAATCGAGCGCATCGCAATGTTGCTTGGGTATGCTTGAGGTGTCGATGGCTAAGTTTTCAATGAGCCACTGTGTACGAGCGGGAAAGCGACATTGGACAGAGGCATTATTTTTTTCGCTTGGGTGAAATAACTGTGTGAGCATTTCATCAAGTTCTGCTTGGGGATTTTTGGCGCCTTGTGCGCTGGCAAAAAATTGTCGTTGGCTTGCTTTTGGATTAAAACGATTGTTGACCCGACTTTCAAAGGGCTGTTTTGTGGTGACTGTTTCAGGATAATACAACAACCGCAGCCATGCTTTTTGCGAAGCTAAATTTTGCTCATGGGCTGATGTTAATGCCGTTTGCAGCGTTTGGGTAGCGGTAATAGGCGTCGGCGTAGATAGGGCTGTATCTGACGAAAATTGCTGAGCGGGCGCAGGTGATACATGTGACACAGGCGCTGCGAACGCATAATGTTGAGCGGATATTAGGCTCAATACAAAGACTGCTTTAGCCAACTGCTTTTGATTAAAAGCTGTTTTCTTTTGATTAAAAACACGGGTTACAGCGTGTTGATGATAGCTGTATTTGAGAGAGTTCATAGGGGTACTCTTTTTTTATAAGGTAAATTTTTATAAGGTAAGTTTTCACAACTTTTGATAAGCAAAGCATATAATATCTGTGTGCAAATTAATATTGCCCAATTTGTAATCATATCATTGTAGGCAGCTAGCCGGCTATAAGACGACTTGCCAAATAGATTTTATCCGCTTAATTTGCTATAATTTTTTAATTATTTAGCAAAATTTTTTTAAACTATTCTGATTTATTGAAGGGTATAAGGGCAATTCAGTCATGGATAAACAAGCGATATTATCAGCGTTAACGCCTGAAATTGTTGAAAAATTTCGTCAAGCGATTTCGCTTGGCAAATGGGAAGATGGTCGAAAGTTGACGGAAGAACAGCGTCAAACTTGTATGCAAGCGGTGATGGTGTGGGAGCATGAATTTTTGGGCGTAGAAGAGCGCACTGGCTATATTCATCGTCCAAAAAAAGCGGCAGAAGACTGTGATATCGGTCATGATCATCACTACCCAAATAAACCGCAGGACGAAGACGGTGAAAAACCGATTAAATTTAGTTAGGCGATAAAAAAGGCGAGTTCATTATCTCGCCTTTTTTACACTATTTTTTTAAGTACTTATTTATCAGTTACTTGAATAATAAGTACTTAAGTATAAGTACTTGGTATTAGCTACTTGATTATTTTTCTAAAATGGCGACCACACCTTGTCCGCCCGCAGCACAGATAGAAATCAGCGCACGACCCGATCCTTTTTGATCGAGTAGTTTGGCGGTGCTAGCAAGAATTCGACCACCGGTTGCGGCAAACGGATGGCCTGCAGCAAGTGATGAGCCATTTACGTTGAGTTTACTGCGGTCAATCGCGCCAAGTGGTTTATCAAGACCTAAGCGTTCTTTACAAAAACTTTCGTCTTCCCATGCAGCAAGTGTAGACAATACCTGTGAGGCAAATGCTTCATGAATTTCATAATAATCAAAGTCTTGCAGCGTCAATCCTGCACGTTCCAACATACGTGGGACAGCATAGGCAGGTGCCATCAATAAGCCTTCTTTAACGCCTTTTTTACCTGTAAAATCAACCGCAGCGGTTTCTTGGTAGGTGAGATAAGCAAGCGGTTTTAATCCATTCGCTGCAGCCCACTCATCTGTCCCTAATAACACACAAGATGCGCCATCGGTCAACGGTGTTGAGTTGCCCGCCGTCATGGTTGGGTTGGCATTTTTCTTACCAAATACAGGTTTTAATGACGCCAATTTTTCTAACGAAATATCAGGACGTAGATTATTGTCGCGTGTTAAACCCTTAAATGGCGTGATTAAATCATCAAAAAAACCCTCATCGTACGCACGCGCCAAGTTTTTATGACTATTAAAGGTAAACTCATCTTGCGCTTCACGGGTGATCGCCCATTCAAGTGCGGTGATGGCTTGGTGGTCACCCATCGATAATTTAGTACGCGGTTCACCATTTTGCGGTGCATCAATCAAGTCTTTTGGATTAATGCTTAATAACGCTTGTAAGCGATCTTTATTGGTTTTGGCATTATTAAGTTTTAACAGCGCTTTACGCAGCCCATCACCAATGCCTAAAGGGGCATCAGAAGTGGTGTCAACACCGCCTGCAATCCCTGAATCAATCAGCCCCAAGGCGATTTTATTGCTCACTGCGAAAGCCGCTTGTAGTCCAGTGCCACACGCTTGTGACACATCGTAAGCAGGCGTTTGCGGACTTAACGCCGTACTTAACACGCATTCACGGGTGAGATTGATATCACGGCTTAATTTAATGACCGCGCCCGCCACAACTTCACCCAAGCGTTTATCTTGTAAGTTATAGCGTTCCACCAAGCCGTTAAGCGCAGCTGTCAACATTTCAGAGTTGCTGACATTGGCATATTGACCATTTGAACGGGCAAACGGAATACGGTTGCCACCTAAAATAGCGACCTTTTTGCCAGTAGGCTGGTGAGTGGGATGTTGAAAATTGTCCATAGAAAAGTCCTTTTGAGCAATCAATTAAAAAAATTGGCTAAGCTTAAACCAAATAACTTTTTAAAAATAACTAAATTTTTTAAAAATAACTAAACTTTTTAAGTTGCAGTGATGTTACCATAAAACTTAGACAAAAATATCGCCTAAAGGTATATATATAACGATAATTTATATAAATCAATAAAACCAATAAAATTTTATTTGATATGACTATTCAAGGCTGCTTGATTGGTATAAAATTTACACAGTAAATAGGTTTAGCAGCTGTATTTAATTGAGTGTTTAACTTACTTTTTAATTGAGCCTTATCTAATAGCCTAAGCAAAACTAATTCTTCAAAGGAGTCCTTATGTCAGACCATTATTCAGAATTTGTCCAAAATCCATTGGGACGTAAGATTGCCCAAAATTTGGGGCTACCGATGCCAATCAGCCTTGAGCGTTACAAAGACGGTCAAGCACCTGTGACAGGTAGTGTCATTTTTGGGGTCAGTGAAAACGCTGTCATAGCAAATGACATCGCCAAAGTATTAGCGAATGTGCAAGCCGATGTCTATCTAGACCCCAATGAGTCAGCGCGTTATGCTTTACAAAATGCACAGATTGACGCTGAGCAGTTTGGCGCGAATCAGTATTTTAAAGTGGCTATTTTCGATGCTTCAGGTATCAACACAACCCATGAGCTGAAACAAGTTTATAACTTCTTTCATCCGATTGCGCGTTCGATTGACCGCTCAGGTCGCGTTATCGTCATTGGTTTGCCACCTGAAAAATGTACCAGTATAGCACAGGCAGCAGCCCAGCGTGCTTTAGAAGGATTTGTCAAATCCGTCGGTAAAGAGTTTAAGCGCGGTATCACAAGCCAGCTTATCTATGTAGACCCAAATGCGGCGCAAAACCTTGAATCTACGCTTCGCTTCTTTGCCTCACCGCGGTCTGCTTATGTCTCAGGGCAAGTGGTGAGAGTGGGTGAAGGCAACCCAGTCACGGTTGATTGGCAAAAGCCCTTAAAAGGTAAAACACTGGTAGTGACTGGCGCGAGCCGAGGTATTGGCGAAGCCATCGCGAAAGTATTATCGCGTGATGGTGCACACGTTATCTGTGTGGATGTGGCTGCGCAGCAATCGGACTTGCAAAAAGTAGCAGGTGAGATAGGTGGCTCTACTTTAACATTAGATATCACAGCTGACGATGCCGGTGAAAAAATAGCGGCAGCGGCAGCCAAACGTGGCGGCTTAGATGGTATTGTCCACAATGCAGGCATAACCCGTGACAAGACCTTGGCAAAAATGGATGATAGCATGTGGGATGCCGTCATGAACGTCAATCTCAATGCGGAAGAAAAAATTGATGATTATTTACTCAGTCATGACAGTTTCAATGAAAACGCCAGAATCGTCTGTGTATCATCGATTAGTGGTATTGCCGGCAATTTGGGACAGACCAATTATGCCATGAGCAAAGCTGGCGTGATTGGCGCGGTACAAGCGACTGCACCTACGTTAAAGAACGGTATTACCATCAACGCGGTAGCGCCAGGATTTATCGAAACCCAAATGACCGCTGCGATACCTTTTGCGATTCGAGAAGCAGGTCGCAGGATGAACTCAATGAGCCAAGGCGGTTTGCCGATTGATGTGGCTGAGACCATTGCTTGGCTAGCCTGCCCTGCATCGGGCGGTGTCAATGGCAACATTGTCCGCGTCTGTGGTCAAAGTGTGTTGGGTGCGTAATTATTGACGGGCTGAAAAAATCAGTATCGAGCATGTCGCTACTGATTTTTTTAATCATTTTTTCTAAGTCAAACTTAAACTAAGCTTTATGCAAAAAATCAACAATTAAATTGTGACATTCGATTATAATAAGTTAAGTTCTCAGATTTTGAGATCTGACGGTAATGAAAAGTAATGGAATATACCCGAACACTATCTAATCAAACAGCCCTTTGTTGGCTCAAGCTTAAAAAGTAAAAAAGTAAGGACAGTCTGTATGTCAGACCAAAATTTTAGTCGTTTGCCAAAGCCGCACACCACCTATGCCAATATTATCAAAAGTTTTTTACCCATCGGCGACCAAGACAAATCAGCCAATGCGGTGCTGCCCAATGCTACTTATAGCGTCAATATGCTTGAAATCGACCATGATAACTTAGCCGATTACCGCAGAATTTGTGGTTTTGAAAACAATAGCTACGTGCCGCCGACGTATTTTGCGGTGCTGTCGCAGTCGTTACAGATGAACATGATGGTCAAAGAGCCATTTCCCTTTGCCATGCTCGGCTTGATTCATGTGCAAAACAGTGTTACCCAATATCGGCGCATTAAAGATAGCGCAATTTTTAAAATGGCGGTGAGCTTTGCTAACCTGCGCGACCATGATCGTGGTAAGCAGTTTGATTTTGTGACTAAAGTTTTTGAAAAAGATGAGCTGGTGTGGGAAGGGACTTCGACGTATTTATCACGCCAAAAAAGCAAAAAAACGACTCACAAAGCATCGACGACGCAAGTAGAAGCCAAGCCCACACTTGATAGTAATGATATGCATGAATTTTGGGAAATTCCTGAAGATATCGGGCGTCGCTATGCGTTTATCTCTGGGGATTTTAATCTGATTCACTTGCATCCTTTATCCGCCAAGGCATTTGGTTTTCCAAAAGCCATTGCCCATGGTATGTGGACAAAAGCTAAATGCTTGGGTGCGTTGGGTGATTTGCCAGAGAGCTTTACCTGTGATGTGACGTTTAAATTGCCGATTTTTTTGCCCTCTGAAGTGGAGTTTATCGCAAAATTTGATAATCGTGACGAGCAGGTGGATTTTGGTGTGTATGATCCCGCCACACCAAAAGCCAATTTGATAGGGAAAATCACCCAAGCGCAGGCTAAATAATAGCCATAAAAAAGCGGCAAAAAAATTTAAAAGGTTCAATGTTAAGCGGCTATTTTTTAGCAGGATGTTTTTGTATGGTGTTTTTTAGGATGCTATTGAAGCAATGAAGGATTTAATGGATTATCAAGCGTTCAATCAACACCTAGCCCAACTATTATCACGATTTGATCTTAATCAAAAGGTAGGTGGATGCAGTCTGGTCATTTTTCATCAAGGTAAAGTGGTCACTCAATTGGCTCATGGTATTGCAAATATTGATAAAACTAACCAGCAAATTACCCCTTGGCAGCCCTCCACCCTGTCGCTGAATTTTTCGACAGGCAAGGGCATACTGGTTACGTTGATTCATCTTTTAGTGAGTCAAAATCTTTTAGCGTATGACAAAACCTTGGCGAGTTATTGGCCAGCATTTGCCCAAAATGGCAAAGATAGCGTCACTTTGCGCGATATACTAACGCACGAGTCAGGATTATTTAATATTGTCAGTATTACCGAACATGCCAAAGATATGCTAGATTGGCAACTGATGCTCAGTAATGTTGAGCAAATGGCATTAAATGATCCAACTAATACGCATAGTTCAGCTAATAGTTCAGCTAATAAGAAGCAGCCTGTTAATCAATCAACCGAATTCAGCGCGGCTTCCAATGCGGATTCTAGTGCGGCTTATAGTGCTTTGGTATCAGGCTGGGTATTGGGTGGGCTGATTGAAAAAGTAACCCAATTGCCCCTGCAGCAAGCGCTAGAATATTATTTATTGCAACCGCTTAATTTGGTCGGTCAAGCCTACTTTGGGGTACCCAAAGACAAAGTCGAGCAGGTGGCAGGTCAAATACGTGCCAAAGAGACTCAAATTAAGCCTTTACTCACTCAAGATACTGACTCAACGCTACAATTTTATCAATCCCTGCCTTTTTACCCAGCTTGGTTAACATTGTCTCAATCAGACAGTCCTTTGACGACGCAGGCCATTAACGCGCTGTATTTTCAACCTGCTAATATCAATATTGAAGACTATAAGTCGGCACTGGTACCCATCGGTAGCAGACAATTTAATTATTATCACCCTGTCACGCTACAGGCAAAAATTCCTGCCGCAAATGGTGTGGCTAGTGCGCTAGCGTTGGCTACAGTCTACGCCATGCTTGCAAATCGCGGTGTTTGGCAAGGTAAAACGTTAATCAGTTCTGCTGTTTTTAAGGCGCTTTCAACCATTCATAATCAGCAATTTGACAAAATCATGCCAGCGGTAATGGCGTGGCGACTCGGTTACCATCGTGTGTTTAGTCTGTTCCATGATGTGTCTGATGCATTTGGACATATGGGATATAATGGGTCAATGGCTTGGTGTGATCCCAGTCGCGCATTAGCAGTGAGCTTTGTACATAATTATGATGTCACTATGCTGGGTGATGATCGCCAATTTATCTTGAATGAAACCATATTAGATTTTTTTGCTTAGCCTAATTGCTAAGGCTTTTTTCTTAGTCTCGTTTTTTAGCCTTATTTAAACAGTAAAAGGAATGTAATCAATGCCGTATGACACTCAAAATATTTTTGCCAAAATTCTTCGTGGTGAGATTCCTAGCCATAAAGTTTATGAAGATGACAAAACGCTTGCCTTCATGGATATCATGCCAATGGCAGAAGGGCATGTTTTAGTCATTCCAAAATGTGAAGCCGTTGAATTGTCGGATATGCCAGTAGAGTATATTGTGTCAGTTTTCAGCACCGCGCAAAAAGTCATGGCAGCGCAGCGCAAGATATTTAACCGCCAAGGTATTGTGCAGATGCAGTTAAATAATGCAGAGGCAGGACAATCGGTATTTCATTACCACGTTCATTTGATTCCAAGCAGTATCTATCATCTTGGATTGCATGAAGATCGACAAGGCGATCATGAGCGTCTAGCAGCGCTGGCTAGTCAATTAAAATCAGCAATCACCAATTAATTTGCCACTTGCAAGTAGCGGATGGTTAAAATCTAATCACTTATTTGCAAGCAGGTAAGATGGTTGTCGAAGTGCAAATCGGCAAAAACCCCGCATCGGTTAACACATCTTGTGCTTTTGCTGATTTAAGATAATCCACAAAAATTTGACTGGTTTCAGGGTGATTCAAAATTATCCCATCTTGCAGAATTGGCGGATAACTATTTTTAGGTAGTATTAAATAGTTATTGGTTAGCGTATTCACATTTTGCAGGGCAATGTTATTGGGTTTATTCAATACTTGTGACAGACTCACAAATCCAAAATCTGCTTTCCCACTATCGGTTAATGCAAAAGTTTCATCTAAATTCTTGGTATAAACAATCTTAGGCTTGATATTATTATAAAGATTCTGATTGACCAACCAAGCTTCTGCTGCCACCCCATAAGCTAAATTCTCTGGATTGGCTATCGCTAAACTAAAGGGTTGATTGTCGAGCATCAACTGATCAAGCGTGGTTGTAGGGCTAATGTCCATGGGGTATTTATGACTATAAAGCACTAGCTGACCCCGGGTATAAGTAAAAGGCGATGATTTAACACCCTTAACACTGGCAAGCATTTGCTTTGGATAACTCTGATTACCCGCTAAATAAATATCAAAACTTTGAGGATTGGCATTGACCTTATCATACAGCGCAGCATTGGGCTCAAAGGTAATTTGAATCTTTATATTCGGATAATTGTGGTTAAAATCTGATACCAAGATAGGCAATACCATGCGAAGATTGGAAAAAGCGGCTATATGTAGATTTTCAATCGCTTTAGGTGAAGAGGCAATAGGTGCATTGTTTGAAATAGCTTTGGTAGTTTCTTTGGTAGATTGGTTATTGGCCGCCGTAGAATTCTGATTGTTATTTGAAGAATTACAACCCGCCATTAATGCTGTGATAATACATAGCATCCTATTAAAAAAGATCGAAGCAGGTTGATTAAAAGTCATAAATTAACAAATTTTACCCTAGTTTTAGCGATATTATGATTAAGTGGCGGGCAAGAATACTATATAAAGTAGTAAGTGAGTGTGTAAAAAACGTATCGATTTTATTGAAAAATTATTTTTTACGTGTTTTTTGTTTTGAAACAGAAATAATTAAAATAGTTGTTGCAAAAAAAAATAAAGTTGCTAAAATACCACCCCACATAGCCGATTACAGATAAACTGAAAAGCTATAGCCATCTATGCCAGTGTGGTGAAATTGGTAGACACGACGGATTCAAAATCCGTTGCCTTTAAAAGCGTGTCGGTTCGAGTCCGACCACTGGTACCAAATTAAAGCTCCTAATTACGGGAGCTTTTTTTTTGAGTTAAAATTGCCGTATAAAAGAATGATTAAGGTATTATTTTTAATTGTTTATCAAGCAAATCTATAATGCTATAATGGATTAAACATTATTGAAAATAAGAGTTAACGCTTTTCTCAATAGTTAATATTATAAATTGATAGGTCATAATGGCTATATCACTTACTTAAATTTACAAAATTTACAAGCGGGTAGCATTAAACTTTTATTACAATTACGCACAATATTGATTAGAACTGTTAGATTTTGCCTTTTATTCTACGAGCCTTTTATCTCACGAGATTGTCACATGTTAGCAAAGCTTATAAAATTATCTCCTATCATCTTTGCACTTTCACTTACTGGATGCAGCTCTAAAACAGCAATTATTAGCGGTATGAATGTTGGTAAATTGCCTGAATCGACAGTATCCGACCAACCCGTGTCATTTGTAGCAGATAATGGCATTCGTTTTAATGTGACCGAATTAACCGCAAATAACATTCCAGTACCTAATCTATTAGGGCCGAGAACGATCTCTTTTCCGCCTGTCTCAAAATCCGCTGCAACCTATACTACAATTGCAAAAGGCGATGTGGTTGAAATATTCTTACCAGGATATCCTGAAATCACACCTGTCGTGCAATCCACAGGGAATAATATTTATGCCAATGGCTACCTGGTCGACCAGAGTGGTTTTTTGCAGTTTCCCATGATAGGGCGAGTGAAAGCTGAAGGGTTAACAGTTTCACAACTCACCAACCAAATAGCTAGCCGTTTATCTCGTTATCTTAAACATCCAGATCCACAAGTTCGTGTACTTTCCTACCGCGGTAATAAATTTTATATTGATGGGCAAGTAAAATCGCCTGGGCAATATGACATTGCAGATCAGCCCGTCAATCTTTATACCGCCATCAGTATGGCAGGCGGTACCATTAATACCTCAGATACCAATAATATTCAACTCATACGCGACGGCAGAGTCTATAACTTTGGTTTTAAATCCCTACAAAATGCTGGATACTCTCCAAATTCTCTATATTTGAGAAATGGCGATACTATTAAAGTTGGCGATATAACCAATCATAAAGTCACGGTAATGGGTGAGTTTACTAAACCCAGTACTATCCAAATTCCTGATAATGGGTTAAGTTTGATTAGCGCGATTGGGGAAGCCAACGGTATGGTGCCTACCTCTGCAAATGCCAAAAAGGTATACATATTAAGAGAAAATAATTATCAAAACGAGTCGAATATCTATCATATTGATTTAACCTCCATTACAAATTTTTCGGTCGCAAATCGGTTCAAATTGCAGCCTGGGGATGTCGTGTATGTAGACCCGACAGGGCTAGTACGTTGGAATCGTATAATCAGTCAAATATTACCATCCTATTCAATTACAAATATTGCTAGAAGCTTTTAGCCGGATGGAAATTAACGATGTCATTTAAAAAAATTTTAGTCATATGCGTCGGTAATATCTGCCGCAGCCCCATCGGTGAAGCGCTATTACAGCAACAGCACCCTAATCTAACCGTGAAATCAGCGGGATTAAGTGCATTAGTGGGCGAAGGGGCCGATGAAAAAGCCATTCAAGCCATGGATGAATGGGATGTTGACATTCGTAGTCATCGCGCGCAGCAGCTTACCCAAGAATTGATGCAAACCTTTGATTTAGTACTGTGTATGTCCAAAGATCAAGAGAGTTGGATAAAACAAAATTACTCAAGCCAACGTGGGAAAGTATATCGGATTGGTCACTGGATAAATGAAAATGTAGCCGATCCTTATAAACTACCCATTGAAAAATTTTATGAAAGTCGAGCAGTGCTCAGTAAAGCCGTAGAAAGTTGGAAGGATAAATTAGCTTAACTTCTAAAGCTAGCAAATTTTGCGAAATTATCAGCAAGATTTATTTATTCTGTAACAATTAAAATGTATTTATCGTAGTTTAGCATCAAGTGAGTAAGCATGGATCAGAAAGTAAATGATGATGAAATTGATTTAAGAGCATTAATCGCAACTTTGTTAAATCATTGGAAATTAATTTTATCAATGCTGTTACTTGGTTTATTAGGCGGTCTCTATTATGCGCAATCGGCAACGCCTATCTATAAAACAAACTCATTGATTCAAGTTGACAAAAAATCCTCAGGCGTCTCTGCATTAGGCGCGGATGTTGCCGGTCTTCTAAACGCTCAAGATGGTTCTGCACAAACGGAAGTAGAAATCATCAATTCTCGCATGATTCTGTGGCCTGTCATTAACCAATTGCATTTGGATTTAGCGGTCAATCAACTTAAAGACAGTTTTTTAGACAAATTACTTACCAAGAAAAGTGTTCTAGTTAGTCATACAGACAATGGTGTGGGTAACTTAAAGGTGGGGCTTTGGATAGCTGAATTTAATGTACCATTAGCTTATCAAAACAAGAATTTCGTGTTGACAGCAATTGACAGCCAAAATTTTAAACTGATTTCGCCTGATGGCGCTGAGTTTACCGGTAAAGTTGCAACCGCATCGCGTTTCAAAACGAGTGCGGGTAATATTGATATTCAAGTCACCTCATTAGCCCCGGGTTATTCTTATAACTTGAGTAAACTTACACCGGCTAGGGCGATAGATAATCTGAGAGCAAATCTTGCGGTGGCTGAAAAAGGTAAACAAACAGGCATTTTAGACGCTTCACTTACAGGTGCTAATCAAGATGAAATCACCCATACATTAACGCGCATCGTTAAAATGTATGAAACGCAAAATCTTGATAAAAGTAGCGCGGAAACGACCAAAACCCTGGCATTTATGCAAGAGCAACTGCCTAAACTCAAATCAAAACTTGCCGAAGCGGAAGCACAATTTAATAAATTTCGTGAGCAAAATGCGACAGTTGATATTGATAAAGAAGCGGAATTGGCTGTCACACAAAGAGCGACCATTGAAACCAACCTGCGTGAGCTTGAGCTAAAACGAGCCGAATTATCCGAACGCTATACGGATGAATATCCGGTATTAAAGCAATTAAATATGCAAATACAAGAGCTAAAAGACAAAGAAGAGGCTCTAAAACAAAATATTACACGTATTCCAGAGGTTCAACGTCAGTTTTTAGAGTTATCAAGTGACGTTAAGATTAGCAATGAAATTTATTTAAATATGCTCAAAAATTATGAGCAGCTTCAAATTGTAAAATCAGGTCAATTAGGTAATGTAAGAATTATTGATTTACCCATTAACACTTATGTGCCAATTGCCCCTAAGAAAGCGCAAGTAGTTTTACTGACTACATTCTTAGGTTTGATGTTAGGTATTGGATTAGCATTGTTAAAATCATTGCTATTCGCAGGCGTGAAAAATTTAGAAGAATTAGAGAACAATACGGATATTCCGGTTATTGGTGTCATTCCTCATTCATCGCGTTTAACACGACAATTAAAGAACAAGGCTAGAAAGTTTCCATTAGTTGAGAAAATCGAACCTGAGGGAGTGGTGAGTGAAGGTTTTAAATCACTCAGAACTCATCTGATATTCAATGCTAAAAAAACTGATTGTGATATTTTATTAATTACGGGCGCGGGACCTGATATTGGTAAATCATTTATTTCTGCCAATCTTGCGGTCGCTATGGCTATGGCAAATAAGAAAGTCTTGTTAATAGACGCGGATACTAGGTTAGGCCATCTACAAGATCGATTTAATTTGCCAAATATTAATGGATTGGTCGATTATTTGGTTGATGATACGATTGATGCGGCTAATAGCAGCTATATGATTCAAACCACGCTATATGAAAATCTGCATTTTATACCCAGAGGCAAAGGGCATAGCCACGCTTCAGAATTGTTCTTAAATGGAAAAATGGAAGCATTACTCAATTTTTATCGACAATTCTATGATTATATTATTATTGATACTTCTCCAGTATTGGGCACTTCAGATACGTTATCCATAGGACAGTTAGTTGATTCAGTCTTATTCGTCACTCGTTATGACGTTTCCAGTGTTCGACAAGTTAATTATGCGATTGAAAGATTAAACAAGTCCAACGTGAATGTTGAAGGTATTATCTTTAATGATGCTAAGCAGTCTCTAATCGGGGCGTACAATTATCATTATGGTTATGATTATAAATCAAAAAACTAGACATGAAAAATCTTCCAATTGAATTTAATATACATGACCCTTTGAGATATCAAAATGAAGAATAGAGTAAGTAACTCTAATCAGTCAATAATTTTTAAAATTTTGTCTAATGCGATAGAGCAACCTAGATGGATTAAAATAATTGGCTTAATCTTATTAGATTTAGTTGCATCTATATTTACTTTACTCATAGCAATTGCCCTACGGTATGGAGATTTTGAACCGCATGTCAACCCAATAACTGTCGTATTGTTTGCATCGTTACCTATTGTAATATTAGCTTTAACGCATTTTTACAGTAACGTACTACGTGTTTTCCAAGACCAAAGTATGCGTGTCGTGCTGACTGTTTTGTTGGTTTGTATGTTAGTAGGGCAAATCCTGATATATTCTGATGAATTGCCTGACATACCTAGAGCAGCCCCTGCAATTCATGTATTTTTGCTATATATGTGGCTATGGATTAGTCGAATTATTATACAATTTTTAGTTAATAACATACTCTACGAGACTAAACATCCTAAGGAATCTCAAAATGTTCTAGTCTATGGCGTGGGTAATATCA
Organism: Moraxella sp. CTOTU46934; assembly: GCF_031979465.1. Lineage (NCBI taxonomy): Bacteria > Pseudomonadati > Pseudomonadota > Gammaproteobacteria > Moraxellales > Moraxellaceae > Moraxella > Moraxella sp. CTOTU46934. Next base: position 15,041 of record NZ_DALZEG010000003.1, read on the forward strand.
CCAAAGATTTACTTCATGTCCTACAACAATCAAGGAAATATCAGATTGTAGCTATTATTGATGAGCGAAAAACATTAGCGGGTTCCCGAATACTTGGAGTAAAGGTTTATCCCAAAGAGAAACTACGCGAACTCATAAAAAATCTTGAGATTAAGCATTTGTTTTTGGCATTGCCTAATGAGTTAAAACCTCTTAAAGATAATATCATCCATAGTCTTGAGGATGTACCAGTTCAGATTAGCCAAATTCCAAGTCTAGATGACATTACTAGCGGTAAGTTACAATTATCAGATATAAAGCCAGTAGATGTTCTGGATGTATTGCAGCGTGAGACAGTTGCCCCTAATCAACAATTATTACAAAAAGATATTATGGGTAAAGTAGTAATGGTGACGGGTGCAGGTGGGTCGATAGGCAGTGAACTATGTCGTCAAATTATTAAACAGCAGCCCAAAGAGCTGATATTATTTGAATTATCTGAATTTGCCTTGTACTCTATTCAACAAGAATTGGTAAATGTGATTGAAAGTCAATCAGGATTAAACATTGCTTTGCATGCACATTTAGGTAGTGTTACAAACCAAAGGTTACTTGAAAATCTCTGTAAAAAGTATCAAGTGGAGACCATCTATCATGCGGCGGCCTATAAACATGTGCCAATTGTAGAATCAAACCAGTACGAGGGTGCAATTAATAACTTTATCGGTACATATCGAGCACTGCAAGCCGCTATTAATACTCAAGTCCGCACCTTTGTAGCGATTTCCACAGACAAAGCGGTTCGACCTACCAATGTCATGGGCGCTACCAAACGCATGGCAGAATTGGCTTGTCAAGCGTTAGCAGCTAGTCAAACGATTACGACTATCAGTATGGTACGATTTGGCAATGTATTAGGCTCTTCTGGATCGGTCGTGCCTTTATTTAACCGACAGCTAGCGGCAGGCGGTCCTCTTACTGTGACTCACCCTGATGTAACTCGCTATTTTATGACTATTCCTGAAGCTGCTCAGCTTGTAATTCAGGCAGGCGCAATGGCTGAAGGAGGCGAAGTATTTGTCCTGGACATGGGTGAGTCAGTTAAAATCGTAGATTTAGCAAAGCGTATGATACGCCTGAGTGGTCATGTGGTTAAAGGAGAGGATACTGACCCTAATGAAGGCATTGCTATTGAATTTGTTGGGTTACGCCCTGGTGAAAAACTGTATGAAGAACTTATTATCGGTGGGGATAACATAGAGCAAACAGGGCATAGCCGTATTATGAAAGCGCATGAGCGTAGCTTTAATTTAGCTGAACTTGAAATGTTTATCCAGCAATTGCTTGAACAAAATAAACATGAGCGTGATAGTTACTGGTTGCTTGAGAGGTTTGCGTATTTTGTGGAAGGTTATCCTAAACTTACTCCAAAAATTAATGATAGTATAAAAGATGAACTACATTAACATCTAAAATATTAAGGGATCTTATGAAGCTTGAGAATTTAAAAATTGCCATTATTGGTTTAGGTTATGTGGGGTTACCTTTGGCAGTTGAATTTGGAAAAAAAATACCGGTAATAGGTTTTGATATTCATCAAAAGCGCATACAAGAATTACAAAATGGGCAAGATCACACCTTAGAAGTGTCGCCAGAAGAACTCAAACAAGCGACACATTTAAGCTATTCAGCTAATTTAGATGACTTAAGCAACTGCAATTTTTTTATTGTAACGGTGCCAACCCCAATTGATGAGTTTAAACAACCAGATTTGACCCCGCTCATTAAAGCGTCTACCAGTATTGGGAAAGTCTTAAAAAAAGGCGATGTTGTGGTATATGAGTCTACCGTTTACCCAGGTGCGACTGAAGAAAGTTGTATTCCAGTTTTGGAACAAGAGTCAGGCTTAAAGTTTAATCAGGACTTTTTTGCAGGCTATAGCCCCGAACGGATTAACCCAGGCGATAAGCTACACCGTGTAACCAATATTCTAAAAATTACTTCAGGCTCTACCCCGGAAGTGGCAGATTTTGTAGACCAAGTTTATAACTTGGTGATTGAAGCAGGCACACATAAAGCCGCGAGCATAAAAGTGGCTGAAGCTGCCAAGGTCATTGAAAATACCCAGCGTGATGTGAATATTGCTTTAATTAATGAACTGGCTGTTATTTTTAATAAGTTGGGTATTGATACTGAAGCCGTGTTACAGGCTGCGGGAACCAAGTGGAATTTTCTACCTTTCCGCCCTGGCTTGGTCGGGGGACACTGTATTGGGGTAGATCCATATTATTTGACCCATAAAGCACAGTCTATTGGTTATCATCCTGAAATTATTTTAGCGGGTCGTCGTTTAAATGATGGTATGGGGGCTTACGTGGTGACTCAGCTAGTTAAAGGCATGATTAAACAGAAAATTCAGGTGGAAGGCGCTAAAGTTCTAGTTTTGGGCTTAAGTTTTAAAGAAAATTGCCCAGATATTCGTAATACTAAAATTATTGATATTGTGACTGAACTCAAAGAATATCAAATTGATGTTGATGTATATGACCCTTGGGTAGATGTGCAGGAAGCCGAGCAAGAATATGGAATTCGTCCTGTAGAGTCTGTAAGTGAAAATAGCTATGATGCGATTATTTTAGCGGTGGCACATGAGCAGTTTAAACAGATGGGTGCAGCGCAAATTCGTGCTTTGGGTAAACCCACGCATGTACTCTATGATTTAAAATATGTGCTAGATGCTAAAGAAGCCGATATTCGACTTTAAGTAAAGCGTGGTTAAATAAAAAATAAGGAATGACAAGTTTATGAGTCAATATCAAACAGTATGTGAGCAATTACAACACGCACCTAAAACTTGGCTAGTAACAGGCGTGGCGGGTTTTATTGGCTCAAACTTATTAGAAACTTTACTGAAGCTGAATCAGAAGGTTGTGGGTTTAGATAACTTTGCTACAGGTCACCAGCATAATTTGGACGAAGTACAAAATTTAGTGAGTACAGACCAATGGGCAAATTTTAAGTTCTATGAAGGCGACATTCGTAATTTTGAGGATTGTCAAAAAGCATGTGCGGGTGTAGACTACGTCTTGCATCAAGCTGCTTTAGGGTCTGTACCACGCTCTATTGCAGATCCTATTATGACAAATAGTACAAATATTACAGGTTTTTTGAATATGTTGGTGGCAGCCCGTGATGCTGAAGTATCTAATTTTACGTATGCTGCCAGTAGTTCTACCTATGGCGATCACCCTGCATTACCTAAAGTAGAGGAAAACGTTGGCAAACCATTGTCGCCGTATGCGGTCACGAAATATGTAAATGAGCTGTATGCTGAAGTCTTTGCCCGAACTTATGGTTTTAAAACCATAGGTTTGCGTTACTTCAATGTCTTCGGCAAGCGTCAGGACCCGAATGGGGCCTATGCTGCAGTCATTCCAAAATGGACAGCAGCGATGATTGCCGGTGATGATGTATTCATTAATGGTGATGGTGGAACCAGTCGTGATTTCTGTTTTATTGAAAACACGGTTCAGGCCAATATTCTGGCAGCCACTACGCAAAATGATGAAGCTAAAAATCAAGTTTATAATGTGGCAGTGGGGGATCGTACTACTCTTAATGATTTGTTTAATACCATTAAAGCTGCGTTAAATGAAAATGATGTGACTTATACGAAAGAACCTGTATATCGTGATTTTCGTGTAGGGGATGTTCGACATTCTCAGGCTAGTATTGAGAAAATTAAATTGAATCTAGATTATCAACCAAGTCACACAATAAGTATAGGGATAAAGAAAGCAGTAAATTGGTATGTAGCTAAAATAAATGGTAGTGGTTTGAAAAGTATGCTGAAGTGTAAATAAAAAAGACAGCTTGAGAAAAAGATCTTAATTTGAGGTTATGAAGACACAAATTACAATCAGCTTTCCAAGCTGTCTTGTTTTTAGTATAAAGAAAAACGGCTGGAAAATCTATGACAAGCAGAACTACCAAGGCAAAGACTCTCATCGACAATTCATCCATGGAACAGATTTAAGCTACCGAGGCTGTAAAAGCGATATTGCTGACAAGATACGTTTGATGCTAGTACGGGGGATAGTATTGTTGTCGTTAAGAAAGTTAGCAAATACAAGGTATTAAGCGTCTTAGTTAACGCCAATCATGAGATAAAACCTAAACGACGCTATTACCGAAAACTGCAAGTCGATGAGTTTTGGACGTATGTAGGGGATAAGAAGAACAAGGTATGGTTCGTCTATGCCTATGATCCCGATACCAGTGAGATTTTCGCTTTTGTATGGGGCAAACGTAATCTAAAGACAGCTAGAGAATTACGAGAAAATCTTGAAGAAATGGGCGTTGATGTTGGCTATATCTGCTGTGATAACTGCGATAGCTTTTTAACCGCCTTTGATTTTAAGAAGGTGGGTAAACGCCATAAGGTTGATACTGAAGGTAATAACAATCGCTTTAGGCAAACACTTAGGCGAGTATTTTGAAAGACTTGCTGTTTTTCGAAAAAGCTAACAAACCATTTTAAAGCCTTTGATTTACTGTTTCACTATGTCAATTATGGCTGAGCCTAGTGAGCATACTTTTCAAACCACAGCCGAATAAATTAATATGTCAAAGAACACTGTAATTTTAAAAAATACTTCATATCTAATCTTTCGTACACTAATATTAAGTGTAATTGGCTTATTCACAGTCCGAGAAGTGCTTAGATTACTAGGTATTGAAGATTATGGTTTATTTAATTTAGTATTTGGAGTAGCTACTTTATTCACATTTATCAATGGTGCGATGATTTCATCAAGTCAAAGGTATTTAGCTTACTATATTGGCAATAAAGATCAAAAAAAATCAAATGAAGTATGGTCAAACATTTTGGTTTTACATTTATTAATAGGGATAATAGTATGTTTAAGTCTATTTTTTTCTAGAGATTTTATTTTGAATAGATTGCTATCTATTAATCTAGAATATAAAGAAGCCTCCTATTTTGTTTTTAATTTAGCTATAGTTTCTGTATTTATTACTATTTTTCAATCACCATTTAGTGCATTGATATTAGCTAGAGAAAAAATGTCTTTTTATGCTCAAATATCTTTATTAAATGGGATAATTAAACTTTTAATTGTTTATATTTTATATTTGCTATCAGATCCTTTATTGGTTAAATATGCACTATTATATGTTTTTTCTAGTTTGTTAACTTGTATTGTGTATATATTGTATTGTTGGAAGAAACTTAATCAAAATACTGTTTTTAAGATTGAAAATGTTTCACTATTAAAAGAGATATTCTTTTATTCATCTTGGAATATTTTTGGTAATTTTGCATCGGTGGCCAAATTGCAAGGCATCAATATTTTATTAAATTTATTTTTTGGGGTGGCTGTAAATACAGTATATGCTCTTACAAATACAATAAATGGAGTTATTCTAAGTTTAATAAATTCAGTTACAACAGCTATTAATCCACAAATATACAAAAGTTATGCTGAAGAAAATTATGAACGTACTAGGGTATTAATTAATATTGGATCAAAATTTAGTTTCTTTTTTTGCCTAGTTGTTATTTTACCAATCATATTTAATCTTCAGTATTTATTAGAATTATGGCTCCATGAAATACCACAGTACTTAGTAAACTTTATAGAGTTAGCGCTATTTGTCATGCTGATAGATAGTCTTTCAGGAACACTAATGACAGGAATACAAGCAACAGGAAAAATAAAAATATACCAAGTTGTAGTGAGTATTTCAGTCTTTATGAACCTTCCTCTATCTTATTTAGCATTAAAATTTTTATCTGATCCTTGGGTTATATATTGGATAGCATTGTTAATGTCTTTTATAAGCCTAGGATTAAGATTGTATTTTTTAAGCCAACTAACTAATTTCAGTATATTAATATATATAAAATCAGTTTTAGTTAAAGTACTTTCTGTAGTATGTAGTTCTGGAATCTTTTTATGGTTTTTCAATAAAAATTTTGAAATACATTATCAAATGATTGCATTTTTTATATCATCAGTTATTACAGTATTAATTGTAGTGATCAGTATCATTTTATTCGGTCTTTCATCTGCAGAAAGACAATTTATTCAAAATAAGATAAAAGGTTACTTAAAATGAGTATCAATTCTATTGTTGAAAATAATTTGTGTACGGGTTGTGGAGCTTGTATTTCTGAAGATAAAAGTCATCAGGCAAAAATGGTATGGAATAATGAGGGATTTCTTGTACCTTCACTAGGTCAAAATTCAACTCAAGATAAAATGATAAAAGTATGTCCTTTTGCACTACAGCAAAAAAATGAGGATGAATTAGGATTGATGTTTCTAAAACAACCAGAAAATCAATATTACGATAAAATTGGATATTATTATGAACTCTATGCAGGATATAGTAAGGAATTTCGTGAAACATCTTCATCTGGTGGAATGGCAACATATATATTCAAAACATTGTTAGAGAATAAATTAGTAGATAATTTATTCATTGTTAAGGAGGTCGATGGGCAATATGCTTATCAATTCTTTTCTAACCTTAAAGAAATTACTCAAATATCAAAAACAAGATATACCCCTGTAACTCTAGAGAAGCTATTTCAAGAAATTTCAGAAATAGATGGGACAGTTGCAGTTTCTGGGGTTGCCTGTTTTGTTAAAGCAATACGTTTGAAGCAAATATATAATCCAGAATTAAAAGAAAAAATAAAATTTGTGGTAGGAATTATTTGTGGGGGATTAAAGAGTAAGTATTATACAGATTACTTAGCACAAGAAGCGGGTTGTCAAAGTGAATATAGTCATGCTCAATATAGAGTGAAAAACGAGCAGAGTTATGCCTTGGATTATAAGTTTTCCTGTGAAGAAAAATTAACCAAAAGAATTCATATGGTAGAGATGCGTTCTTTAGGAGATATGTGGGGAACGGGTTTATTTAAATCAAATGCATGTGATTTTTGTGATGATGTAGTAACTGAATTGGCAGACATTTCGCTAGGTGATGCCTGGATTGATCCTTATGATAAAAGTGGTTTAGGTAACAGTATTGTAATTACTAGAACTGAAATAGCAGAAAATCTAATAAGAAATGGATTAGATAAAAAGCATCTTAATTTAGATAAGTTAAATAAAGAAAAACTACTATTATCTCAAAATGGCAGTTTTAATCATAGACATAAAGGTTTACTTTATAGGGTAGAGCATGCAATTAAATCTGGAAAAAATTTCCCTATAAAACGGCAAAGATATTTAACTAAACAAAATATTTTCTTTAATTTCATTCAAAAATCAAGATTGAAAACTCGTCAAAACAGTCTAAAAATTTGGTTAGAGACTAGGGATAATTTAGATTTTAAAATGAAAATGAAGCCATATTTTGAAGATTTGAAGTTTTTTACTATATGGAATCATCGTGTAAATAAATTGAAAAAGATTCTTTTAGGTAAGAGTATTTAAAATGACTAAAAAAATTGCTATTCTAACTCAACCACTTATCACTAATTTTGGTGGTACGCTTCAAGCATTTGCTTTACAAAAACTCTTAACCAAAAAAGGTTATGATGTAGAGATAATTAATTATCAATATAATCAAATTTCTGATGTAAAAAAAATTTTATCGATTATAAAAAATAGAATTTTAGGTAAAAATAAGATCTATCCTTTTTTTGAAAAAGAGTTAAATCTAATTAGAATAGAACATAAAAGATTTATAAAAATATACATGAAGTGTTCTAAAATTATCTATTCAGTAAATGATCTAAAAGGCTATTTTAAAGAAAAAAAATTCGATGCTGTAGTAGTAGGAAGTGATCAAGTTTGGCGAGTCGCTTACTCCCCAAGAATTGAAAGCTTTTTCTTGGATTTTCTCGATGATAACGAAAAAATTAAAAAAGTAGCTTATTCTGCTTCTTTTGGTATAGATAATTGGCAGTTTAATAAAGAAAAGACCATAGAGATTCAAAAACTTATACATAAATTTGATGCTATTTCTGTACGAGAAGTATCAGCTGTAGGTATTTGTAATGAATTTTTAAATATAGAAGTACAACATACTTTAGACCCAACACTTTTATTAGAACCTAGAGATTATTTAGAATTGTTGTCAATAAGTGATAAAGTTAGTTGTAATAAAGGGAAAATATTTACATATGTTTTGGATAATGATAATAAAAAGAAAGAAGCAATTGAAAAAATAGCAAAAAAAATGAATAAAGATATTTGCACAAACCAACCTAAAAATAAAGTTAAAAATAATTTATTTATCAAGAATTATGAATCTTATATCTATCCATCCATTGAAAATTGGATAAAATCATTTTATGAGGCGGATTTTATTATTACTGATTCTTTCCATGGAACAGTATTCTCAATTATTTTTAATAAACCATTTATATCAATTGTAAATAATGAGAGAGGAGCCTCAAGATTTGAATCTTTACTTGAACAATTAGGGTTGGCTAGTAGAATGGTATATGAAATTTCTGAAATTTCTAATGATTTGCTTTTTGAAGAAATTGATTATCATTTGGTTAATAAAAAATTGAGCAAGTTGAAAATGAAATCAATTAAGTATTTGGAAAATTCATTAATTTAATATTTAGTGAATAGGATGAGATTGTGTCTAAGATTTTGAGTGTAATTATTCCTGTCTATAATGGTGAAGAATTTATTCAAAGGTGCTTAAATAGTATTATAAGTGCTTTTGAAAAAGTTGATAACTTTTCTATTGAGCTAATATTGGTTGATGATGGCTCAATTGATAACTCTAGAGATATTATTAAAGAATTTAACAAAAAGTATGACTTTATCAAATACTATTATCAACATAATCAGGGACCTTCTGCAGCTAGAAATTTTGGTTTAGATGTAGCAATAGGTGATTATATCGGGTTTGTAGATTGTGATGATACAGTTAAACCATTTTTTTTCCAATCTCTACAAAAGGCAATTTATGGAAAGCCAGATTTAATATTATTTGGATATGAAAAAGTATTAAGGGAAGGAAAATTCAATTTTTTTACTCCCGAAGAAAAAACTTGTATGAATGTAAAAGATAAACTTTCAGATGTATTTAATGAGAAGCTTTTATTTTGGTATTCATGTACTAAAATATATAAAAATAGCTTGATAAAAAATATTCGTTTTGATTCAAGAATACGACTTGGGGAAGATACTATATTTAATTTACAAGTAGTAAAAAATTCTAGTGTAATTAAGCAAATACCAGAGATTTTATACTCTTATTATGAAAATTTAGGCTCACTATCTAGTCCTAGTTATAAAAATGGATTACTCGAAAATATGGAGTATCATTTTGAGAATAGACTTAAGGTACATGAGAGTTTAGATAGTGTTATAAAATTAGACATATCTAAATACTATCTAGGACATATTTTGCCTTGGTTAATTAATAATATTATGTATTTACCTGAGAATGAAAGAAAAAAAGAACTTAAACGAATTGCTGAAAGTAATTTTTTTACGACATGCACTAAGTGGAAGTGGAATGTAGATAGTAAAGGGCAATATTTAATAATATTTTTGCTTAATTCAAGAATGTTTAATTTGCTTAATTTTTTATTAAAGATAAAATACTCTAGTAAAAGTTAATACTTTAAATACTAGGGTTATACTTTTTAGAAAATCTTATTAATTTTATGGATTTATTTGGATGTTTAATCATATTAAAAAGGTATTACCTTTAACGTTTAAACAATATATTCATACTTTTTTAAACACTGAAAAAGTAGATCTATCTGTAAGAAAACGGGCATTTGTTTTCTTGGCAGCAGATTATGGAAATATTGGTGACTTAGCAATTTCAAAAGCACAGGAGAATTTTTTAAAAGATAATTTAAAAGACTATGAAGTTTTTCCAGTTCCTATCAGTAAAACCAGAATTTGGTTAGGTTCAATTAAAAAGCAAGTTACATCTGCCGATATTATTACCATTATTGGTGGTGGTAATATGGGGTCACTTTATCCTGATATAGAGGATTTAAGACAATTAGTAATTCAAACTTTTCCATATAATAAAATTGTTTGCTTTCCACAAACTTTAGATTGGGATGAATCACAATCGTCTCATGAAGCTCTTAAAAAGATTTTAAAAATATATGCTAGCCATTCAGATATTCATGTTTTTGCAAGAGAGTTAATAACTTACAAAAAACTAGAAGAAGTATTTAATGGTCAAAAAAATGTAAAGATTGGTTTTGTGCCTGATATTGTAATGAGTTCATCTGCTAAACAGTTAGGAGTATTACATAGTTCGAAACCTACAGGTATTTTGACTTGTCTAAGAAATGACAAGGAATGTGCTTTAAAAGCAGAACACTATGCCATTTTAGATAGTGCTATTGGTGATACCAATCTTACTATTATTAAGACAGATACACATGCAGGTGGTTCGGGTTTAAGCAAAGCAGAATGTAATACATTGCTTTCTAATAAAATTCAGCAGTTTGCTGAAGCTCAGTTAGTAATTACAGATCGCTTACATGGTATGATTTTATGTATGCTTTCAGGCACACCTTGCTTGGTATTACCCAACTCAAATCATAAAATAAGACAAACCTACTTGGATTGGTTGAAAGATCATCCAAGGTTAATTTTTGTCGAACTTGAAAATTTTAATCAGGTCTCAAAATATATAGATCAGCTCTTATCTCAGCCTCGCGGTAATTTAACCGATTCTCCTGTTGAATTGACTAAATATAAACCATTGATTAAGGCTCTATCTTAAAATGAATCGTCAGAATAATCCTTTAGTTAGTGTAATTGTGCCTGTTTATAATGTTGAGCAATATCTTGATGAATGCTTAAATTCAATACGTCAACAGACATATGAAAATCTAGAGATTATTGTGGTTGAAGACTGTTCTACAGATCAATCCTTGGAAGTTTTGTCAAAGCACCTTAACGATCAACGTATAAAACTTATTCGTCATGAAAAAAATAGTGGCCTTTCGGCAGCACGTAATACAGGTATAGATGGTGCTAGAGGGGATTACATTATGTTTGTAGATTCCGATGATCATATTCATAATAATCTCATTCAATTATGTTTAGATAATACTTCTAAAAAAGGATTAGATTTAATCGTTTTTGATTTTCAATCTTTTTATGATGGAGAGAAAATTGATAATAAGCTGAATAAAAATAAAGATTATGAATCTAAAGTATTTAATCAATCAGAATATTTGAAATATCATCATTTTGCATGGTTAAAATTTTTAAGAGCTGATATTTTGAAAAATAATATTTTAAGATTTCCAGTAGGCTATTATTATGAGGATTGGCCTTTTCATTGGGAGTTAGCTTTTAATAACTGTCGAGTTTTACATTTAAGTGCTCCTCTTTATTATTATAGACTGAGAAGTGGTTCAATTACTTCTTCAGGTGATCAAAAGCTTATTCATATATATTATTCACATAGAATTATTTTGAATAGAATGAAAAATTATAATGTATTATTAGATGTTAAGAAAATTCTAGCTAAAAAAATATATAGTGGTTTATGGTTTGTTTTAACACAGATAGATGCTAAATATTTAAAGCAAGCTGTATTTGAGGCAAAAAAACAGCTCAATATTACAGATAGTATTATCGAATTAGATAATCCTAGCTTAAAAACTCGTTTATTAATTTTAGGGTTGAGAATGCCAAGTGAAATATCAATTAAACTTATTTCAGCTTTAAGGTTTTCTTTAAATATTCTTTCTTCTCAAAGAAGAAAGAAAAAAAATAATTTTACTATTTAATTTTAAAGGAAATTCTAGTGGCTCAATATATTTTTATTAAAACACGTAACAATTCTGATATGTTAGAAAATTTAGATTATGTATGTAAATTACTAACACCAGACGAAATTAGAAAAACTTCTGATAACTTTGTTGGAAGGTGGAGTAAGGATTTTAATTCATATTATGCTATTCAAAATAGTAAAGGTGTGGAGTTTGAAAATAATGGAGCTTTACTTATTGGTTGGGTGGATGAAGTAAATAGTATCTATAAAAATACCACTGATATAAATGGGTCTTACGCAATAATAAAAAGTTTAAAAAATAAATTATCATTTTTTTGTGATCAGTTTGGTTCAAGGACTTTATGGTATTACATTGATAATGAAAATTTTATAATTTCAACTTCACAAAGAGCAATAGTAGCTTTAAAAAATAGTTTTCATCTCAATAAAGAATCTATAGCATGGTACTTATCTGCAGGATGTCAAGGACCATTTATTTCATGGGACAAAAATATAATCCAAGTCTTGCCTGATTTTCAATATTATTTTGATGATGAAACTTGGTCAATTTCATCAACTAAAAAATCGGATTTATTATTACCCAAGCCTAATACTACAAAAAAAGCAGAATTTATTAATTTTTTCGAGAAAAAATTGAAAAAATCACTGTTAGATATTATACGTAAAAATAATAAAGAGAAAAAATTATTACCTATATCGGGTGGTTTAGATAGTCGATTATTACTAGGGTTGAGTGACGACTTGAAAATAATTAATAATTTAGATCTTATAAATTGGGGTGTAAAGAGTAACTTATTTGATGATAAAAAAGCTGCGACTGAGATATCGAAATTTTATGATAAAGAATTAATAGATATATATTTACCCGAAAAAATTGAAGTGTTTGATCCTATGTTAAATAATTTCGTGGCACAAAGTGAAGGAAGAATTGATCATTTTAATGCATTTACAGATTGTTTTAATTTGTGGAAATATTTAAATCAATGCAATTATAAAATTATTATAAGAGGAGATATTCCTTATCCGACTGGGCTTCACCTAAATGATAAACAAGCACGACAAAAAATAGGTTTAGAAAAATTAAGCGATTTTATTAATTTTAATCATCCTGAATTAGATGTTTATAAAAACTTACAGACCGACTGTGATTTTTCTCGTTATACAAACGAGTCACTCATTAGGTGGCGTGATAGGCTGTATGCCAGTTGGCGTGTACCAATAATTTTAGCAGGATTCACTCAATTAATCAGCGCATATTCAGAAAACAGAACACCAATGATGGATTGGGAACTTTTTAGAGAATATATGGGCTTACCTGATAAAAATAAAGGGAATAAATTACATATTCGTGAACTGTGGAGTAAACACGATAAGACTAATATTTCTGATTCCGCAGTTCCCTCTCTTAAGCATATGACTGATTACTTTAATACAAAAGAAGGAAAAGAATATTTAAGAAATAATCTAGAAAACTTAGCTAATACTGATTTATTCGGAAGCAATTTTATTAAGGAAGTATCTATTCAATTAGAAAATCATAATATTATTGGGAATGCTAAAATTTCTCTTATTGCCAAACTTAAATTTTTCCTTTCAAAAAAATTACCTCCTTTCATCAAATATTATTTGAAATCAAAACAATCTATGCAATTATCATACGTTACGGTAGCTTATCGTTTGATTCTAATAGATAAAATTATAAATTTATACATGTCTGATTCTAAATCTTTTAAAAAGGTCAAAAATTAATGTTCTGTATAAGAGTTCTACATATCGTTGGAAAAATGGATCGTGCTGGTGCCGAAACCATGCTTATGAATCTATATCGCCATATTGACCGTACACAAGTGCAATTTGATTTTGTTACTTTCACAACTGAACAGGGCGATTATGATGAGGAAATTTTAGCATTAGGTGGAAGGATTTTTCCAATTATTGCCAATAATTCTATCGAGCGAATGTTCAAGTTAACAAGTTTTTTAAAGCAACATTCTGAATACCAAATTATTCACGCACATCAATTACTGAATAATGCATTTCATTTATTAGCAGCCAAACAAGCGGGTATTCCTCACCGCATAGCTCACTCCCATAATACTAGTAATGGAAAAATGGGAGTTATGAAGAAAATTTATGAAAAGTGGGCATTAAAGATTATTAATAAAACAGTAACTTCTAAAATAGCATGTGGAGAGTTGGCTGCCAAATATCTTTTTGGATCGACAACTGACGTAATGATTCTACCAAATTCCGTAAACTGTCAGCAGATGGTGGAAAAAGCTAAAGAAAATAGGAACTTCATTAGTGAAAATTTTAATGAAGAAGGTTTGAAAATTATACAAGTCGGACGTTTAAATACCGTAAAAAACCATAAATTTAGTTTAAAAATAGCCGAGGAATTAAAGAAGCGTAATATAGATTTTACTTTATATATCATTGGCCAAGGTCCATTAGAATCTAGTCTTAAACAAGAAATCCAAACCAAATTACTTTCTAATAATGTTAAAATGCTAGGTATTCGTAGTGATATTACAGAATTAATGGCAAGTGCTGATTTCATGATCATGCCCTCATTACATGAGGGCTTTCCTGTCGTTTTGGTAGAAAGTCAAGCAGTAGGATTGCATACTTTAGTATCTGATAGAGTTTCTGCAGAAGTTGATTTTGGTTTAGGATTAATACATTTTTTGTCGATTACATCTGAAAAAGAATGGGTGGATTATTTAGAAACACCAATTAAATCGCCTCTTTCTAATGATATTATTTATCAAAAAATTCAAGAAGCTGGTTTTGATGTTATTGAAAATGCTAATAGTTTATTAAGCTTTTATAAAACATGTTCTCAATAAAATATTAATGGAACTTTAATGCTGCCATATATATTAATTTTATTTTTTGTAATGTTTTGGATTTGGCTAGAAAAAGAGTCTCTTAATAGAAAAGCTTTCTGGTTGCCTTTATTTACTTTGGTTCTATTTGCTAGTTTTCGTAATTATCGAGTTGGAACTGATACCGGTACATATATAAGAAATTTCGTTAATCAATTAGATTACAATTATTTTAGTTTTCGCGATGGGGTAGAAATTGGCTACCAGTTAATAGAATATTTTTTATTAAGAATAACCCATAATTACTTTTGGCTTTTTTTTGTTACATCTTTTATAGTTGTATTTTGTTATTTATATATTTTTAGAAAAAATAGTAAGGATTATGCTACTTCAGTATTTATATTTATTACTTTAGGTACTTACACATTTTTCTTTAATGGACTTCGTCAAGGTCTAGCGATGGCAATTTTTGCATTTGCTATTCCATATTTAATAACAAGAAATTTTTATAAATATTTTTTAATATGTATTTTTGCATCTTTATTTCATACTACAGCTTTGTTAATGTTGCCTTTTTATTTGTTAGTAAACTTAAATGTTAAGCTGCTGTATAAATTAGTAGCAACATTTCTTTGCTCACTTATTTTAAGTAAATACTTAATTGCATATATCGCATCTACTAATGAACGGTATGAAAGTTATGCTCAAACTTCAGAGAATTCTGGTGGGCTTCTGACATTAGCGTTTTTCTTTGTTATACTTATAATAATATATATTGGTTCATATATTTATAAAATTAAAGATAAAGAATTTATTCAAATGTTTGCTTTTTATGCTCTGGGAGTAACTTTTATGATTCCTGTTGCTCTACTAGAATCCAATCCCTCAGGTCCACAAAGACTATTACCTTATTTTACGTGGACACTTGCATTAATTTTACCATTTCTATATAAAAAAATTAATAATAATTATATTTACACTGCTTCTTTTGTTTTATGTTTGATTTATTTTTATCTTACTACGTCCCGTTTTAGTAATTTAACACCTTATACTATTAATCCAATTTTTGAGATATTTTAATGCCTAAAGATATTTTTGTTACTATTGCTATCCCTTTCTATAATGCGGAAGAAACAATTTTAGATGCTGTTCGTTCTGTATTTGCTCAAACACATGAAAATTGGGAGCTTTTATTAATTGATGATGGTTCTAAAGATAAATCGTTGGAATTAGTTCAGCAAATTAAGGATCCTCGCGTCTCAGTTTATTCTGACGGTAAAAACTTAAAACTAGCTGCAAGATTGAATCAAATTGTTGATCTAGCCAAATATGATTATATCGCACGTATGGATGCCGATGATCTTATGTCACCTGATCGTATTGAAAAGTTAATTAATATACTTATAAATGAAAATTATGATTTAGTTTCTTGCGGAACATATTCTATCAAAATGAATAATTCTTATAATGGATATAGAGGTAATGATGAGGAAAAATATAGTTTTGAAGGTATTTTAAATAAATCACAAAAATTTCTTCATGCAGGGTTAATTGCTAGAAAAGGCTGGTATCAAAGAAATAGGTACAATGAACAGATACCTGTAGGACAGGATACACATCTTTGGTTGAGTGCATTAAAAGCCTTAGATTTTAATGCAAAATCCATTAGCGATCCTCTTTATATGTATAGAGAGGAAGGTAATGTAACTGCTAAAAAGTTAATTAAAGCATATCAAGTTGAAAGAGATTTTTATGCTCCTATGATTGATAATACACTGTTTAAATATAAGTATATTACTAAATCATGGTTAAAAACTTTAATTGTAAAAACAATGTCTATCTTTGGATGCTTAGATTATTTATTAAACCGCCGTAATAAAAGTAAAATTGATGAGAATTTAATAGAATATTTTAATGCTTCTGTAAAGAAAATTAATTCAGTAAAAATTCCTGGTGTAGATAATGAATAAGAAAAAAATATTATTTGTTACTTCAGTTCCTGTTCATTTTCATGCATTTAATAGGCGTGCTGCTAATTCAATATTTAAATATTTTAAAAACTTCATTTATAAACGTTATAGTAAAATAATTGCTGTGAGTAATGATGTTAAGAATTTTGTGATTCAAAATTTAACCGTTGATCCAGAAGAGATACAAGTAATTCTTAATGGCATTGATATTCAAAAAATAAATCAACAACCTAGAATCTCAAGAGAGAAGCTAGGACTTTTAGAAAGTGACATAATTGTTTTAATGGCCGCTAGATTTGCAAAACAAAAGGATTATCAAACAGTAATTAAGGCGTTCACTCGTTTGCCAGAAAATTTTAAATTATTACTGTGTGGTGATGATCAAGAACGTCAAGAATGCGAATTGCTGGTAAAAGAGTTATAGATTGAAAATCGCGCAATATTTTTAGGAAATCGTCCAGATATTTACAGTATTATAAAAAGTTATGATATTGATGTTTTGAGTGCTTATTTTGAAGGATTGTCTTTATCAGTTTTAGAATATATGGCAGCAAAAAACCCTGTAGCAGCTACAAACGTTGAGGGAACTAAAGTATTAGTAAAGGAGGCATGGTTATTGTTTGAAGTTGGTGACGATAAAAAGTTAGCAGAATATATTCTGAAGCTTGGTTCAGATGAAAAATACTATGAAGAAATTAGTCAAAATTGCTACCAACGAGCACAAAACTATAGCTTAAATGTAATGGTTGATAATTATATTAGCGAATACAAAAAAGTATTAGAGAAGAAGAATGAAGCCTAAAAAATTTTTTTTAATGACAACTGTTCCAATGTCACTCAATTTTTTTAAGGGACAAATAAATGAGCTGTCAAAAGAATTTGACGTAACGCTAATCAGTTCTCCCGATAATGTTCTTAAAAAAATAGCTCAACGTGAAAATGTTAAGTATAAAACTATTGCTATGAAAAGAGATATCTCACTTAAAGATGATATTTCGGGTTTGTTAAAATTTTTATATCTGTTTGCTAAGGAGCGACCACAGATTATTCACTGTAACACACCAAAAGCTTCATTACTGGGTCTAACTAGTGGTTATCTAACTAGAGTGCCAACCCGCATTTATTATATTCATGGCTTGCGCTATGAAGGAGCAGTAGGAAAAAAAAGGCAGTTATTAGTTAACTTTGAAAAACTTAATTGCTTTTGCGCAACTGATATTGTTGCGGTGAGTTATGGAATAAAACAGAAAGTTGAACAACAATTAACTAAAAAGCCAGTAAGAGTAATTCATAATGGTAGTGCTAATGGGCTAGATATCAATGAATTCTCTAACCATAATTATAATTCCAAAATTATTCGTGAAGAATATGGAATCAGTGAGAATGACTTTGTATTCGGTTATGTTGGCAGATTAGTCAAAGACAAGGGTATAGGAGAATTAGTAGGAGCTTTTAATCAACTGGAGCAAAAGGATATAAAATTAATATTGGTTGGTAAATATGAGCCAGATTTAGACCCACTTAGCCAAGAAACGCTTCAAATCATTAAAAGTAATCCAAATATCATTGAAGTGGGCTTTCAAAAAGATGTAAAGAAATTTCTAAGTATTATGGACTTATTTGTTTCGCCTTCTCATAGAGAAGGTTTTGGGGTTGCCGTACTAGAAGCTAACTTGATGAAAGTCCCTGTTCTAGTATCAAATATAACAGGTCATTCAGAGATAGTAACACAGGGTATAAATGGTTTTTTTGTTAACCCAAAGAATGTGCAGGATTTGCAAGAAAAAATGAATCATATGTTAGTTATCAAAGAGCAACTAATTGAAATGCAAAATGCTTGTCGTGAGGAAGTAATAAAGAAATATGACCACAATGACGTGTTAAAACAAGCTATATTATTTTATTCCCAATTTAATTAAATAGTTTGAATATTCATTTTAGGTTTAATTATGCTTAATATCGAGAAAATTATGCTAAAACGTGCGTTCGATGTTGCCGCTTCTGCGTCTGCCCTGGTGGTATTATCGCCCGTGCTTGCGATTACTGCTTATAAAGTCAAAAAAGAACTGGGCTCACCTGTGTTATTTCGTCAAAATCGCCCAGGCTTGCATGGCAAGCCGTTTGAGATGATTAAATTTCGCACCATGAAAGATGCGACTGATAAAGCAGGTAACGCGCTGCCAGATAGCCAGCGCTTGACCGAATTTGGTAAAAAACTGCGTGCCAGTAGCCTTGATGAGTTGCCAGAACTTTGGAATGTATTAAAAGGGGATATGAGTTTGGTTGGTCCTAGACCTTTACTCATGGAATATTTACCTTTATATAACGCCGAACAAGCCAAACGTCACAACGTGCGTCCAGGGGTGACAGGTTATGCCCAAGTCAATGGTCGCAATAGTTTAAGTTGGGAAGATAAGTTCAAGCTTGACACCTGGTATGTTGAGCATCAATCATTTTGGTTAGATATGAAAATCTTGCTAAAAACCGTCAAAAAAGTCATTGTTAAAGACGGTATTAGTGCCGAGGGTGAAGCGACTATGACCAAGTTTACAGGGACAGTGCATGAATAAAATCTATGCCGTGTATGGTGCATCAGGTTGTGGCAGAAGCCTAATGCCAATCGCACGAGAACATATGGCAACAGGTGAAACTATTTATTTTATTGATGATACTTTGACTACAGAGCAGCAAATCAATGGATATAAAGCAGTTAATTACGGCATGTTTAAAGCAATCGAATCCGATGAAAAAAATGTTTTGATTGCTATCGCCAATAGCAATATCCGCCAAAAATTAGCCGAAAAACTCACCAACGATGGCATTAACATTTGGACTGTCAAATCCCAATCAACTGTTATAATGGATAATGTCATAATTGGCAATGGGGCTGCACTAAGTCCATTTGTTACTATTGGGGCAAATGCCATAATAGGGCATTGCTTTCATGCTAACTTATATAGCTATGTTGAGCATGATTGTGTGATTGGTGATTTTGTTACTTTTGCGCCACGGGTTAGTTGCAATGGCAATGTGCACATCGAAGACCATGCTTATATTGGAACAGGCGCGGTGTTACGTCAAGGTACACCAGATAAGCCATTAATAATTGGTAAAGGCGCTATCGTTGGCATGGGCGCCGTCGTCACTAAGGATGTACCCGCTGGCGTAACTGTCGTCGGCAACCCTGCAAGACCTTTGATCAAAAACTAAAAAAAATCGTTAAGTTCATTTTCAAAAATATGAGAATATAAAACATGTTAAACAACCAGTTTTCACCCTGGCCTAGCTTTACCCAAGAAGAAGCCGATGCCGTGTCACAGGTGCTATTGTCCAATAAAGTCAACTACTGGACGGGTACAGAATGTCGAGACTTTGAAAAAGAATTTGCCGCATGGGTAGGGACAGATTACGCAGTCGCGCTGGCAAATGGTACATTAGCACTCGATGTTGCGTTACAAGCCATGGGTATTGGGGAGGGTGACGAAGTGATTGTGACGCCACGTAGTTTTATCGCCAGTGTTTCTACCGTGGTCAATGCTGGAGCGATGCCGGTATTTGCAGATGTTGAAGCCGATACAGGCAATCTCTCAGCGCGTACTATTACCCCACATATTACCGACAAGACCAAAGCCATCATTTGCGTGCATCTAGCTGGCTGGCCTTGCGACATGGATGAGATTATGGCACTTGCCAAGCAGCATAACCTATGGGTCATCGAAGATTGTGCCCAAGCGCATGGCGCCAAGTACAAAGGTAGACCAGTGGGCAGTATTGGTCACATTGGTGCTTGGAGTTTTTGTCAAGATAAAATCATGACCACAGGCGGCGAAGGTGGCATGGTCACGACCAATGACAAAGCCTTATGGCAAAAAATGTGGGAGTATAAAGACCATGGTAAAAACTACGATAGCATTTATCATAAACAACATCCACCGGGGTTTCGCTGGTTACATGACAGCTTTGGCACCAATTGGCGTATGATGGAAATGCAAGCAGTGATTGGTCGTATTCAGCTTAAAAAAATGGCCGAGTGGACCAAGATTCGTACACAAAACGCCAAGATTTTGCGTGATGCTCTAACACAATTTGCAGGTGAGCAACAGTTTTTACGCATACCAGATATAGAATTTCACCAAGTCATGGGTGGCGATTCTGTCCATGCGTATTATAAATATTATGTATATGTCAGACCAGAAAACTTGCCAGAGAATATCAATCGAGATAGTATTTTAAATGCGCTTAATGAGAAAAAAATTCCTTGTTTCTCTGGCTCTTGTTCAGAAATTTATTTAGAAAAAGCATTTGACAATCATCCATCACGTCCTAACGCGCGATTGACAGTTGCTAAAGAATTAGGGGAAACAAGCTTGATGTTTTTAATACACCCGACATTGACAGTAACTGAAATGCAAACGATTGCGACTACCACTGTTGATGTACTAACCACTCTATTCAATGCCAATACATAAACTGCGAGTCTCATATGACAAATAAAACGGTTAAATATCTCTCATTGGGTGTGCTACTTGGACTCTCACAATTTAGTCAGGCAGGTCAATTAGTCCAAATTGATAGTGACCTGCGTCAAACACTTGAGATTTTAAAACTCAACGGCGTTCTAAATGTTGATATATCAACATGGCCGATTAGTTCAGAAGCCATACAGACAGCCTTGAGTCAAGCGCAGCCCAAATCAGACAATGATAGACTATTGCTGAATCAAGTTAAACAAAAGCTTGAAGCCAACGATGTATCCAAGCTACAAATAGTGAGCAACGTCAATGGTGACGAGCGCGCTGTGTTTAGCGGATTTAATACAGAAGGCAATACGGTGACGCCTTTGGGTGTTAGTATTTCTCATAGTCATGCAGGGGAGAACATTGATTACAAAATTCAAGGCACCTTAAATGTCGAAGATGATGAGCCTAGCAAGTCATCGAATCTTGATGGCAGCTACATCGGTACCAAATTAGGCAATCATCGCCTTGCCTTTGGTAGTATTCCGGTATGGTGGGGCAACGGCGTTGATGGCAGTTTAATTCGCAGTGATGCGGCTAGACCTGTCACGGGCTTTTTAATGCAGCGTGCCAATAATAGCCCCATTAATTTTCCTGTATTATCAAAACTGGGTAATTTTAATTACCAAATTACTGCCGGCCAATTACAAGACTATAAGGCAGAGCCTCACACTAAATTGATTGGCATGCGAGCGAGTTTTCAGCCGCATGAAGCCTTTCAAATCGGCGCATCGCGTTCCTTGATGTGGGGTGGCGATAATAAGTCTGAAAGCCTAAAGTCTTTGGGTAAGGCTTTAATCGGCAAATATGATAATGGCGGCGAAGATGAAGATCCTTCAAACCAAATCGCAGGAATTGATGCACAGCTGAATTTAAAACCCTTGATGAATCTGCCGGTGAGTGTCTATGGTGAATTCATTGGGGAAGATGAAGCAGGTGGTTTGCCTAGTAAACACGCTTATTTGGCAGGGTTAAAAGGTGCTATTCCACTGTTTCAACAGCCTTGGCTCTGGCATGCAGAATGGGCGAATACTTATTATGATTTGGATAAAACAAGAGTAATTTATAGACACTCTACTTATAAAGATGGTTATTATCAAAAGGGCTTGCCGCTAGGTCATCCGATTGGTGGGGATGGTGAAATCATTAGTGTGGGACTGTCAGGTCATATTGATGCTAACAACCAGCTCGGGTTAAAATACGCCAACGCCAAAGTGAATCAATCTAATCAAGTGATTAATTCAGCCTTCCCAACCAAGCAAGATTTGGATATTGTCGAAGCGGATTGGAAACATAAATACAATGACAAAACCTCGGTTAAACTGGGTATTTGGGGTAAAAAAGATAGCATCAGCGATGATAAAGATGCGGGTGGTAATTTGGTGTTAGAGTATAGCTATTAATTTTGAGTCATAAAAAAAGAGCCTTATGGCTCTTTTTTTAATTCAAATTATTGCTCAACTTTTACTGTTCGACAAAGGCGCGTTCAACCACATAATCACCTGTGCCACCCATACGAGGTGATGGTTTCAGACCAAATTCATCGAGTAGTGCTGCCACGTCTTTATTCATAGATGGGCTACCGCAAATCATTGCGCGGTCATCGTTTGGATTGATGGGGGGTAAGCCGATATCAGTAAACAGCTTGCCGGACTTCATCAAATCAGTCATACGCCCTTCATTGCGGAACGGCTCACGCGTGACCGTGGGGTAATAGATGAGTTTATCTTTAACGTATTCACCCAGTAGCTCATCTTCAAACAAGGCTTTTTCAAACATCTCACGGTAGCCCAGTTCACTCACATAGCGTACGCCATGCACCACGATAACTTTCTCAAAACGCTCATACACTTCTGGGTCACGGGCGAGTGACAAAAATGGTGCCAAGCCTGTACCTGTTGCCAGCATATACAAATGCTTGCCAGGGTTTAGGTCATCAAGCACCAGGGTGCCAGTGGGTTTTTTACTGACCAATAATTTATCACCCACTTTGATATGCTGTAAAATAGACGTCAAAGGACCATCTTGGACTTTGATAGAATAAAATTCGAGCTCTTCATCATAGTTGGTGCTGGCAATAGAGTAGGCACGCATCAAAGGTTTTCCATTGACTTCCAGACCAATCATGGCAAATTCACCATTCCTAAAACGTAAACCTGCATTACGGGTAGTTTTTAGGCTAAATAATGTGTCATTC
This sequence comes from Moraxella sp. CTOTU46934, assembly GCF_031979465.1. Taxonomy (NCBI): domain Bacteria; kingdom Pseudomonadati; phylum Pseudomonadota; class Gammaproteobacteria; order Moraxellales; family Moraxellaceae; genus Moraxella; species Moraxella sp. CTOTU46934. The sequence goes on from NZ_DALZEG010000003.1 coordinate 38,316, forward strand.
CAATGATGCACATAGGTAACGGTTTCTTCATAAAATTTTGACATAGCACCCAACCTTGTATTGGTCATAGATAAAAATAAAAGTGAATAAAGAATAAAAAAAGCGGGTTAATATTGACATTCTGGGGCGATATGATAGCAAATTTTTGATGATTTAGTCGAATTTGGGCGTAAAAAAATGGCATAATCATAGTTTAAAATATCATATTTTAAGACCCATTATGTTACCACAACAAATTACCCTGCCGATTATCGGTATTGTGAACTCTCCACTTAAACAAAAGTTTGGCACGCCTCGCCAGCCCAATCTTGTCGATATCAACGCGACTATCAGCATGTTGCCACCCTACAATGTACTCAGTGCTTTTGAAGGCATTGCCCAATTTAGTCATCTTTGGATTATATGGCAATTTCATCAAAATCGAGTCAATACTAATCAGTCAAATTTTCAACCAACGGTTCGTCCACCTAGACTGGGCGGCAACCAAAAGATAGGGGTTTTTGCCAGTCGAAGTATGTATCGACCGGCAAATATTGGATTATCAGTGGTCAAATTTTCGCATATTGAAAACAGTGAGGCGGGCTTGAGGCTGCATATCATCGGCGCTGATATGGTAGATGGCACGCCAGTTATCGATATCAAACCATATTTGCCTTATAGCGATAGTATCAATGATGCGATTGCTGGGTATGCCGCCCAAAAACCCGTCATCAAGTCTGTGCATTGGCATCCAGATTTATTGCAGGATTTATCCAATATTGCAATAAAAACTCAGCTGAATCAAACAGATTGGCAAACCATCGAGCAACTCATTGCCCAAGACCCCAGACCTGCGTATCGACAGCAAGCGCTTAATACCCCATTTGTCATGCGTTATCAAAATGTCGATGTTCATTTTAGCCAGATAGCAGAGCGTGTTTTGCAAATTCAAGCGATTGAGCTATTAAACTAAGCTGTAAAATGGATGATATGAAAGTTTTTACCTAGCCGTATATTGCTAAACTGTTTCAAAAATTTTTACTTGTTCACAAAATACTGACTATATAGCGTGATTATTCGCTATATTTTTTTTGATTATTTAGTATGATATGGGCTGTATTTTACTTAGATAACGTTAGGACACCGTATGATTAAACTGGGCAAAATCAGTCAAGCTATGATAGGCATGCTGTTAATGGGCGTCACCGTGAGTGGTATCGCTGAAGATAAAAATAACGATACCATCGCAATCGATATGTCAGAATTATCGACCACCAAAGAAGAAGTGGCGGTTTTACAAGTGTTGTCAGAAATCTGCCCACCCATGCTTAATAAATCACAAGAAACAGGGTTTAACACCGCTTATAATGTCGAGCTGAAAAAATTAATGCCGACCATCAGCGATCCTCGTTTAGCGGTGCAGTACTTATCCTCTCAGCAAGATTACAAGCAAATTTTGAATGAAACCCGCCAGTGGACACTCAGTTATCCAAAAGCGGACAATCTTCAATTATGTAAAGAACTTGCCAGCAGTAAATACTAGTTTAACTCAAGCCGTGCTATCCACCCCCTAACTGGTTTAGGGGGTTTTATGTATGATAAATCGTTGATTTTTAGACCGAATACAGTGTTGAATCATGATATTTTTTGCTAATATAGGCAATTTGTTTTACCAAGCGTCCAAGCAAACAGGTCGCATTTGATTTGAGCTAAGAGCAAATAACTAGTAATTGCAAACCCATCTAAAACCATTTAAAATAGATATTTTTTTGACCATCTACAAACCCAAAGAATTTGCCAAAAAAATCGGCGTATCAATATCTACCTTAAGGCGATGGGACAAATAAGGAAGACTTGTACCAACCAGAACCGCAACCAACCACCGTGTTTATACCGATGAAGACATTTTCAAAGTCTTAAACATTGAAAAACCGAACAATCAAGGTAAAATCGTTGTCTATTGCAGAGTATCAAGCTATGCCCAAAAAGACGACCTATACTCATAGATAGATGCCATGCAGACCTTTTGCCTGGCACAAGGCATAGCTGTTGATGAATGGCATAGTGAATTAGGCGGTGGCTTGAACTTTAAACGTAAAATTTTTCTATCACTCATGGGTAGAATAGAAATAGGGGAAATTAAAACCCTGTACGTTGCATACAAAGACCGTCTAACACGTTTTGGCTTTGACTACTCTGAACACATGGCAAATCGCCACAACTGCCAAATCATTGTAGCCAACCAAGAAAAGCTATCACCACAACAATAATTGGTTGAAGACATGCTAGCAATCATTTATAGCTTTAGCAGTCGGCTATACGGACTGAGAAAATATAAAAAACAAGTCAAACAAATGGTAAAAGAAACGCCATGATAAAAGGACACACGATAGAACTAACACCGAACAACAAACAAGCCACCTACTTTGCTAAGGCTTGTGGTGTAGCTCGTTTAGCTTATAACTGGGCGTTGGCAGAATGGCAAAACCAATATCAAGCTGATAAAGTATATCGTGATAACTGTCAAAAAAATGGCATAGCAATTGACAGAACCAAACTTAACAATCCAAGCCAATTTAAACTCCGAAAACAGCTAAATTTTATCAAAAAAACAAAATTTCCATTTATGTTTGACGTTACCAAATGCAGTCCACAAGAAGCCATTATTCAACTTGGCAAAGCATTTGACAACTTTTTTAAAGGACGTGCAAAGTACCCCCAATTTCGCAAGAAAGGTATAAATGACAAATTTAGCTTAACCAACGACCAGTTTAAAATAATTGGCAAAAATATAAAAATTCCCAATTTGGGCTGGGTCAAATTAACAGAAAACTTGCGTTTTAATGGCAAAATCATGAATGCCACTATTTTCAAAAAAGGCATGAAATGGTTTGTCTCTATTGGTGTAGAAATTAACGAAACACCAAAGCCCCTCCCTCGAACAGACAAAGCCATTGGCATAGACCTAGGCATAACCGATTTAGCTGTGTTATCAAACGGCACAAAAGTGCAAGCCCCTAAGCCATTGAAAAGCAAACTTAAACAGCTAAGACGACTAAGCAAACAACTTAGCCGGAAACAAAAAGGTAGTAAAAACCGTGAAAAAGCGAAAACCAAGCTATCACGATTGCATTACAAAATCAGTTGCATCAGAAAAGATTTTATTCATAAACTCACCACAAAGCTTGTCAAAATGTATGATGTGATTTGTATAGAAAACTTAAATGTTAAGGGCATGGTAAAAAATCGCAAATTAAGCCGTGCAATTAGTGATTTAAGCTTTTATGAGTTTAAACGCCAACTGATTTATAAGGCAAATCAATCTCGCAAGACAATCAAAGAAGTGGATAGATTTTATCCAAGCTCTAAAACTTGCTCGCATTGTGGCTTTGTGATGGCTAAAATAGATTTAACGTTAGCCATTCGTAACTGGCAATGTCCTAGCTGTGACACACAGCATGACCGTGATATTAACGCAAGTTTAAATATTTTAAATCAAGCAGATAGGGTTTTAACCTTGTCTTAATTTTAACCATTGGTGGGTAGGTTCTATCCCCAATTAAAAACGCCTATGGAGTTGATGTAAGTCCAAGTTCAAAAGAATAAGGCAAACAACGGTGAAGTAGGAATTAAACGCTAAATTTATCCTTTAGATAGGTTTAGATAGGTTTTAAGGAACAGTGAGTGAGATGAAAGCAATCGTAATACCGCAATACACCCAACGTCTGATGGTCGGCACTTTTGTCGCCGCCAGTTTTTTTGCCACCACTGTACAGGCAAATGCCGCGATACAACAGCCTGAACTAGACAATTCTGCTTTTATCTTAATTGACTATGATACAGGTACGGTATTGGCTCAAAAAAATGCCGCGCAGCCGTTCCCACCTGCGTCATTGACCAAAATGATGACCAGTTATATCATTGAGCAGCGGCTGCTATCAGGGGCATTAAAAGAAAACGAACCCATCCTCATGACTCCAGAAGCTTGGTGTAAAGGCTCAAGTGAAGAGTCTTGTATGTATGTCCCCGTCAATACAACCGCCCCTGTGATTGATATGTTAAAAGGTATTATTATCCAATCGGGTAATGATGCGTCAAAAGCGATGGCACAGCACATTGGCGGTAGCGAAACCACGTTTGCAGATTTGATGAATGAAGAAGCCAAAAAAATTGGCATGACCCATACCCATTTTATGAATGCGACCGGTATGCCACAAGAAGGCCATCAAGCATCTGCCGAAGATTTGGCGAAACTCGCCCAAGCGATTATCAAGAACAGTAAAAAATATTATCCCATCTATAGCCAAAAACAATTTACTTATAACGGCATCACCCAGGGCAACCGCAATGCGCTGTTGTTCACCGATCCAACGGTAGACGGCCTAAAAACAGGACATACCGACGAAGCAGGCTACTGTCTAGTAGCATCGAGTAAACGCGGTGATATGCGTCTGATTTCAGTGATTATGGGTACTAAAAGCGCTCAAGAGCGCGCAGACCAATCGCGCAACTTACTCAACTGGGGATTTAGTAACTTTGCTACTAAAATTGCCGCCCCTGCCCAAAAAAGCTACGGCAGCGTGCCCGTCAATTTCGGTGCTGTCGATAAAGTCAACGTCGTCAGCAAAGGCAATTTACAAGTACTAGTGCCAAAACTGGATCAAGAAAAAATCAGCACTGTGGTCAATTTGCCAGCCGATGTTAAAGCGCCGTTAGCGCAAGGTCAAGAAGTGGGTAAACTGGTGGCTATGCTCAATGGCAAACCTGTGGCGTCTGTCCCATTGGTCGCTGAAACCCAAGTTCAAGAAGCTGGAATTTTTAAACGTATGTGGCAGCACATCGTACTGTTCTTTAAAGGTTTATTCTAAATTACAAAGAAAAATCACAAAAAAACCCTTCACATGAAACGAAGGGTTTTTTTTAACTCAAAATTTAACTCAAAATATGGGACAGCTCTTTGATATATTGATCGAGTCGCTCGTCTATGACTTCTTTTTTCACAAAATAATCCACCCCAGCTATTTTTAGTAATTCAATGGTATGCGGATTTAACGCTTTGGTGTCATAAACGCAGATAATGGTGACCCTGGCTTTATTTTCACGCTCACGAAATTTGCTGACGAAGTCTAACATCGCTTGATAATCAATATTTCGGGAGATAAATAACGCATCCACCGTATGAAATAACAAATAATCTTCAAGAAGTTCGCTACTGGTAAACGTCTCAACTTTAGCACCCGCATTTTCCATGCGTTTGGCCGTTTCGAATAAATCCTCATAGTGATACCAAACGACAATATGTTTATTTAGCAATAAATTGCGTTCATAGTTGTGTTTCCAATCTTTTAGCAATAACGATACCTGAAAATTGCTACCCACATCAGGTTCGCTAGTAACTGTGATGCTGCCTTTCATCAGTTCTAGTAGTTTTTTCACTAGAAATAATCCCGCAGAATTATTTGAGGAGGTATGCTTTATTTCAGGATTAATTTGGAAAAAAGGTTCAAAAATTAGCTCTAAATATTCCTTTGCAATGCCTATACCGGTGTCTTCAATCTGCAACATCCACCGTACTTGCGTTTGTAAATGTTGCAACTGCGAGGTGATTGTTATGCTGCCTTTATCGGTAAATTTAATCGCGTTTTCTACCAATGAACTAATAATTAGGGTGATTTTTTGAACATCGCCTTCTAGGACATAGTCGGCATGATAAGGCTTTGCCTTTAACGTGATATTTTTCTCGGCAGCCAGAGGCTGATAATCATTGACAATTTGGGTGATTAACCCCGTTGGACTAAATTGGTAGGCACTGACGCCTGTTTGACCTTTATCGATACGGTTAATTTGGATGATTTGATCAAGCTTAGCATTTAAATCATCTTTGCCCAAAGTAATAATTTCAACGGCATCTTTTTGCTCAGCGCTGATATATTGATTGTGTAATAGCTGTAGACCCGATTCGATACGACTTACAGAGGATTTGAACTCATGAATCAAAATATTTTCAAATTTTGAATTGTGCTGAAGCTGCTTAATTTGGGTTTCTTCAAGGTCATTTTTTTCTTGGCGCAGGGTGTTGATTTGGGCAATTTGCGCCTTGTGCTTGTTGAGTAAATACACCAAGGCTTTTTCAAATACCCAAGCCTCATTACTTTTTGGCAGCTGATACGCCTCTGCCTGTGAAAATTCATCTTGCAAAATGTGATGGCTTAAATTTTCAAGTTTCGGCAAGCGATGGGTTAAATTTTGTACCTTTTGCACCACAAACCACAAATTTAGCAGCGCAATAAATGATAGCACAAGCATTAACGGTAAATGTTGCCAAAACCATTGCTGGCGAATGGTTTGTAGGTCAAGGGTAAGATTACTATAGCCAATTAGCTGGTCTACTTTAGTATTTTTTTGATTGGGCGTTAATTTCAACAAATTAATTTTAACAGGTTCGCTCAGTCCGTAATAGCGCTCAAAAAGCACTTCAGTGACTTTAATCGGACGGGTGGTCGGATGCTGCTGCTGATCAAATGGAAAAAATACAATGCTTTCGTACTGCGGCATTTCGCTTAACAGTTTGTCAACGCTGGTGGTTGTCACACTGTTAGGATTGCTGGCAGTAGACTGGGCAAGTAGATAATTTATCCTACTCGCCTGTTTGATTTCAGATTGCACCGTTTGGGTCAAGTCGACTAAGGTATAAATCGCAAGGCAAATAAATAAAACCAATAAAAAGGGTAGCGCAATGATACGCTTTACCGCAATTTGATAACCTAAACTCTTCTGTACCATTCACTCATCCCTTAAAACGCCAATCTTAACATCGCCTTAACGTTTTTTGCTGCGTTTTTTGAATTTTTGCACCTCTCGACGTTTACGTTCTTTTTGCGCATCCGTCATGGTATTGGTGCGACCTGCATAAGGATTGGCGTTTTGTTTAAACTCAACCCGAATCGGGGTACCTTCAAGCTTGAATACTTTGCGAAATTCGTTTTCTAGGTAGCGACGATAACTGTTTGGCACTTGGCTGGTCTGATTGCCATGAATCACAATAATCGGTGGATTATGACCGCCTAAATGTGCAAATCGAAGTTTAATGCGTCGCCCGCCTACCATAGGGGGCTGGTGTGCAGTAACCGCATCTTGCAGAATTTGGGTCAAGCGACTGGTGGAAATATCAAACATTGCAGCATCATAGGCACGGTGAATCGATGGGTAAAGATTGCCAACACCCGTCCCATGAAGCGCAGAGATTAAATGCACTTTTACATAAGGGATAAAGTTAAAACGTCGATCCATTTCAATTTTGACAAAATTCTTTTGGTCTTGGTCAAGCCCGTCCCATTTATTGATGGCAAGTACCATCGCGCGACCTGCTTCTAGAGCGTAGCCCAACAAGTTCAAATCCTGATCGGTAATGCCTTCTTGCGCATCAATGACCACGATGACCACATGGGCATCTTTGATGGCTTGCAAGGTTTTTACCACAGAAAATTTTTCAACTTTTTCATCAATACGTCCACGGCGACGCACGCCCGCGGTATCAATCAACACATAATGTCTGTTGTCACGCTCGTAAGGAATATAGATACTATCGCGCGTGGTACCTGGCATATCAAAAACCACCACACGTTCTTCACCAAGCAAGCGATTGACAAGCGTAGATTTGCCGACGTTGGGTCTGCCAATGATGGCGATACGTAAGCCATCAGGTGCTTGTTCTTCTTGGTCATCGGTGGGCATATTAGCAGTGACGGCTTCTAATAAATTGCCCACCCCACGTCCGTGACTGGCTGCCATGGGAAATGGTTCACCAAAACCTAACGCATAAAATTCATGAATCGCCGCTTCATGGACGCCATCCATTTTATTGGCGGCTAAAAACACGGGCTTGCCAAGGGTGTGAAGCTGTTTGGCGATGACTTCATCGGCGCCTGTGATACCTGCGCGCCCATCAACCACAAATACAATGATATCTGCTTCATGGATAGCGGTATGCGATTGGTGCGACATATAATCATCAATGGTGCCGTCACCTTCATCCACTTCGCCAATACCACCGGTATCGATGACGATAAAGGATTTTTCTTCAAAGGTTGCATCGCCATATTGACGGTCGCGGGTCAGACCTGCCAAATCAGCAACCAAGGCTTGACGACTGCGGGTCAACTGATTAAATAGGGTGGACTTGCCAACGTTCGGACGGCCAATCAAGGCAACAACTGGTTTCATAAATTTAATTTCCAAAATTTTAAACAAGCAAGATTTTCAACAAGCAAGATTTTAAACATGCTTGAAAAATTCATTATTTCTATAACTTAACAAACCCAACATCGCGCTGCAATGCTGGGTTGCCATTTAAACTCACACTTTTATCAGTATGGGCTGCTAACCCAATCACCAAAACCGCTAAATGCGTCAACAGTTTAACAATTAACGATTTACTTGCCAAACACTAAATGCGCCATTTGCGCTTTGGGCAATCAGACGGTTATTGATAAACTGTAATACCGCCACGTCGGATTTGGCCTGTTTTCTGTCAACCAGTGCCCCTGAGGTGCGGTCATATACATGCAAATAACCCATGGCATCACCAACCACCACATAGTTACCGATACTCACCGCGTTACTTAAGCCACGATAAGACAAGTTATCGGTTTGCCAATTAACCGTGCCTGTCATTTTATCCATCGCTACCAATTCGCCATCGAGCGAAGTGGCGTAAACTTGGCTAGCATCTGTGCCGACTGATTTTAAGCTCGCCAACTCTTTGACAAAACTAAGCTGCTGGGAAGCCATATCAGCAGCGACTAACTGACCGCTATAAGACACAACGTACAGCATATTGCCATCTAGTACGGGGGTGGCATCTACATCAGAAATTTTTTCGATATCACTACTGCCTTTGCTAATACCAAAACGTTTTGACCAAATGGGTACGCCATTATCGATGTTTAAAGCATGGATACGACCATCGGCTGTCGACACCAGTACCGTATTGCGATTGAACAAAATCGGCGTGGCACTACCGCGAACGCTTAAATTTGGATTTTGGGTGTTAAAAGTCCAAATAGGCGCGCCAGACTCTAGCGACAGCGCACTAATTTTACCATCATTGCCAAGGGTGATGACACGGTTTTGGCTGATTAGGGCAGGGGATAGGGTTGCGGTGTCCAACGGCGTTTTCCAAATAACTTTGCCAGTCATTCTGTCTAACGCAATGATGACCCCTTTGCTGTCACTGACCACGGCTACGCGAGATTGTTCATCTAGCGCCACCCCTGACATTAGGCCTTGCTTGAGCTTGGTACTCCAAAGCACTTTGCCTTGCCCATCAAACGCTTGCACGCTACCGTCTGCTAACGCATTCACATAGCCATTGTTGTCATACGCCACGCGAAAGGCGGTAGGTTGCTGGCTGATGGTGGTTTTATTGCGCAAACTGCCAAAGCGTTTGCTAACTTTTGTATTACTGCCTTGACTAAACAGTGGGGAAATCACATTTTGACTGCTAGCGAGTTTCACAAGTGCGGCAGGTTTATGGACATTGTCAGATTTTTTAAACTTGTCACAACCTGTCAGGGTCATCGCTACCACCAAGGCGGTTGCAAATACGGCAGGTTTCATTAAGTTTGTCGATAAGGGTGTCGATTTTGTTGTTGTTATGGTCGTCATTGTTTATCTCGTAACGTACGGTGAAATTTAAATATTGCCATTTAAGAGTTTTGTCAGGTTAAGATTTTTTGCCTATTTTTTAGCTATGTGTGCCTATTTTGTGCTTGACGCAACTGCGGGCGCAGATGCGATTGCTGCAGCAGGGGCAGTTTTTTCAGCTTGGGTAGGCTTAGCGAGTACGCCCCCAGTTAAATCAGGTTGTTTGACGCTTAAGCCTAGGCTTTCCATTTTGATACGTAGCAATGCACGGTCTTGGGGGTTTGGGTTGTTTTGATTACGTTGTTCAATCAATTGCCAAGCCTTTTGATAATGAGTAGCCGCCGCTTTTTTATCACCTTGTTGGTTGGCAATGTCCCCCAAAATCTCAAGTTTACTGGCTTCAAAGGCAGCAGGTAAGGGGCTTTGTAAGCGTTTTTGTGCCGCATCCGCTTGATTGTCTGACAATAGCACTTGTGCTTGGCGCAAAATGGCAATGGCTTTTAGCCCATCATCCTTGAGCGTTAACTGAGATGCTTTTTGTAGCGTTGCCGCCGCCGCTTTTAAATCATTTTTATCGGTTTGCTGTTTGGCTTGCAGCATCAAGGCTTGCCATGTATAAACCGAATTATCATGGTTAGCCACAAATTCGCCCAAGTCTTTGTCCAAATTGGTTTGCGCCGTAGTCAGTTGCGCTTGTGCTTTGGTATCGCTGGCAGCTTGGGTGGTTAGGGTCTCAATGTTGTTTTGGTCGCTTTGAATTTTGGCAAAATCGTTCGCCGCTGCGGTATCTATATTGCCGCCATGCTTTTGCCAGTAAGTCCAGCCAAAATAACCCGCTAATACCAATATAATAGCGGATAAAATATAGCCACCATATTGTTTAAGCGCGCCTAAGGATTGCTGTTCATCATTTACTAGCTTAGGTTGTACGTCTTTAACCATTACATAAAGCCTTTCAAAAAATTACTGATATAAGTTACCCATCAAATTTGGCTCAATCGGATAGATTAGATAAAATCTGGATTCTCGCTAAAAAGCATGTCACTCGCGACCGTAATTTGGTCACCGGTTGCCATTTTTTTGATGGTAATTTGCTGATTGGCGACTTCATCTTGCGCGATGATCACTGACAATTGCGCACCTGATTTGTCGGCTTTTTTCATTTGCGCTTTTAAACTCGTGGCACTCGCCATTTTCACGCGAAGATTTGAACGTCGTGTACGCAGCTCATGGGCAAATTTGATCGCATCGGTGTAAACATCAGGATGGGCGACCACAAATACATCACAGGCCGGCGTTGCCTCAAACGGCTGTACCTTTTGCATGAGTAACAACAAACGCTCAAGCCCCATGGCAAAACCTACTGCAGGCTCGGAAGCGGCTGGTTTATCACTGCCAATGGATTTGATTTGTCCGATAAGACCGTCATAACGACCCCCAGCACATACTGTCGCTTGGCTACCCAACTGGTCAGTCGTCCATTCAAATACGGTTTTATTGTAATAATCTAAACCGCGTACCAGTTTTGGATTAATCACAAAATTGATGCCGACTGCTTTAAGATAATGTTGCAAGGCTTCAAAATGCTGCTGGCTTGCTGCCCCCAAAAAGTCAGCAAGCTTTGGGGCATTCTCTAAAATTTGTTGGGTGTTTTTATCTTTACTATCCAAAATACGTAGTGGGTTGGTGGTTAAGCGGCGCTGACTATCTTCATCTAATTGAGATTTTTTATCGGTTAAAAAATCCACCAAGGCTTTGCGATACGACAGTCGTTCGTCTATCTCACCCAAGCTATTAATCTCAAGTTGCACCACATCTAAAATACCCAATTTTTGCCACATTTGGTAGGTCATGATAATGAGCTCAGCATCAGCATCCGCCAATTCACTGCCAAAACTCTCAACCCCTAATTGGTGAAACTGACGATAACGGCCTTTTTGCGGTTGTTCATAGCGAAACATAGGACCAATGTACCAAAGTTTTGGATTGTCACCCCGCAATAAGTTATGCTCCACCACGGCACGTACCGCGCCTGCCGTGCCTTCAGGGCGTAGCGTCAATGCCGTGGGTGGGTTGGATTTGTCATAAAAACTATACATTTCCTTATCGACAATGTCAGTGGCATCGCCAATCGCACGGGCAAATAGCTGGGTTTCTTCAACGATTGGGAGGCGTATTTGCTCAAAGCCAAATTGATTGAGCACATCGACAAGGGTGCTTTCAAGTTGGCGCCATTCGCTCGATGGGCGCGTAGATTCTGTCTCAATATGTAAGATATCATTAAAACCTTTAATGGATTTTAACATGGTCAATTTCCCAAGAATGCAAACTAAAAAATAAACGATACAAAAATTATTTAACCCGTAAAATTTCATTGGCGCGCTGGGCTTCACGCTCAGCCACTTTTTGACGGACCATGGCTTCAATCTCGTCAGCAAGCTTGGTGGTATCAATCAAATGTGATTTTTCCCCATTTTTATATACTAGGCTATTTGGACTGGCACCCACCACGCCGATATCCGATTCTTTGGCTTCCCCTGGACCATTGACTTTACAGCCAATCACCGATACATCCATTGGTTCACGGATATCCTCTAGGCGTTTTTCTAAGTCCATCATCACCCGAATCACATCAAACTCTTGGCGTGAGCAGCTGGGGCAGGCGATAAAATTCACCCCATTACTACGGATACCGAGGGATTTTAAGATATCAAAACCGATTTTAATTTCTTCTTCTGGCTCAGCAGCTAGCGAAATACGCATGGTATCGCCAATACCTTCTAGCAGTAGTCCGCCTAAGGCAATGGCAGACTTAACGGTACCGGTGCGGTACACCCCCGCTTCTGTCACACCTAGATGCAAGGGATTGTCAACTTGTGCAGAAATCAACCGATACGCATCCATGGTTAAAAACACATTACTGGCTTTGACTGAGATTTTAAATTGGTCAAAGTTATTACGATCTAAAATATCAATATGGCGCATCGCCGACTCAAGCATGGCCTCACCTGTAGGTTCGCCATATTTTTTTTGGATGTCTTTTTCTAGCGACCCCGCGTTTACGCCAATACGCATACTGATGCCATGATGTTTGGCGGCGGCAATCACTTCACGCACCTTTTGTTCATTGCCGATATTACCTGGGTTGATACGTAAGCAGTCTGCACCCGCATCAGCCACCGCCAGTGCAATTTTATAATCAAAATGAACGTCTGCTACCAGGGGCACAGCGACTTGTCTTTTGATTTCAGCAAAGGCTTTTACACTTTCCATCGTTGGCGTGGAGACGCGCATCAGGTCAGCACCGGCATCGACACAGCGCTGAATCTGTGCCACAGTGGCATCGACATCACAGGTATCAGTATTAGTCATACTTTGCACACTAATGGGGGTGTCACCGCCTACTGCGACATTACCGACGTAGATTTTTTTGGTGAGTTTACGTTTGATGGGGTTATGCGCTGACATAGGCGTTCCTATTATTATAACTATTATAACGAATGATTTAGCGTATTTTTAAAGTGATAAGCCGTTAAGGTTTTAACGTAAAATTGGCTTTATCGTTTTGGGCATAATTGCTTAATTTAATCGGTTGTTTGTTCAAATCCAAGCTCACGTTGCTGGCTTTGTCGATATTGACTTGAAACGGCGCTTGACCTGTCAATTGGTAACTACCGCGTGCTTGCTCGCCATCTAAAATCGTATTGCCTGTCGCATCGACAATGGTGATTTTGGTGGTGTCTTTCACAAAAATGTCAATCGAAGCTTTGGCACCAGCTTGTCCTGTCGCTGCTGTACCACTGGCGTTATCAGCACTCACCGCGACACCAGTAATGGCAGATCCGGTGGCGGGTAACCCACTAGCAGTTACTGTGTTTGTCACAATCGCTGAGCCTGCATTGTTAAGCGACGCACCGCTGACTTGGTCTTGGGTTGGCATACTGACAACAGCGCTAGCAGGCGCTTGGTCAACCGAGTCATTATGTGCTTTGCTAACTTTATTAAAAATAAAAATCGCCAGCCCCAATACCAATAAAATCCCACCAATGACAAAAGGGTTAATACGCACACTGGGACGCGCTTCACGATTAAGCGTACCCATCGGCTGCATCGGGGCATTGATGACCGTGGCATATTTTTGTTTGAGGGTAGCGGGGTACTGGGCATCAAAACTTTGCGCGACCAGATTTTTATCCAAACCCAAAAAACGCCCATAGGTAGTGGCAAAACCGCGCGCAAAGGTAGGCTGTGGCAAGGCGTCAAAATCATTGGCTTCAAGCGCCCGAAGATGACTTTTTAAAATGAAAGTTTTGGCAGCCACATCGTCAATCGATAAGCCTTTTTTCTCACGGGCTTGTTTAAAACGCTGACCCAACAGTTGGGTTGTGTCATGAACAGGGGTAGAGTTTTGTTGATTGTCGGTGTTATTGCTGTTTTCCATCTTATTTCCAAGTTGACGTTGGGGTTAAAAGTCCAGAACGAATCTGCTTTGCTTCATCGCTAAGGGGATAGCGGTCTAAAAGCTGCTGCGCTAATTTTTGCATTTCGATAGGATTGTTCGCAAGTTTGGCAAGCCTAATCCCTTGCGATAAAGTGCGCGGGTCAAGGTTGGCTTGACCAATAATTTTAACCAAATCATTATACAGTGCCTGCGCCTCCAAAAATTTGCCATCGGTCAATAAAATATCAATCAGCTCTGTACGGGCGACGATGCTTTGGCGATTGGCATCGAGTGCTTTGATAAATGACTGTATCGCCAGTGGTTTGTTTTTGACCTTTAATGCTGTACGCCCTAAATTCTCTAACGCACTGGCACGACCGTCATACCCTAACGCAGAACCGGCAATTTGAAACTGGGCAATCGCTTCTTGGTTACGACTAAGTTGGGCGAGATAGACGCCATAGTTGTTGTTTGCTTGACTAAAGTCAGGATTGAGGGCGATAGCATTTTTAAAATAAGCTTCGGCTTTTTGCATATTGCGCGGGCTGCCTTCTTGCTGCAATAACACGCCCATCATATCATTGGCTTCTGCTGACTTTGGATAAGACTTTAATGCACTTTCTAACTGTCGTTTGGCATCGTCTAATTTACCACCACGAATATATTCAGCGGCAATCGCGGTGCGAATTCTGGCGATTTCTTCTGGATTTTTTTCCCAACGACTGGGGTCACTGGCAGTAACTGTCTGCGTGGTGACTTGTCGGGTAGTGGTACAACCGGTTAGACAAATGGTGAGGCTTGAAAGGCCAATCATACCTGCGGCAAAAACCTTCGATAAAAAGTTTGATTTGCCAGGCATTTTATCGTCGTCTATATCGTTGTCGTGTAATTGACACAAAATAGCCGGTTGACTGTGGTATAAATGAGTTTGACGTGAGTGACATGGTGGCATAACAAACTTACTCATAATCAAATGAACTAAATTGAATAATTAAAAATTTTGACAGTCGATAACCAATTTTAATTGTCGATAAAACCCAATGGCAAAAACAAGCCTATAATTAAAAATGGCTATTACTATAGCAAAAAAACCTTGATAACACCAACCGATAAGGCTAACTTGCGCCTTTATCACGCCAAACTATTATAATGATAAAAGATTTAATGAGATGCTTTAGATTGTAACGTTTTGGACACTTTTTCTTGCCACTGTTTTGCTCGGCGGGTCTTATCGGTCACTTGTCCAACCAACTGTCCACATGCCGCATCAATGTCATCGCCGCGGGTTTGGCGAATGGTACAGACAAAGCCTGCTTGGTTCAAGATATTGCTAAACGCATGGATGCGATTGTTACTAGAGCGTCCGTAAGGCGCATGCGGGAACGGATTAAATGGAATTAAATTGATTTTGCAGGGCAAATCTTTGAGCAGATTGACCAGCTGACGGGCGTGCTCATCCGTGTCATTGACGTCTTTTAACATCACATATTCGATGGTGACATGCTTTTTATGACGGGGATTTTCGTCATATACATAAGATTTGGCGGCGGCTATCAGCTCTTTGAGTGGATATTTTTTATTGATGGGTACCAGTTCGTTCCGCAGTTCATCATTGGGTGCATGTAGGCTGATAGCAAGTGCTACATCAATGTCTTTGGCGAGCTCATACATCTTTGGCACGATGCCCGATGTTGATAGAGTAACGCGGCGTTTAGACAAGCCAAAACCAAAATCATCGAGCATCAATGACATACTGGCTACCACAGGCTCATAATTTAACAGGGGTTCACCCATGCCCATCATCACCACATTAGTGACCCGATTTTCACGTTCAGTGACAGGCACATTTTCCATATAAGACTGGTTGGCAACCCACAGCTGTCCGATAATTTCGCTAGGCGATAAGTCCCGCTCGAAGCCTTGTTTACCGGTGCTACAAAACGAGCAGTCAAGCGCACAGCCGACTTGCGAGGAAATACATAAGGTTTTACGTCCAAATTGTTTGTTATCGTCAGCTGGGATAAGTACAGTTTCCACCAGCGAGCCACCTGCTACTTCAAACACCCATTTGCGGGTGCCATCTTCGCTAAATTGTTTAAACTTGACAGTAGGTGGGGTGACAGTTGCCACTTCATCCAATGTTTCTTGTAGTTTTTTGGACAAATTCGTCATTTGATAAAAATCGGTCACGCCCAATTGATAAATCCACTTCATCACTTGGGTAGCGCGAAACGGTTTTTCGCCTAGCTTGGCAAAAAATTGTCCAAGTTCAGCCTTACTCATGCCAAGTAGATTGGTTTTGTTGGTTTGAGGTTGAAAATGTTGAACAACAGGGATTTTTTCGGTCATAGAAATAGGTTTGGTTGTAGATAATCAAACTTGCTATTATAGCAATATTTAATCAAAAAGTCATGATTAACTGGAGATGAAAATGGGTATTTACCAAGTTCGTGTTGAAGAAAATAAAGATTTTGACTTCATTCAAACATTAATTCAATTTGCGTTTGCCGATGCAGAATATAGCGACCATCAAGAGCATTTTTTAGTGCAAAAATTACGAACAGATACTGCCTTTTTGCCAAATTTAGCTTTGGTTGCGTGTGATGAGCAGGGCAATATTGTTGGACATATTATGTTTAGTGAGGCAATAGTGGATAAAACGAAAGTTTTGGCACTCGCCCCATTGTCGATAGCGCCTACCAATCAAAATCAAGGAATCGGTACAACTTTGATAAACGTTGCTCATGAGCAAATCAAAAAATTAGATTATCCGTGTGTCGTTGTGTTGGGACATCCAAATTATTATGCAAAGTTTGGTTATGAATCTGCCGAAAAATTTGGCATACAAGCTCCGTTTGAAGTGCCTGAAGGTGCGCTTCGAGTATTGCTATTAACGAATGATATACCAAAGGGTGTGATAGAATATGCTAGAGCATTTTTTTAAGATTAGTAAGTAATTGGACTATATATTTTGACACACTCACTTTTAACCGAAGCTGCTCGTTATCAAGTTGAAAATTTTGCCCAAATTGGCATGGCGAAATGGGTAAAATATCGACAAATCAAATAGCGACGAATCAAATAGCGATAATAAGAATTATCATGATTAGGCATAAAAATGCCAATAACCACTTCCATTCAAGCGAAACAAAATCAACCGTACGACGAGCCACTCTAGCAGACCAATGGGGCAGCTGATAAACCACTTCGCCATTGACATACCTACCGCCTCGATACCAAAGTTTAAGCTGTTTTAACATATGTTTATGCCCATTTCTATGTCTAAATCTACATCTAAATCTAAATCTATGCCTAATAAATTGATGAGTATGACACTATTAAACTTCTATTGGGTTAAGTCTATATGACAAACAAATAAAAAATCGTAAAAATTGATATAAAAACTCACCCGATTGTTTAAAAGAGGGGGAATTGCGGATTTGCACTAAATACGTGATATTTTTCGCCAAAGCACGAGTGATAAAAGTTATAATATTCCCCCATTTTTGAGCCCATCATGCTTTTTTATTTATGTGCAACCATCCATTGCTCACTCCCCTCAATATCGGCGACCAGACCATCGCCAACCGCATCATCGTTGCGCCGATGGCAGGCGTCACTGACAAGCCTTTTCGCATGCTAGCTAAGTCCTTTGGCGCAGGGCATGCGGTGTCAGAGATGATGACGTCTGATGCCACTTTGTTTGCCCATCACAAAACGCTGTATCGTGCCAATTTTGACGGTGAAATCGCGCCTATTTCTGCGCAAATCGCTGGCTCAGACCCAGAAAAAATCGCCGAAGCCGCTCGCTATCAAGTTGCCAATGGGGCGCAAATTGTCGATATCAATATGGGTTGCCCCGCAAAAAAAGTATGCAAAAAGCTTGCCGGTTCAGCGCTACTCAAAGATGAAGACTTGGTCAAGCGACTATTGGATGCCACGGTCAATGCAGTGGATGTACCAGTCACGCTAAAAACCCGTCTAGGCTATGCCAATGGCGAAGAAAATATTTTGCGTGTGGCAAAAATGGCAGAAGCGGCAGGTATCGCCATGATTGTGATACATGGACGCACCCGCGAAGATAAATATCTAGGCAGCGCTCGCTATGAGTTAATTAAAGAAGTCAAAAATCTTCTCACCATTCCTGTTATTGTCAATGGGGATATCGACAGCCCGCAAAAGGCCAAACAAGTATATGAGCAAACAGGCGCCGATGGCATTATGATTGGGCGAGCAGGGCAAGGGCAGCCTTGGATTTTTCGTGATATTGCGCATTATCTAAAGACTGGTGAAATCCTGCCCAGTCAAACGATGGATGAGTTAAAAGAGATTGTATTGAGCCATTTGCAGGAGATTTATGCGTTTTATGGTGAATACTCGGGGTGTCGTATCGCTCGTAAACATATTGCTTGGTATACCTCAGGCATTGCCAATTCCAATGCGTTTCGCCAAGCCATGTATGAAGAAGATACCACCGCTGGACAGTTTAACGTGGTCGCGCGGTTTTTAAAGACCGCGGAATTTGATTAAAACCTCTACTATAAAACAGTCAATCGTAGCGCGCTTATGACTTTTTAGAAACAAAGATTCGCAAAAAGTCATGATTAATGAATTTAGAATCTGTTAAAATTTTACTGAGTCTCTGTGATAGACCGATATCAAACAATAACCATATACGATTAATCAAATTATAAGGAGTCAGCGATGGCACAATTACGAATTGGCGACACGGCACCAAATTTTGACGCACAAACCACCGAAGGGAATATCAATTTTTACGATTGGCAAGGTGATAATTGGGTGGTTTTATTCTCACATCCGGCAGACTTTACCCCAGTTTGTACCACGGAGTTAGGACGCACGGCATCATTGGGTGATGAATTCAAAAAGCGCCATGTCAAACCGATTGCTTTATCAGTCGATAGCGTCGAAGATCACAAAGCTTGGGCGGGCGATATCTCAGAAACCCAAGGCTGCGAGGTGAATTTCCCCATCATTGCAGACGCCGATAAAAAAGTATCGGAAGCTTACGACATGATTCACCCAAATGCGTCAACCACGCACACGGTTCGTAGCGTATTCATTATCGATCCACAGCATAAACTGCGGTTAACTTTCACTTACCCAGCCGCCGTAGGTCGTAACTTCAATGAAATTTTACGGGTGATTGATGCCTTGCAATTGTCAGATAATTATGGCATTGCAACGCCAGTTGAGTGGCAAGACGGGGACGATGTGATTATCCCGCCAAGCGTCAAAAATGAAGAAATCGCCGCGAAATTCCCAAAAGGTCATAAAGAAATTAAGCCTTATCTACGCACCACGCCACAACCGAATAAATAACTGTTTATGTTAAGACTGTTTATGTTAAGTTTAAAATCAAAAACCTAGTCGCTTGACTGGGTTTTTTTATGCCAACTCTCCCATTAAATATACTCAACTAAACTTAAAGGTACTGAACTAAATTTACAGAACGGATGCTGAGTAACCATAAATATTTGGCTAAACTTCAATTAATGGCGTAATAATGGATATAAAGAATGATAAACAATCAAGTTAAAGGTAGCTTTAAAACCAGCGCATTGCTCATGCTTGCCCTGACGGGTTGCCAAACGGTGAATACTAACCCATCAGCCCCTAGTGAAAGAGTGCCATACGTGCAGTTGCCCATCTTTATCGGCTCTACCCCCACCACTAATTCTTTACAGAGTTATGATTGGCAGCTTAACAATATCAATAGCACAGACCCGATTACGTGGAATGGTTCATACTTGCAAACACAGAATGGCAAAGTCACGCTAAACTTTAACCAAAATCACATAACCTATAATGTAGGCTGTAACCAACTATCAAATCAATATAGCCTAAGCAAAAATACCATGCAACCCATTGGGACAGGTATTAGTACTTTAATGGGTTGTGGTGAATTGCAAGCACGGGAACAATGGCTTGCTAAACAGATGCAAAGCCCAAGTGAGCTACAAATAATGGAAACTCAAGTAGATGCAGTATTGTCGCAAACCACGGCTGATGGTAGCTGGCTTCAGTGGGTAGGTAAATTAAAGCCTGAAGTAAAATACGGCAAAGGGGAAACCGTATTTTTGGAGGTCAAACCCAAATGGCAGTATTGCGACAACGTCACCGATAAAAAGTGCCTAGAAGTGCGCGACATCAATTATGACAATCAGGGACTAAAAACAGCGGTGGGTCAATGGTATCTTCTCGATGCGCCCATCATGGGTTATCGTCATGATGAAAGCGCACAGCGGGTTTTACGCTTGACTCGCTATCGCACCCCACCGACCGATACCAAAGGCTATGGCAACTTGTATGTATTAGATAGGATTATCGAAAGCAAAGCACTAGATAAATAATAAAGGTTTATCAACATAAAAAAGCGATGGCTAAACTTAATTAACCATCGCTTTTTATTACTAGTCATCTTTTTTATCGTAAATTATCAATTACTTATGACGAATTGCCCACGACTGGTGAATAGGGCGTTTACTATCAAAATCAAAGCCGATGGTTTGGCTGGTCATTTCTTCAACGTGATAACGGTTGTTGATTTCGTCATCGAGCACAAACTTGGTAAAATTGTTAGAAAAATACAGCACGCCTTCAGCGGATAAGCGATTCATGGCACGGTTGATGAGTGGTACATGGTCGCGCTGCACATCAAAGGTACCTTGAAATTTCTTGGAATTAGAAAAAGTCGGCGGATCGATAAAAATCACATCGTACTGCTCAGTATTGCTTTTAATCCATTCAAAAATATCTTGGGCAATAAACTGGTAGCTTGGCAAATCTGGCAAGCCGTTTAGGGCAAAATTTTTGCGTCCCCAATCCAGATAGTTTTGTGATAAATCCACCGATGTCACCGCTTTTGCCCCGCCCAATGCCGCATGAACGCTGGCAGTACAAGTATAAGCAAACAGATTAAGCACCGTTTTACCGCGTGAGTTTTCTGCAATAATTTTTCGGATGCTGCGATGGTCAAGGAATAACCCTGTATCCAAATAATCGCTAAAGTTCACCAAAAAATACGCCCGTTGGTTGTTGGCGGTTGGCTCGCTGACCACATGGAATTTACCCGAATTGGCTTTTTTCTCATACTGCTCATTGCCGGATTGGCGGGCGCGGGTTTTGATAAACACTTGCTCACGGTTTACTTGCAAGGCTTCACGCACGCCATGCAGCGCTAGATTAAAGCGCTTTTTGGCGGTCTCTAACGGGATTGATTTAGGGGCGGCATATTCTTGCACATGCACAAATTCGCCATATACATCCACTGCTACTTTAAAGTCGGGCAAATCGGCATCGTATACACGCAGATTGGTCACGGCTTGTTTATGAGCCAGCTTGCGCAGATTGGCAAGATTTTTTTGTAGTCGATTGATAAAATCTTGACCTTCTTCTACGGCGATTTCACGTTTTTCAAAGCGCGTAATCAGCGGTGTGTCTTTACTCTTTAACAGCTCACCATAACGAAAATAAACGGTGATAGCACCATTGTGACAGCGTAGGGTTTTTGGCTCGGCAAGGGGTAGTACGTCGGCTTGTTCAACTTTGGCAGCGAGGACACCCAAAGTCACTTTGGCAGGGCTATCTGCAAACAGGGCTTGTAGTTTTTTACCCAGACCTTGATACAAGGGTTTAATCAATTCTTGTTCACCCAGACGCTCACCATACGGTGGGTTGGTGATAAACAGGGGATTGACCCAGCCATTGACTTGTTTTTCTAGTGCCAAATTAAGGGTCGCCAGTGAGCGCTGCTGCAAGGTAATACGGTTGATGATAGGCGTCAAACCTGCGGCGATTAAATTTTTATGCGTGGCTCGAACCGCGCCTGCGTCCATATCAAAAGCAAATACCGCGGGCATCTCGCCATTTGCCATGGCATTTAGGCGATGATGAAAACGGGTTTGCGCGTCTTGCACCATACGCTCCCAAAGGTCAGTATCATGATGTTGCCATGCATAAAACCCAAATTGGCTATCGGCTTTATCCAGTCCTACAGCATAATCCGCGCTCATCAGCAAGGCTTCAATAATCAGCGTGCCTGAGCCACACATCGGGTCGACGATACTGTCAAATTGGGTGGTGTGAAAATTCACGCTATAGAGCAGGGCAGCCGCCAAGTTTTCTTTGAGTGGTGCTTCAGTCATCGCAGCACGATAACCACGGCGGTGCAAACTGGTACCTGATAAGTCTAAATACAATTCAGCTTGTTTGTCACCCACCGTAGCGACAATGCCAAAATCGGGGTTTTTATCGACATTGGGGCGACGACCGAACTGCTCGTTAAATTGGTCGGCAATCGCATCTTTAACGCGCAGCATGGTGAATTGCTGGTTGGCTTGTACGCGCTTATCTAGGGTCAAACGAATCGCAAAGGTTTGTTCCAAATCAAATAACTGGGTCCATTTGACCGTTTTGGCAAAGGTATAGAGCTGTTCTGCAATATCGTACTCGGGATTGATGTTCTTTTTGCCCAGTGGTAACAATACCCGCGATGCCACACGAGACCATAGACAAACTTGATAAATCTGCGCTAGCGTCAATGTCGCCATCAGCCGACCCGTGCGCTCAATTTGTGTATCTATACCAAAGCTTGCCAGCTCAGTTTGCAGGGGAATCTCTAGCCCATCGGCACAAGTGATGACAATGTGAAAAGTTTGCCCAACGGGCGTTGTATTGCTGTCTGTCATAAATACTGCCAAAAAAAGTCAAAGTTGATTAATGGCGTATTTTAGCATGATTAGCAAAGGACAAATGACAGAATGTCTGAAATTATGGAGAAGTTTTTACCGATGGGGCTGCTTCGCTTGGCATTGCGCTTGGCATTAAAAGCTGCATATGAGGGTAAGGTGTGGCAATGCCGGCATCATCGAGTGCTACTTTGATTTGTTCGCGTAGATTTTCTTTGATAAATGGCATTCGAGACACGTGTGGCGGATTGACCCAAAACCGCACGATAAAAAACACCCCAAAATCGCCAATTTTATCCACTGTCGCTGTGGGCGCAGGACGCTCTAATACCTCTTTGGTGTTGGCTAAAATATCAAGAATAATAGCGCGAGCGCTTTCAATATTAGCTTCCAACGCGATACGCACTTCAATATCAAAACGAATCAGATTTTTGGCAGTCAAATTAATGACTTCGGCTGAGGCAACGGTTGAATTGGGGAAAATCACGGTGATATTGTCACGGGTCAAAATTTGGGTAGTGCGCAAGGCGATTTGCACCACTTTGCCTTCTTTTTCATTAATGCTGACCCAATCACCGACTTGAAATGACTGCTCAATCAAAATGGTGATACCGGCAATAAAGTTGGCAAGTGTGGCTTGTGCCGCAAAACCCACTGCGATACCTGCAATTCCAAGACCTGCGACCACAGACACAATATCAAAACCAAACTGCGACATCACCGAGGCAATCCATAATACGATGATGAGCATGGACAACAAATTATGCAGTAATTGTTCAATCGACGCGTTTAGCCCATAATTTTTGAGCATTTTTTGCATCAAATAGCCGAGGTTGTACCACGCCATATAAAAAATCACTGACCAAATACCGGCTTTGGCAGTGGCTTTGACTGTTTCAGGTTCAAAATTAAGCTGACTCATCACCGCAAGCAAACTTGAAAATAACCACATCAACCGTGCGATGAGCCTTAACGATTGGCTGTATTTACTGTCTTTGGCGATAAAACGGGCAGAATTGATGAGCAACAAACTTAACCGATAGACCACGCCCAAAATAGCCAACAGTACCATAATTTTGATGCCTGTACTGGCAAGTTTGGAGAGATACAGCGGCCAATTAACCGCTTCATCTTCGAGCGAACCACCGACTGCTTTATAGACGTCATAATACAAGTCGTGATAGATATTTTTAAAAAATTGGTTCACGGACATACAATGAGTGATCTCGAGTCAAAAAATCAAAATAAAATAAGGTGTTTGGCTTAATTTGAGTTAAAGGGTGGGTAATATCGCAAGTAATTTATCAATATGCCCCTTGGCGCGGACATTACGCATCTCATAAACCAGTTTGCCGGCGTTGTCGAAAATTAAGGTTGAACGTACCACGCCAAGGCTGACTTTGCCGTACAGTTTTTTTTCGGCAATGATGCCAAAATATTGGCAAAGTTGTTCATCGGTATCACTCACCAGTGCAAAATTAATCTGTTGGTTGCTGATAAATTTTTCATGGCTTTTGACACTATCTCTTGATACGCCAATGACTTGATAGCCAAGCTGCTGCAGTTGAGTCAAATGCTGGCTAAAATCTTGCGCTTGTACACTACAGCCTGAGGTGTTGTCTTTTGGATAAAAGTACAGAATCAAGCCTTTGTCTGCTTGTTTGGCATATGCTGGCAGGTTGATTTGACGCTGGATAAATTGCGGCTGCGCTGTAGCATGACGGCTGGTATCCGCTTCCACAATGGTGACCAAAAAATTGGGTAGTTGAGTCATGGGCATTTCCCAAGCAAAAATTGAATTAACAATATCAGAAAGCCAGATTGAGTACAAACTTCTTCATGCGACAAAACAAAAAAAGACCAGTAAACAACTGGTCTGGTGGCGCGGCTCTATCGATTATGGACTTGATTGTAGCCGATTAGGGACGGGCTTTATTAAATTTAACGCCGTTGCCACACGCTTTCATACGCGCACTGATGGTTTGGAAGGTTTTGTTTTGGCGAACATCTTTGCCACTTTTTACCCAGGTATCAAGCTCATTTTTTTGCGCTTGGGTGATTTTCGATTGTTCATCTACCACACAAGTACATACTTTTTTTGCAGAAGCGGCATCAGTGATGTGTTTATCGGTCATTTGGGTAGCGCAAGCATTGACGTATTGTGGGTTGGCGGCATGTGCGGCAAACGGCAAAACCATGCTAGCAAATAGGGTTGCGATGGCTGAATGTTTCATAGTTTATCCTCATAAAAGACAGCAGTATAGAACAGCAGGTGTTCAATCGTACAATGGCTAGCTTTACCGTTGACGCAATAAAGCTGGCAGGATTTGATGATGATAGATTACTGATAAATAGTTGGGTCATCTATTTCAGCTTGTAAAAAACCTTGCTGTCGTAAATAACAGCTATCGCAGTGCCCACAGGCTCGCCCTTCGCTATCTGCGCGGTAGCATGACACAGTCAATGCATAATCCACCCCCAGCGATACCCCCAACTTAATGATTTCTGCTTTACTTAAATGCAACAATGGCGTTGCAATGTGGAGATGATTGCCCATCACACCTGCTTTGGTAGCGAGATTTGCCATCTTTTCAAAGGCTTCAATATATTCAGGACGACAATCAGGATAGCCTGAGTAATCGACTGCATTGACGCCAATCACAATGGCATTGGACTGTGTCACCTCTGCCAATGCCAGCGCATACGACAAAAAGATGGTATTACGCGCGGGTACATAGGTGATTGGAATGCTGTCATTATGCTGATTATCGCTAAAATCTGTTTGTTTGGCATCGGGTACCACCAGCGAAGCATCGGTCAACGCCGAGCCACCTAACTGTGCCAAATCAATATGAATAATACGGTGGTTGACTTGGGCAGTCGCGGCAATTTTTTTGGCGGCATTAAGTTCGCTATTGTGGCGCTGACCGTAGTTAAAGCTTACCGCTGTGACGTTGGCATAATTGGCTTTTGCCCAGTAAAGGCAAGTCACGGAATCTAGCCCGCCCGAGAGTAAGACGACGGCGTTTTGTGGTGTGGTTGATGTACTCATAAAAATTTACTAACGACAAAAGGTGTATTTTATCAGAACTGAAGCAATTGTTGATGGGAAAATATGGGGATAAAAATAGTCAACGCAATATTAGCCAAAAAACATTTCAAAAAACTGCTATCACTACCAGTAAATATTTGCGTATTCCACTAAAAAAACTTATAAAATAACCAAGAAGTTTTAAACCGAGCTTTAAACTACGTTATCTGACACTTTAGCCCAAACCATACCATTGTCGTCATTGCATCATTTTTTATTTTTTCTTTGTTTAAGGTCACTCATGATAGTTCAAACCCATTTTGTTAGCCATACTGCCATCTTATCAGCCATAAGCGTTGGCTTGCTGTATTTGACAGGTTGTAGTGTTGCGCCCTCAACCGCCAAGCCCGATAGCAATACTATTAATACCCCTGCCACTATTCCTAACACCCAAGCGAACCCAGATACCCAAGCACTCACCACGCGTTCGCTAGACAAGGCGCTACAAAAATGCGCCAGCGAGTTTTTGGAGAAAACCCAGCCGACAATTACTGCTAAGCTATCGCAAAAAACCTACCCCCTGTGCTTTAATGGCTTCGCGGTGATGTATTCGGGTGTCACCAAAACCCCGATTTGGGTCGCTGAGCATTTGACGCGACAACGAATAACGGCTGCCAAAACCTTGGTCAGAGAGGATAACTTTCATGAAGAAACTCGCCTGCCAACCGAGGTGCGTAGCTTATTGAGCGATTATACCCGTACCGGATTTGACAGAGGGCATTTAGCGCCCAATGCTGATATGGCAAACCCGGACTCACAATTTGATAGCTTTAGTTTGGCCAATATTGCCCCACAAACACCTGACAACAACCGTAAAACTTGGGTAAAAATTGAAACACAAACTCGCAACCTGACCAACCAATACGGCTCAGCTTATGTGGTGACAGGGGTGGCATTTCTAACACCGGAAGTCAAACGGCTAAAAAATCGTGTGCTGGTGCCATCGCATTTTTTTAAAGCGGTATATTTGCCATCACAACATCAAGCGATGGCATTTTTTAGCCCGAATGATGATAGCGGAACCGTTGAAAAAATTAGCCTAAGCACCCTTAAAAAACGCACCGGGGTCAATGCATTTCCCAGTTTGCCGAGTAATGTAGCAACTATTTCACCATAACCATAAGTAGTAATTAGCAAGTCAAAAACTAGCAAATTAGCAACTAAACAAGGGAAAAAGATGAGTGCTTTTAAACCATTTCAAAATGATAGCCAAAGCGTTGGCTTAGGCGAATTTACCCTTGAGAATCAAGGAGAGCAAGTCAATCTCTATGGTAGTGCGACGTTTACGTTGGATAAACAAAGTTTAGCCACGGCAAAACAATTACAAGATGTATTGAGTCAAATCATTGCGTATTTAGAAGCCCATCAAGCGCAAACGGTGGAAAAATCTGCCACGCAACAACAGCAAGCGTCGCACGTGGACGAAGTAAATAATCCTTTCTTATAAATAAAAAAAGCGCAAATCAAACAATTTGCGCTTTTTATGGGCAAGCTATTTATGGGCAGGCTAGGCATCAAACTAGGCATTAAAACTGATAGTTAAAGCCAATTTTAGTTTTGCTGTCGACACGGTTATCAACCAGTGGGCTGTCTTTTTGCTCATCGCTCAAATACTCTAAATGCTGACTGATAAATGCACTCCAGCGTGGTGAAATGGCGTAACTGGCACTGACATTCACATAGGGGGTAACGCTACTATCAGCGTTATAAGCTTTTATCCCGGTGCGTAGCGATTCTTGCTCAGAAACACCAAAGTAGTAGTTGTTGTACTTGTCATTGTACCACTGCAGTCCTAACTCAGGATAAATGGTGATTTTATCATCCATTGCTTTAAATCTGCTCAAATGCGCCACTTTTGCGCTAGTACCATCACTGCGACCTAACGCATCAGTTTCCACTTGCGCTTTAAAGCCGCCATACGGGGTGATGCGCATATAGCTTGTACCTACCATAGCAGACCATTTACGCTCATCGAGTCCTTTTAACGCCGCTGTGCTCGCATCGTCTGGATCAAATGAACGGCTATCATAGCTTGCGGTCAATCGCCATTCGTTTTGTGCATCTTTGTAGGGATAATAGCCCGCTTCACTGCCTTCAATGTAGAGTCGATTGTTGTCATAAAATGCCTGTGGCATGACCGTAACATCATTGTCCTTGTCGTACGCATAATGATTGATTGACGCGTTTAACCCTAGTTTAAAGCGGGCATTGGTATCCACTGGCATAGAGGCTGCGTGGGCAAATGTTGTGCCCAACATACTGGCAAGTACCAGACAAGGCGCGAAAAATTGTTTCATAAAAACATCCTGTGAGAGTGGGTCATACAAAAAAGTGCTGACAGGCGTAAAGCGTAGAAAATAACAACCAATTTGCCTGTGAACCATACAGCAAGATGATAAATTTATTATGGCTTGACTTCCTCCCCTCCCTAAAGTGAGGGGATTCCTTCTACAAGACGGTTAAGCCCAACCGCAAGAATGTTCTTACTGGTGTTAATATCTCTATCATGCCGTGTGCCACACGTTGCACAAGTCCATTCTCTTATTCGCAAACCTGCTCTACCTTTCGGACTACTGGACATATCGCCACAGCACGAGCAAGTTTGGGTAGTGTATTTCTCATTCACGATTTCAAAACGGCAACCTGCGTTCTCGCATTTGTAGGTCAGTTGTCGCTTGAGTTCAAACCAACCTGCATCGTAAACCGATTTGGCTAGTTTGCCTTTTTTACTGTTAAATTGGGTAGTTCTAACGTCACCTACCACGATTAGGGCATTGTCTTTGACTAATTGGGTGGTGAATTTATGGATGAGGTCTTGGCGTGTGTTTTTGATTTTGGCATGGATCGCTTTGACACGTTGTTTGTTTTTAGCTCGTTGAGCAATGGCTAAATCTTTGGCATATTTGAGCGTTTGCTTGATGGTGAGTTTGTCACCGCTTGAGGTAGTGGCACTGTCTTTAAGCCCTAAGTCAATGCCTACGCTACCTGTTCCACAAGTAGTTTTAGGGTATTGTTTGACGGTAATACACGCATACCAACGGTTACGGCTGTCTTGGACAATTTCCAGCGTGTTGATTTGATATAGGCTAAGGTTGTAGCTGTCCCATAGATCAATGACTAGCTTTTGCCCTTTGGCTAAAGATAGTTGTAAGGTAGATTTTAAGCCCTTTTTACCAGTTTGGTGTGTGGCAATGTGCTTAATGGCGGATTGTTTGAATGGTAGCCAACCTAAGTTTTTACGCTTTGAATTTGGGTTGTTGGTTCGCCATGACAATTTAGCTTTTTTGAATTGTTTTCTAGCTTTGGCGTGGGTTTCATTGATGGCTTGAATGGTTTGCGAGTGTAAGCCAAGTAGTTCACCGCTACCTTTGGTGTAGTCGTTTAGGTCGTAAGCACTAAAGAATTTGCCAGTTTTTTGTAGGTGTCTATAACTCAAATCATTGACATAATTCCACACGAAATTAACCGAACCGCTTAGGCGGTTAAGCTTTGCTGTGTGTTTATCTCGTATGCGTAGCTTGAGTGTTTTCATGGGTTCAAGTATAATTAGATTTTTATATTTTACATTTGGTCTAATTATATGTCAAACGATTTAAGACTTGGTAGGCACGTTGTTTACAATCTTCATGTGCATTTGGTCTTTGTGGCTAAATACCGCAAAAAAGTATTCACTAAAGAGATTTTAGACGATATGCAGGTTATCTTTGAGAAAGTTTGTTCAAAGTTTGAGGCTCAACTAGTTGAGTTTGACGGTGAAAGTGACCATGTGCATTTATTGGTGGTTTATCCGCCCAAAGTGGCTATTTCTAGTTTGGTGAATAGCTTGAAAGGCGTGTCTAGTCGGTTATTGCGTAAAAAAGAATATCCGTCTCTTAAAGAGCAGTTATGGGGAGAAGCGTTGTGGTCGCCTAGTTATTTTGCAGGTAGTTGTGGTGGTCCTCCAGTTGAGATTATCCGCCAGTACATTGAACAGCAGAATACACCGCACTAAATACCATCTGTGTGTAAGCATGATTGCGGAGTTGCCTTATATCCACCGCCTGAAGTCGGTGGTTTTACGGCAACAGAGGATAAAAAGGTCAGCGCAAATAGTTGAATTTAAAGGTGCGATAGATGAAATCCAAGCCAGCATAAATTATTGAGCTACCTTGAGAACACTATTAAAATGTTATAATATAACATTTTTAATATTCTCGATACTTAATTGGGCAACCCAGCATGATAAACGCATTGATTAACAAATATGCTTTTTTTAGCCGACCTTTTTTGCTACTAATGCCACTAAAAATCCCCACAATTGCAGGGCTAACATTAACGATGAGCCTATTGGGGGGATTAACAGGCTGCCAAAAGCAAACTGACAATCCATCCACTTCAACGCAATCAGCCTCAAATCAATCCGCATCAAATAGCTCAGCTACAAACAATACCTCAGCAAAAAATAACGTCTCATCAAACATCGTTATTGATACCCAATTACCCACCGTATATGCGACCACCAATGTGTGGGGCTCGGTGGCTAAAGCGGTCGGGGGGGATAAAGTTAATGTGATTGTGGGGGTTGATGATTTATCACAAGATCCGCATGATTATCAAGCCACAGCGACCGACAAGCTTAATATCACTAAGTCCGCTATCATGCTGGTCAACGGTGGCGGGTATGATAATTGGGGTATGAGCTTAGCTGAGTCGGTGAGTCATAAACCTGTAGTGATTAATGCCGTAGCACTTTCACGACTGTCGCCTAACATAGACAATGCGGCAGATGAGCCTGCCAGTGAACAACACCAACACGAAATAAAGACCGCTGATCCGCAACCATCTGATCATCCTCACGTGCCCAGTGCAGGGCATAGCGAAGTACATAGTCACTCGCACGGTGACTTCAATGAGCACGTGTTTTTCTCCCTTGATACAGCAAAAAAAGTGGCTGAAGCGGTCAACAAGCAATTGGCTGCAACATCACCTGCCAATCAAGCAATTTATGCGAAAAATACCCAGCAATTCATCCAGCAAATTGATGCGCTTAAAGTCAAAGCCCAACAAATCGGACAGCGAAAAGCCATCACTGCCTTTGCTACTGAGCCCGTCATCGGGTATTTGCTAGCAGATATGGGCATCAAGGATGTGACGCCAAAAGCCTATGCTGTGCAATCAGAGACGGATGCGGGGGTATCGGTCAAAGTGCTCAATGACAGCAAAAGCCTGCTGAGCAATAAACAAGTGGGTTTGTTGGTTGTCAATGCCCAGACCGAGGATGCTACCTCAAAGCAACTAATCACATTGGCGAAGGCATCAACAGTACCGGTTGTGGCGGTCTATGAAACTCTGCCCGATGGCGTGACAAGCTATACGCAATTTATTGAAAAAACCCTGGATGATTTTGCGGCCGCGACGCGCTAATTTTAATTAGCCTAAAAATTTTAGATTACCCATTAGCGCATTTGGGGAAAAATTTGCGTTAATTGGTATAGTATTGGCTGGTTATCGCTTATAATGCTTAAATTTTTTAGCCCAGATTTTTTGCAATGTGATATTGCCAATCAACCATCCTCGCCTTTAGGATCTTGTCGTTAATCTTGCTGTTAGGATGAAGAAGTAGCCACCATGCCCATGTCAACCACCAAAATAGCCAATAGCGAGCGGCAGTTTGAGCAGGCTATTCATTGCCAATCGTTTGTCAAACCGCCCCATTCACAGCAAGTCGTTCTGCAAGTCAAAGATGGCAGTATGCACTTTGGACAACGTCTGCTCTGGCAGGATGTCAATTTTTCGATTTTATCGGGTGAATTTGTGGCACTGCTCGGCGCCAACGGTACAGGCAAGACCACACTGCTGCGAAGTTTACTCAAACTTGTGCCACTATCAAGTGGTTCAATCACGCTTGGCAAAGATATTCGAGTGGGCTATGTGCCTCAGCTCAAAGACTTTGCGCCAAAACTACCGATTCGGGGTAGGGACTTGGTGCAGCTAGGGCTGGATGGGGAAAATTATCTGTTTGGTGTATTTAGCCCGAAAAAAACCTTGGGCGGTTTTTGGCAGACAGCAAAACAAAAAAAATATTTGGTGGATAAAGCCATTGCGGAAGTCGGTGGTGAGTCATTTTGTGATGCGCCACTTACCATGCTGTCGGGTGGTGAGCAGCAGCGCATGCGTATCGCCCAAGCCTTGGTCGCTGAGCCTGATGTTTTGTTGATGGATGAGCCGCTGCTGAGCCTTGATGTGGCAAGCCAGTATGTGGTCAGTGATATTTTAGCCCATCGCAAACAAGCACATCATACCGCGATTTTGATGATTAGCCATGAACTCGAGCCGATTATACCTTTGGTAGATAAAGTGCTGTGCCTTGAAAATGCGACTGCCAAGCTCGGTGGTGTCGACTTAATCAATCGATTTCGCTAATTTATTTGCTTCAATCAAAAACAAGCCATCACATTCGATGGTTTTTTAACTTTTGGAATTTACATGCTGCTCACAACTTGGCTACATACCATCATCAATTTTGATAACTTTGCTGAGCTGTTGCCCTTGGTGTCGACGTCCATCGTGGCCGCGGTATTGTTGGGTGTGATGGCGGGATTCATGGGACCGATGGTTCAGGCACGGGACATGGCGTTTGCCGTGCATGGGACAGCCGAGCTGTCGTTTGCAGGGGCGGCGTGTGCCTTATGGTTAGGGTCTTCAGTGACGCTAGGTGCCGTCATTGGGGCGGTGACGGCTGGCATGGTGCTAGGGGTCATGGGGATTGATGGCAAAAACCGCAACTCAGTGGTGGGTATTTTGTTGCCATTCGGGCTTGGGCTGGGGGTGTTGTTTTTATCCTTGTATCAAGGGCGCTCCTCCAATAAATTTGGCTTATTAACCGGGCAAATTGTTGCAATCACGCCCGCTGAATTGCAGTCGATGTTAGTGGTTGCGGTGATTGTACTGTCAATCATCGCCATATTTGGTCAGCGCATGTTATTTGCCGCAGTCGATCCGCAAGTTGCCCAAGCGCAGCATTTGAATTTAACATTTTTATCTTTGCTGTTTATGTTTGCACTGAGTCTTGTGGTGGCGGTGAGTGTGCAGTTTGTCGGTGCATTGCTGCTATTATCGTTACTCATCACGCCTGCGGCAGCGGCGAGTCAAGTGACGGCTAGACCTATCTATGTCTATTTGTTGTCTATGCTGTTTGCCATTATCGCTGGAGTTGGCGGCATATTATTATCGTTAGGACCTGGACTGCCGATTTCACCTTATATCACCACCATTTCATTTGTGATTTATTTAAGCTGCTGGGGAATTGGCTACTTACGAAAAAAAGCGGGGTGGAACAAACGCTTAGCTGCAAACTTTTCTTAATCAACAGGGTATAAAAAAAGCGCAAATGGTATCAATTTGCGCTGTTTGTATATGGATGTGTATTTAAACTTTAAACTTCAGCCAGGCTAGTGGGGGCATCGATGGTTTGAATAACGCCACCGCCTAAACAGATGTCATCTCGATAAAACACACAAGACTGACCGGGTGTCACCGCGCGCTGTGGCTCGTCAAACACCACTTTTATGGTGTCACCCGTTTCATCAAGGGCAAAAACTGTACAGGCTTGATCGGGCTGACGATAGCGCGTTTTGGCGGTACAGCGATAACCTTGGGCAGTAAACAGTTGGGCGGGTGCATCAACCACCCAGTCAAGCTTATAGGCAGTCAATTCGGTGGATTGTAACATCGGATGGTCATGCCCTTGACCAACAATCAGGCGATTATTATCCAAGTCTTTGTGCAATACAAACCAAGGCGCCTCATCTCTATCTTTGACCCCACCAATACCAATACCCCCACGTTGACCGAGTGTGTAATACATTAAGCCATCGTGGGTGCCGATTTTTTTGCCATCATCGGTATAGATATCGCCTTTTTGAGCGGGCAAATACTGCTGTAAAAAGTCTTTAAAGCGTCGCTCGCCGATAAAGCAAATACCCGTAGAGTCTTTTTTCTTCGCAGTCGCTAAATCATACTGCTCAGCAATACGGCGTACTTCAGATTTTTCTAACTCACCCACAGGGAACAAGGTTTTGGCGATTTTATCGCCTGCCACCGCGTGCAGAAAATAGCTTTGGTCTTTATTGTTATCAAGTCCGCGCAGTAGTGGCGCTTTGCCATTTTCATCGCCAAAACCGCGGCGCGCATAGTGACCGGTGGCAATATAATCCGCCCCCAAAGTTAGCGCATAATCCAAAAAGGCTTTAAACTTGACTTCTTTGTTGCATAAAATATCAGGATTTGGGGTGCGACCGGCGCTATATTCTGCCAAAAAATGCTCAAATACGCGATCCCAATATTCCATGGCAAAGTTGGCGGTATGCAGTTTAATGCCGATTTTATCGGCGACCGCTTGCGCATCGGCAAGGTCAGTCATGGCGGTACAATACTCGGTACCGTCATCTTCTTCCCAGTTTTTCATAAACAAGCCTTCAACATCAAAGCCTGCTTGTTTGAGCAAAACGGCGGTGACAGAAGAATCAACTCCCCCTGACATCCCCACAATGACGCGGGTTTTGGCAGGGCTCGCAATATCAGATAAATTAACAGCAGTTGAATAAGTCATAATTTTTAAAAGTGCCAAAAGCGTTATTATAGCAAATTTATTGCTTGTTAAAAATTAATAAACCTGCCACAATACCGTTATCGGATGAGCCGATATCGAAAAAACCCAACTTATTCTCGTAAGTTGGGTTTTTTAATGCGCAAATTATATTAATTGATTTTTTCAAATTCACTGATTGGCTTTAATAGATAAAGCGACATTGTAAATTCACAAACATTCTTTATATAACCTTTACTTATGATAAAAAATTTGGGGCTGGTATGCGTTGGATATTTCTGACCGTCATTGTATTGTTGTTTGAATTGTTTACTTATGGCGCGGGGCGGGGGCTGCAGTGGTGGGCAGGGTCTTGGTTATCCGATCGCTCTTCTCGCTATTTGATGATTAGTCTATTTGTGATAAGTAATGCGTTATTGGTATTTGGCATCGCACGATTGACGAGCTTTGGGCTTAAGCTGTCTATGACTTGGCTGACTATTTTGTGGTTTGTCATCATGTCGATGGTGGCGGTGGGCATTATCAATTTGGTGTTGATGAAAGTTGCCCCGCAATTTTTTAATGCCGTGAGTTATCAAATTTACGGGGAACGCATTTTGTTGCCGCTGGTGTTTTTTGGCATGGTGTTGATGGGTATTTATAATGCTTATACACCCACCATTCGTCATATCACCTTGACTGCCAATCAGCCACTTGCTAAACCGATTCGGATTGGGATGGTTTCAGACCTGCATTTGGGTCTAATGGTCGGTGAGCGGCAAATTAACCGATTAACCGATATGGTAAAAGCACAGAACGTGCAACTGCTGCTCATGCCTGGCGATATCATGGATGATAATGTTGATTATTATACCTCGCAAAATATGCAGCCCGCGCTGCAACAACTAGCAAGAGCAGTGCCAATGGGCGCGTATGCCACACTAGGTAATCATGACATGTATGGGCATGAAGGCGAGATTCGCGATGCGATCCAAAAAGCCAATATTACCTTATTGGCAGATGACAAAGTGTTGGTTGATAATCAGTTTTGGTTGGTAGGACGACTGGATAATCATGCCAGTTATCGTAAAGCGACCAAGGACTTAATACCGTCAAATACGGATAAGCCGATAATTTTACTTGACCATGAGCCCAATGAGATTGAACAAAACGTACAATTACCGATTGATTTGCAAGTGTCTGGACATACCCATAATGGGCAAATATTTCCTGCCAATTTCATTGTCAAATTCTTAAATCGTTTGGGTTACGGCTATGAACGTATCAACAATACCGATGTGATTGTAAGCTCGGGTTATGGTTTTTGGGGTGTGCCATTTCGGCTGGGCTCGCAAGCGGAGCTTTGGGTGATTGATTTAGTCGGTAAAAAATCCTAAATAGGACTTTAGCGCTTAAAACTGGCTGTTAGTGAGCGTATCGAAGTTATTGTAAATTATGGCGATGACAGGTTATTGCCATGAAAGACTATTGTATAGACACTGTCTGCATCATCAGTTGTATGTTGCTACGAATATCCTCGAGTGATATGTGGTGGTCTTGCTGCAGACAGTAACTTAAATTATTTAATATAATCCCTGCATACGTATGCCCTTGAAACTCCAAGTCGCCTGGGCGTCCATGACGCTTAGCATGCTCAATATAATTTTGTTTGATTAACGCATACATATCATCATATAAATGGATATTTGGGGTTTTGATTTGCCAAAAAGCCAGTATGCGTTGTTTTTGCGCGTGAATAAACGCCCAAAATTGTTCCAAACACATCAGTAAATTTTCTTGACTGGCGACACTAAAGCGTTCAGTTAAAAACTTCTCATACACTTGGCGAAAATTACTCACCATTTTCTCCGCCAGCGCCTCTTTACTGGCATAATGACGATAAAAGGTTGAGCGATTAATCGCTGCAGTATCTAAAATATCTTGGACAGTGATGGCGCGGTAACGTTTCTGCTGCAGTAATGCCAGAAAAGCTTGCTCGATATGTTGTTCAGTCTTAATGACCCGTAAATCATTTTCGTTCATCGCTTTTTGGTACCCTTACGCGCTTTATCTTACGCTTTATGTCTTATGCTTTATGTCTTAGGCTTTAAATTTTAGCAATCGCATGAATTGCGCAAAATTTTTGCAATAAACAACATTATCTACCTAACTGTACCCTTATGCAACATTTATGTTTTATTTGATGCTTAAAAGCTGTTGAGGATGGTTTTATATTGCCACCCATTAAACGTATCAAATGACATAATCAAGCTATTTTCTATGATAAATCCGTCTGCCTGCCGTCGGATTTTTTAGATTTTGCCAATCAAGGTTTGCGATAAGCACAAAAAAATCGTTGAAACCACGCTGACAGTCGTTAAAAATATTCTGCTAATAGACGTAATATCTAGGCAAAGCAAACGCAGTTTAAATTCAACCTGCTAAAATGTTACTATCGTCAAGTACATAGATAACTTTGGTTACAAAATATAATTTAACCGCAATTTTATAATTCGACTTATAATAATCCATCTTATCAAATTGCGTCGTTAATTTATGAGTAAAGCACATGCTAAAACCTCGGTTCCTGCACTCACGTTAGGGGCAATCGGGGTCGTTTATGGCGATATCGGTACCAGTGTACTGTATTCAGTCAAAGAAGTTTTTAATTCTGGTCATGTCGCCTTTAACGTTGCCAATATCTATGGGGTGCTGTCATTATTTGTATGGACGATTACCATCATCGTCAGTCTCAAGTA
Source organism: Moraxella sp. CTOTU46934 (assembly GCF_031979465.1). Lineage (NCBI taxonomy): Bacteria > Pseudomonadati > Pseudomonadota > Gammaproteobacteria > Moraxellales > Moraxellaceae > Moraxella > Moraxella sp. CTOTU46934. The sequence continues at coordinate 75,508 of NZ_DALZEG010000003.1, forward strand.
CATCTCGTTGGTGCTACGTGCCGACAATAAAGGGGAAGGCGGTCTGATTGCGATGCTCGCTTTGGCATCAAGCGCGGTGAAACATCGCCCAAAATTGCACGCAGTCATCATGACCATGGGGATATTTGGTACCTGCTTGTTTTATGGCGATGGGGTGATTACCCCATCCATCTCGGTGCTATCGGCAGTAGAAGGTTTGACGGTGGTATCGCCGCGGCTGCATAGTGTGGTAATTCCTGCCACGCTGACCATTTTGTTCCTGTTATTTTTTGTGCAAAAATTTGGTACCAAAGGTATTGGTAAACTGTTTGGACCTGTGATGGTGCTGTGGTTTTTGTTGATTGCTGGCATTGGGGTTTATCATATTCAGCACAATGTCGAAATCTTGCAAGCCATCAATCCTATTTATGCTTATCAGTTTGTGATGAACAATCCGACACTCGCCTTTATCATTTTGGGGGCAGTTGTGTTGTGCGTGACAGGCGGTGAAGCCTTGTATGCCGATATGGGGCATTTTGGCAAAAAACCGATTCGTATCGCTTGGTTTTCCATTGTCATGCCCGCCTTGTTGCTCAATTATTTTGGTCAAGGCGCATTTTTACTCGCCAACCCTGATGGCAAATCCAATCCCTTCTTTTTGATGATTCCAGATGCCATGCGTATTCCGATGGTGGTAATGGCAACTCTAGCGACGGTGATTGCGTCACAAGCGCTGATTTCTGGGGCGTTTAGTATCACCAAACAAGCGGTGCAACTTGGCTTTTTACCGCGTATGCGTATTGTGTATACCAATGTCAAAGAAGTGGGTCAGATTTATATTCCAGCGATTAACTGGGGCTTATTTATCGCAATTGCGTTTGCTGTGGTGATGTTCAAATCATCGGGTGCGTTAGCGGCCGCTTATGGTATTGCGGTTTGTACGGATATGCTGATTACCACGATATTGACCTTCTTTGTGATTCGCTATGCGTGGAAATATCCTTTGCTACTGTGTATTGCTGCGACCTCATTGTTCTTTGTGGTGGATTTCTTGTTTTGGGCGTCAAATCTGCTTAAGCTCCTCAAAGGCGGCTGGTTCCCATTGTTGTTAGGGGGCGTCATGTTTGTGCTCATGATGACTTGGCGAGATGGGCGTAACTTGGTGAGAATTGCCCATACCACAAGACAAATTAACTTAAAAAATTTCTTGGATGACTTGTTTGGTAGTTTTACCAATAAACGCTTACAAATAGCTTTGGAGTCGACGCAAGGCAAATTAGAAAAGCTGACCCAAGATATTGAAAACGCGCCACTTGAGAATATCCAAGAGCTGCAAAATCAGCAAGCGGTACTGCAAGAGAAAATCTTAATCAACCAGCGCTGCCAAGTGCTGTTTGAAAATATCAAAAAAATCAAAGGCATTGCTGTATTTATGGTCTCTGAAGTCGATATCGTACCCGTGGCGTTGAAACAAAACTTAAAGCACAATAAATGCTTGCATGAGTACAATATCTTTGTCACTGTGAATACCCTAGAAACCCCTTGGGTGGGTCTTAGCAAACGTAGTGAAGTGACCTATTTGGGACACAATTGCTGGAAGGTGGTGCTCAATTTTGGCTTTAAAAATGACCCTGATGTGCCAGACTCACTCAAACACATTCAGCAATTTAACTTTGATTTCGATCCTGCCAAGGTGAGTTATTTCTTATCCCATGAGGCGGTGGTGGCATCTGAGAGCATCAAAGGTATGGCGTTATGGCGTGAAAAATTGTTTGCCCATATGCACCGTAATGCCGGCACCGCGGCTGAGTTTCTAAAACTTCCTAGCAACAATGTGGTAGAAATGGGTGCCAAAGTAGAAATTTAAATGTCTAACATAAAAAAGCCATTCCTTCGATAGTGGCTTTTTTTTCTGCTTTTCTGCTTGATTGTGACTTAGTCTGTTTCAAATGCTTGATTCAGCGAGGCTTCGACGGCATCAATTCGCGCTTGGCATACTTTATAGGCGTCAATGGACTCCGCTACAATGGTCATCAGTGCGTCGATGTTGGGCTCTTGGCTATTTTGCAAGCGCTGTGCATTTGTTTTTAGCACCTCATAGGCGCTTTTAAAATCGGTTGGCTCGGTCATGGTTATTCCTGTTGATTGATAGGTCAGTTTTTTGGGTGTTTAGCATTGACGGTGGCTTGTAGATAGCCATCTTGTAGCTCAATGGTTATGGTTGTATTGGGTTCAACTTGGGCAATCGAAGTCATCACCGTATTTGATGTAGGATGCGAGGTTCTGATAATCGCATAGCCACGAGTTAATACAGTTGACGGATGCTGTAACAATGTCATCTCACGCAGTCGATCGGTCGATTGACGAGCCGTGGTGATTTGCTGATAGGCAAGTTGGCGAATCTGTACAAATTGGTTGTCCATGGCAAGTTTAGCGGCAGATAATTGTCGCTGCGCTGCCGATTGTATCTTGGTAAGTTGTTGTTCGCTATCACGCCGTGCCTGCAAGATGCTGGATTTAGCAATTTGCTCGATGGTTAAAAAATGTTGTTTGGCACCCTGGGTAATAGTGAGCAAATGATTGCGAATACCTGCGATAACTTTGGATGGGGTATCAAAACTTTGATGTGCGACTTCATCTAGCATGACGCGGTCGCGCTCATGACCAATGCCGACCCATACCGGTATCGGCTGCTCCGCTACCAGCGCGGCAAGTTCGTAATCATTGAGATACGCCAAATCGCCCACCGCGCCGCCACCCCGAATAATCACTATCAAATCTGCGGTAATATGCTGCTTGCTCAGATTTTTCATGCCTTTAATGATGGCTTGGCGGATGTCTTCAGGGGCGTGATTGCCTTGAAAAGTGGCGTGCTCATAATGAAAAATACAAGCCCCTGTGCTGGCGAGCCTATCGGCATCCGCGCGAAAATCGCCCAACCCTGCGGCTTTTTCAGGGGCGATGACGAGCACATGCTCAATATCAAACGGCATCGGGAGCGATTGATTGAGATCGAGCAGCCCTTCTTCATGCAGTCTGGTTAAAATCATTTGGTATTGCTTTGCCAAATCGCCCAGTGTGTAAGTGGGGTCGATATCGACGATGTTTAAAGAAAAGCCATATTGGGCATGGAACGTGGCTGAGACTTTGAGCAATACATTCAAGCCTCGCTCAAGGCTCATGCCAGTGTTTTTTTCAAACTTTGACAGTACTTTGGCTGCTTGACCGCGCCATAGCGTGCCGCGGCAGCTGGCGGTGACTTTGCCCTCCATATCTTTATCCGCCAATTCAAAATAATAGTGACCGCCTTTGGCTGACAGACTACGGATTTCAGCTTTCACCCAAACGGTATGGGCAAACGTTTCACTAATCACCAACTGCACAGCGGATAGATAATCACTTAGTGACAATATAGTATCGCTTAATGCCTGTTGCAGTTGGCTATCGCGGTCTTGAATGGCTAATTGTTCGCTAAAGTCATCATCGTTTAAGTTATCAACGCTTAAGTTATCAACACTGCCACGCTTTGCAGTTGCTTTATGATCAGGCTCACTATCGTCAAGCAGCGCCAAAAATACGTCATCAGCCTGGTTTAATGAGGTGGTTTGCAAATCCAGTCGTGCGAGCTGATCTTCAATTGATTTGATAACGGTTTTGGAAGCTTTTGCCATGGAGAATTCTTGTTAACTAAAAATAAAATTGTAGGGGAAAATGATAACGCTGACAACGTGACATTTGTGATTCAGGTTTGATAGAGCCTGTTAAGCTGTTAATTTTAAATATTACATTATATTTTATGATGTAATATTCAGAAGTGGAATATGAATAAAGAATAATATTGTTTTTTTTGTCGACGCTTTTTTTGTAAAATAGTATGAATTTAACATTATATATTGATTTTTATACATTGAGATGAGGGGTGACCATGATGACTGTTAATTTTCAAAAAAAAACTAAGGTCCAACACAAAACCGTAGCTGTGCTATCAAGTCTGGCGTTATTAGGCGTGAGCCTAGCGGGCTGTTCACGTGCGCCCACCCAGCAAGACCAACAAGCCGCTTCAGGTCAAGCCGCCACGCAATCAAATGCAGGTGCAAGCGATAAAGGTGGTATTAAACTGCTCAATGTCTCTTATGACGTCGCGCGTGACTTTTATAAAAGCTACAATCCCCTGTTTATCAAAGACTACGAAGCCAAAAATAGCGGCAAAACCGTTGATATCCAGCAATCGCATGGCGGCTCTAGTAAACAAGCGCTCGCAGTTGCCAATGGTCTGCAAGCAGACGTGGTCAGTATGAATCAAGGCTCAGATGTAGAGCTGTTAGTGAAAAAAGGCTTGGTGGCACAAGATTGGCAAAGCCAATTCCCAAACAAAGCAGTACCCTATACCAGTGCCATCGTGTTTTTGGTGCGTAAAGACAACCCAAAACAAATCAAAGACTGGTCTGATTTGGCAAAACCAGGCGTACAAATCGTACTTGCCAATCCAAAAACCACGGGTAATGGGCGTTATGCTTTCTTAGGTGCGTATGGCTACGGCTTACATAGTTTTAATAAAGATGAAAACAAAACCAAAAACTTTGTCAAAGAGTTGCTCAAAAACGTACCTGTGTATGAAAATGGTGGGCGTGCGGCGACTACCACGTTCTTACAACGTCAAATTGGCGATGTGTTAGTCACCTTTGAAAATGAAGCCAATCTCGCGGTTAAACAGTTTGGTAAAGGCGATGTGCAAATTGTTTATCCAAGCTACACCATATCAGCAGAAAACCCCGTGGCGATTGTCAAATCAGTGACCGATAAAAAAGGCACCAACGACGCAGCGAAAGCGTATCTTGATTATTTATGGAGCGAGCCTGCCCAGCAATTGGCGGCAGATTTATACCTGCGCCCAAGCGACACTGCGGTACTGGCTAAAAATCAAGATAAATTACCCGCGCTTACCACCTTTAGTCCTAATGCCGAATTTGGCAGCTGGACGGATATCATGACCAAATACTTCAAAGATGGGGGTGTCTTTGATCAGCTAGCCAGCCCAACGAGCACCATAGCATCGGCACCTGCTGCAAAATAGTTCGCTGTGTTAAGCTCACAAAACCAGAGTTCGGCTCTGGTTTTTTATTCTAGCTAAGAATATTTAAAGCGCATAAATATAGTTTGGAAAATCAAAGTGAGATGGTACTATAGCCGTGCTTAAGATTTTGGGTACAGAGCTTTTTGTATCTTTATTTTTGAATTTTTATTTTTGTATGTTTATTAGTTTAAATTCTGACGTTGCCTACCGATTATTAGTAAAGGAAGCCCTGCATGGCAAGCATCAATGCTAACCATCAAGCCGATTTAACATCAAACAATCAGCCTAAAACACCCAATTCACCCTTAAAACGCAATAAAAAGCGCCATATCATGCCGTTTTTTAATTTGAGTTTGGGCATCAGTGTGTTGGCGTTGTCGATTATTGTGCTATTGCCATTTGTGGCAATGGTAATGACGGCCGCCGATATTGGCGTGGCAGGATTTATCAAAACCATTGCCGAACCGCGCGTCAAGGCAGCGATTGAACTGTCGCTAAAAATGTCATTACTAGCGACATTGACCAATTTGGTGTTTGGTACGCTGATTGCATGGGTATTGGTGCGCTATGAGTTTTGGGGAAAGTCGATTTTAAATGCACTGGTCGATTTGCCCTTTGCTTTGCCAACGGCGGTAATGGGGATTTCGCTAGCAACCTTATATGCACCCAATGGTTTAATCGGGCAGTTTTTTGCGCCATTTGGCATTAAAATTGCTTTTACCCCCATTGGTATTTGGTTGGCGTTGATTGTGGTGAGTTTGCCGTTTATTGTGCGTGCGGTGCAACCTGTGCTAGCTGAGCTGTCGCCAGAATATGAAGAGGCGGCATCGGTGCTGGGCGCTGGTAGATTGACAACTTTTAGACGGGTCATATTACCAGAATTGTATCCTGCGTTGCTAATGGGCTCAGGCATGATGTTTGCGCGGGCGACGGGGGAGTATGGTTCGGTGATTTTTATTGCGGGTAATTTGCCGATGAAATCTGAGATTTTACCGTTAATCATTATTGGTAAGCTTGAAAGTTTTGATGTACAAGGGGCTGCTGCGGTTGCTTTATTTATGTTGATGATTTCGTTTGTGATTTTATTCGCCATTAATGCCTTGCAGTGGCTATTAACCAAACGTATGGGCGGGGCAAGTGTATGATAGATAGCAGCCAATATCCTTACCAAACCCAAGCCGCAACCCGTGAGCCAACATGGCTACGTTATACCTTAATTGGTATTGCGGTGGCGTTTATGACGCTCATGCTAGTGATTCCGCTGATATCGGTGTTTTACGAAGCCTTAAAATCTGGCTGGCAGTTGTATGTGGCTGCCTTGACCGATCACGAGGCGTTATCGGCTATCAAGCTTACCTTGATTACGGCGCTGATTGTGGTACCGATTAATACGGTGATTGGGATTGCATTAGCCTGGCTATTGACCCGATTTGATTTTAAAGGTAAGCAATTTCTCACCACGCTGCTTGATTTGCCATTTTCGGTGTCGCCGGTGGTCGCAGGCTTGATGTTTGTAGCGCTACTGGGCGCCAATACTTGGCTTGGCGGCTGGCTAGAATACTTTGGTTTTCAAGTGATTTTTGCCATTCCCGGTATCGTACTTGCCACCATGTTTGTGACTTTTCCATTCGTGGCGCGTGAAGTGATTCCGCTGATGCAGTCGCAGGGCAGCAGTGAAGAGCAAGCAGCGTTAACACTCGGTGCGTCAGGCTGGCAAATGTTTTGGCGGGTGACACTGCCCAATATCAAATGGGCATTGCTATACGGTATTATTTTGACCAATGCCCGTGCGATGGGTGAGTTTGGCGCGGTGAGTGTGGTCTCAGGTCATATCCGCGGTGAAACCAATACCATGCCGCTATTGGTTGAGATTGCCTACAATGAATACAACATGACGGCGGCGTTTGCGTTGTCGAGTTTGTTGGCGTTGTTGGCGCTCGTTACCTTAATCGTACAGCAGGCGTTGACTAAACGTCAGTCTGCCAATGATGAATAACATTGATGCAATTTAAAAAATAAAAAAGTTAAGAGAATACCATGAGTATTGAAATCCGTGATATCACCAAACAGTTTGGTCGCTTTACTGCACTACAACCGATTAATTTAACCGTACCGACGGGCAAATTAACTTCACTCTTGGGACCTTCAGGCTGTGGTAAGACTACCTTACTGCGCATCATCGCAGGGCTTGAGCTTGCCGATACGGGGCGTATTTTGTTTGATGGTGAAGATGTGACCGATGTGCCTGTGCAGCAGCGCCATATCGGCTTTATGTTCCAGCATTACGCGTTATTTCGCCATATGACCGTGTTTGATAACGTGGCGTTTGGCTTGACCGTCATGCCAAAAAACAAACGCTTAAGCAACGCGGAAATCAGCAAAAAGGTCAATTATCTGCTGGAGCTCGTGCAACTATCCCAAACCGCAAAAAAATACCCGCATCAACTCTCAGGCGGTCAGCGTCAGCGTATCGCATTGGCGCGTGCGTTAGCGGTAGAGCCGAAGCTGTTGTTACTCGATGAGCCATTTGGCGCACTCGATGCCAAGGTGCGTAAAGAATTACGTGCTTGGCTGCGCTCAATTCATCATGAGCTCGGTGTCACCAGTATTTTAGTGACCCATGACCAAGAAGAAGCGGCAGAATTATCCGATGAAATTGTGGTGATGAACCAAGGTCAAATCGTGCAAATTGGTGATTATGAGACGCTAGTCAATCATCCCTCGAGTCATTTTGTTGCCAATTTTCTGCAAGATTCGCATGTCGAATATGTGATTTAGCCTAGTTAAATTTAGCTTAGTTAAGCAATAAAAAAAGAAGCCGCGTGCTTCTTTTTTTTGCTAATTTTTTTGCTAAATATTGGATAAAAAAAAGGGTATTATCACATACCCTTTTTATCGATTGATAGATGAAACCCCACAATAATTATTTTGCAGAGTGACCTGTTAGCTCCACTTTATGTTTTTGATGATCTTCTAAGCCTTCATAGTAGTTACGAAGTACCGCTAACACTTCTGGACGGCTGAAGTTATCAGGCACGTCTTCGCCTTCAGATAAGGCTTTACGCAATTTGGTACCTGAGACTTTGACGTGATGGCTGGCATCGTGTGGGCAAGTTTTGGTCGATGCCATCGAGTCACAAGCGTCACACCAGAATGTCCAGTCAATTTTTAACGGTTGGGTGATTAAATCATTCGGTTTGAGCGTATCAAAAATATGCTGCGCATCAAACGCGCCATAGTAATCACCCACGCCTGCATGGTCACGCCCGACAATCAAATGGCTACAACCATAGTTTTGACGGAATAAGGCATGTAATAATGCTTCACGCGGACCTGCATAGCGCATATCCAGTGGATAGCCTGCTTGGATGACGGTGTCTTTACGGAAGTAATGGTCGATTAATGTAGCAATGGCTTCTTGGCGTACATCTGCAGGAATATCCCCAGGTTTTAATGCGCCAAGCAATGAATGAATGAGTACGCCATCACAGATTTCAATGGCGATTTTGGCAAGGTATTCATGTGAGCGGTGCATCGGGTTACGGGTTTGGAAAGCAGCGACGGTTTTCCAGCCATTTTGAGTAAAGATGTCACGGGTTTGTGCCGGAGTGAGGTAGATATCACCATATTTGCTCGGGAATTCGCCTTCGCTTAATACCACCACATCGCCGGCTAGATTAACATCACCTTGTGCCATTACCATGGCAACGCCGGGATGCTCAAGCTCTGTGGTGCCAAAGACGGTTTGGCATTCGTGCGCTTTATCAATGCGGTATTTTTCGCTTAAGGTCAAAATCCCCATGATTTCACCTTGGTATTCCAGCGCAATGTCATCACCTGGGTTTAGCGTATCGGCAGTGGCAGTATCGGTTGATAGGGTAATAGGAATGGGCCAAAACACGCCCGCATTGTCACCGCTGGTTAAATGCATGTTGTCACATACGCTTTGCCAGTCTGCTTGGTTCATAAAACCATCTAGCGGGGTAAAGCCACCAATACCGAGCATAATCAAATCACCGGCTTCACGGGAGCTGATTTGGATTTTTGGGAGATTTTTGGCTTTTTGCTGGGCGGCGGTTAGCGCATCGCCTTTAAGTAATTTTTCTTTTAATGTGTCACTGCCGTGCGGTGGTACTAGTTGGCTTAGAGAATGGAGAGTTGAAGTGGCGCTTTGGCTCATCGGATTTCCTATATTAGCGGGTCAAAATTAACGTGTCAAAAAAACAGACGGTTCAAAAAAATTAAGGTAGCGTATAATAGAATATTGCAGTTCGCAATAATAAATGCAGTAATTCGATATATTTATGTAAAAATGGAATTTACTAAAAACCCCTTGGGCATTTATGATAGGCAGGTTAAAATTTCACCCAGTTGAAATAGCTGCAAAAGCTAAAAGTTTTAAATTCACTTTGTAATTAGAATTTGTCTTAGTGACATAGGAATCCGCATGTATAAATACAACGCAATTGACCAACAATTGGTAGATGATCGGGTCGAGCAGTTTCGCGACCAAACCCGACGTTTTTTGGCTGGCGAGCTCAGTGAAGAAGCGTACTTGCCATTACGCCTGATGAACGGTCTATATATTCAGCGTCATGCGCCGATGCTTCGCGTGGCGATTCCTTATGGTCTGCTTGCGACGTATCAACTGCGTAAACTTGCCGACATCAGCGAAAAATACGACCGTGGCTATGGTCATATCACCACCCGTACCAATATGCAATTTAACTGGCCAAAATTAGAAGAAGTGCCCGATATTTTGGCAGAATTGGCATCGGTACAAATGCATGCGATTCAAACTTCAGGTAACTGTATCCGCAATACCACTACCGACCAGTTTGCCGGTGTGACGGCTGATGAAATTGCCGATCCGCGCCCGTATTGTGAAATCATTCGCCAATGGTCAACGTTTCACCCAGAATTTACCTATTTACCGCGTAAATTTAAAATTGCGGTCATCGGTACTCGCTCAGACCGTGCGGCGACCCAGCTGCATGACATTGGCCTGCATGTGGTCAAAAATGACGCAGGTGACATTGGCTTTGAAGTGATTGTGGGCGGTGGTCTAGGGCGCACCCCTGTGATTGGTAAAGTGATTCGTCCGTTTTTACCTGAACGCCATTTACTCTCTTATTTAGATGCCATCTTACGTATCTACAACCAATATGGTCGCCGTGACAACAAATACAAAGCCCGCATCAAGATTTTGGTAGAAAGTATGGGCGCCGAAGCGTTTTCACGAATCGTGGAAGAAGATTGGCAAAAACACAATAAAGACGGTGCGTTAACACTGACAGCTGAACAAATTGAACACGCCAAAACCTTCTTTCCACAGCCGGCGTATCAAACATTCAGCCAACAACAATTACAAGCTAGCCAAGACAAACTGGCTACCCAGTTTGAAGATAGCGAGTTTGTGCGTTGGTTTAATCAAAATACCCGCGAGCATAAAGTCAAAGGCTATCATGTGGTGATTATCTCACTCAAACATTTTATGCAAGACACGGGTGATATCACCGCCACCCAAATGCGCGTGGTGGCTGATTTGGCGGATAAATACAGCTTTGGTGAAGTGCGCGGCACCCATCATCAAAACTTGGTGCTCACAGACGTCAAACTTGAAGAAGTATATGACGTCTATCAGGTGCTCAAACAATACCACCTTGCCCGCCCAAATATTGGCTTATTGACGGATATTATCTCATGTCCAGGCTTTGACTATTGCTCATTGGCCAATGCCAGTACCTTAAATATCGTCAACCAAGTCAACCAATATTTCCAAGATGCAGACTTTGTCCATGATATTGGTGAGATTCGTCTAAATATGTCAGGCTGTATGAATGCCTGTGCGCATCACCATGTTGCAGATATCGGTATTTTGGGCGTAGATAAAAAAGGCGAGCATTGGTACCAAATCTCGCTCGGTGGTAGCTCGGGTCAAAACGCCAAATTAGGCGATATTTTGGGTAAATCCGTGCCTGTCGATGCGGTTGCGGCGACAGTGGATGATATCCTGCAAGTCTATCTTAAATACCGTCAAGCGGCGGATACCGACTTTGGTAGTGAAACGTTTGCCGAAGTTGTTGATCGTATCGGTATTGAGCCATTTAAAGAGTATGTATATCGTGACAAATCAGAACAGCCGGTGGAGGGATAAGCCATGGCACTCATTAACCAAAGCCAAGTGATTGATAATGTCAAGTCAGTGAGCGTGAGTATTCATGAGCAAAAAATCGAGCACATTGACCCATCCCAGTATGCCACAGATATCACCGAAATTTTGGTGGACTATCGCCCTGTCGAATTTAGCGAGAAAAATCCGCCAAAACCGCAGTTAGAAGCGGATGATTTGGTAGCATTGTCCCATCGGTTGGGCGATAAAAAACTGGGTATTATTTTATCGGGTGCTAGTGATTATCAGTTTTTGCACCAGGACTTTGTCAAAGTGATGCCGCTACTGTCGGTGATTGTGATTGATTTTCATGGTTTTCGTGATGGACGCGGTTATAGTTTGGCGCAAAAGATTCAGCAACACCCTAGTTATAACTCCGCTATTGTGTTGCGCGCTAGCGGTGATATCTTGCCAGATACGTTGCAGCTGCTCACCGAAGTAGGGTTTAGTGAGTTTGATATTGATGACAGCGATTTTAACCCCAGTTGGTTTGATTATTTTGTCGATATCAAACACCGTTATACAGGTCGCAGTGTGACGCAATTGCCGATTTTTGCTAATTAATTGTTGAATCATGCTAAGATTGAGCGAATCTAAGGGTTCGCTTTTTTAATGTTAGAAAGTTGTTACCTTATCCTTTTTAACTTCTGGTTTCTGCATTTCAAGTTAATTTGTTAATTCTAAATTTTCATAATAATATCATTAAAAATCATTTTTTAAACATCGCATAATTGATTAGCATAGCGTATCCCAATTTTTCACCATAAAACATTAGGAAATCCAATGAGCAATAAACTAAATATCGACCTAGACAAAGCCAACGCAGAATTAAATGGCAAAACTCCCGAGGAAATCATTGCTTGGGCACTGGCACAAGGTAGTAATCCTATCGTCACTACCAACTTTCGCCCTTATGAAGTGGTACTACTAGAGATGGTTGCCAAACAACGTCCTGATATCAAAGTATTGTTCGTGGATTCTGGCTATAACACTGAAGCGACTTACCGCCATGCCCAAGATTTGATTAAACGTCTAAACTTAAACGTGATTACCTATTTGCCACAACAAACCGCAGCTTGGCGTGATGTCGAGTTCAACGGCGTACCTAGCGTCAACAACCCAGCGCACGAAAAATTCACTGAGCAAGTGAAACTTGAGCCATTTGGACGTGCGTTAAAAGAAATTGCCCCTGACGTGTGGATTAATGCGATTCGTAAAGACCAAACGGAATTTCGCCAATCGCTTGACGTGTTGTCAGAAAGTAAAGACGGCGTGTTAAAAGTAGCGCCATTGTTCCATTGGTCAGAAGATGACCTAGAAGCTTACTTAAAAGAGCATGATTTGCCAAATGAACATGACTACTTTGACCCTACCAAAGTCGAAGAAAACCGTGAATGTGGTCTACACACACAATTATAATTTTTGATCGGCAGTATGTATGAAAATGTTAAGCTGAACTTCGGTTCGGCTTAATTGTTCTTGTCACTATCTAATGTTGAGAATGTCTATGAATACCTTACCGCTATTTTTTAAATTAGAAAATCGCCCCGTACTCGTGGTTGGCGGTGGGGAAGTGGCACTGCGTAAAGCAGATTTGCTTGACAAAGCGGGTGCTACTATCACCTTTGTCGCACCCAGCTATGAGGCGAGACTCATCGCGCAATTTAGCGATTCTCGTCATCAATTGATTAACGATGTTTATCAGCAAAAATATTTGGATAAACAAACCATTGTCATTGCTTGTACCGATGATGAAACGGTGAATGCACAGATTTTTCATGACTGTGAAGCCCGTTTTATCCCAGTCAATGTTGTCGATAATCCACCGCTATGTACCTTTATCTTTCCTGCCATCGTTGACCGCAATCCGATTACCATTGCGGTATCCAGTGCAGGCAAAGCCCCTGTGCTGGCAAGACTGCTGCGAGCCAAAATCGAAACAGTCGTGCCACCGCAATATGGTGAATTGGCAGGGTTGGCCGGTAGATTTCGCGATAAAGTGAAAGCTGCATTGCCCAATGTGACGGCTAGACGTAAGTTTTGGGAACAAGCCTTTGAAGGGCAAGTGGCGGAATCGGTATTTGAAGGCAATGAAAATAGCCTAAGCAAAGCTGAAAGCCAACTTGAAACTTTGCTACAGCAGCACGCTAACAACCAACCCACGGATAAAGCACAGCTTGGCAAAGTGTATATTGTGGGTGCAGGGGCAGGCGATCCTGATTTGCTAACCTTTAAAGCGCTACGATTGATGCAACAAGCGGATGTGGTGTTTTATGATAATTTGGTTTCAGCGCAGATTCTCGATCTATGCAGGCGTGATGCCACCAAAATCTACGTCGGCAAAAAAGCCAGTGATCATGCGATAAGGCAAGAAAAAATCAATGAGCTACTCGTGGAACAGGCGCAGCAAGGACAGCGCGTGTTACGTCTCAAAGGTGGTGACCCGTATGTATTTGGGCGGGGCGGCGAAGAAGCCGAGCAATTGGTTGCAGCTGGGATTGAGTTTGAAGTCGTGCCCGGCATTACCGCAGCCACTGCGGCGGCAAGCTGTGCCGGTATTCCATTGACTCACCGTGCGTATGCGCACTCTGTCAAGTTCGTCACTGCCTCTCTTAAGACGGATACCATCAATGAAGACTTTGCTAGCTGGCTTGATGATAACCAAACCGTGGTTTTTTATATGGGATTAAAGCAGCTGGATAAACTGACGAGTGGCTTGATTAATGCAGGAAAAAATCCTAGTACGCCGATTGCGATTGTGTCAAATGCCAGCTTGCCGCATCAGCAAGTTTTGACAGGCACGCTTGAGACCATCGTGGCAAAACAACGTGAGGCGAACTTGCCCGCCCCAGCGATTTTGATTATGGGCAATGTGGTTAAGCTACATCACAGACTTAATAAACTATCTTAATAAACTATAGCAATCTTTAATTGAAGGGCTATGGCAGTTAAAAAAGCTTACAGATTGTGGTAAATACTTATAACTTAAATATCCGTTAGAAAAATTAACGAATTGGTCAGATAACAAAAATGTTTTTGTCACAATTTAATATAACGTTTTTTGTGAAAGGATTTATGTATATTGTAGCAATACATATTATTTGTATCTGCTACAACATCAACTAGTACTTTAGAAGGATAGGGACATGCGACTAAAACCTAAATTGATTTTAACCAATCTGTCATTGGCTTTAATGTTGGTAATATCACCCATTGCCCAAAGCAAACTATTACCAAAACCCGCCACCAATGCTAGCCAGTTAGCGGCAAATCGCTACGATAGCAGTAATGCTATCTTTCATCCTGTCTATGGTAAAAATGGTATGGTGGCTTCCGAGCAAGGGTTAGCCACGCAAGTTGGTTTGGATATATTAAAACAAGGCGGGAATGCTATCGATGCGGCGGTCGCGGTTGGATTTGCCTTAGCAGTCGTCTTGCCAAATGCAGGCAACATTGGTGGTGGTGGTTTTATGGTGTTGCATGATGATAAAACTGGCAAAGATGTTGCCATTGATTTTCGCGAAATTGCGCCAGCCAAAGCCAGCCGTGATATGTACCTTGATAATCAAGGTAATGTTATTGATGGAAAATCATTGTTCACGCATGACGCTTCAGGTGTGCCTGGTACAGTAGCTGGGATGGAATACGCGCTAAAAAAATGGGGTACAATGCCATTATCTAAAGTGCTTGAGCCTGCAATTAAGCTTGCAGACAAAGGGTTTATTGTCAGTGATGTATTGGCACAGACGTTAAAAGAAGAAAAATCAACACTGGGTAAATGGGCAGCTAGCAAAGCGATTTTTTTCAAAAACGGTGAACCGCTGAAATCTGGTGATTTGTTGGTACAAAAAGACTTGGCGAAATCATTGCGTTTGATTGCCAAACAAGGGGCGAAAGCATTTTATCAAGGTGAAATCGCCACAAAAATTGCGAAAGAAATGCAATCACATGGCGGCACAATGGCACTTGAAGATTTAAAAGCCTATAAAGTTGTTGAGCGCCAGCCAATTATTGGTGATTATCGAGGCTATAAAGTTGTTACCATGCCACCCCCAAGTTCGGGTGGTGTACACTTGATTGAGATATTAAATATGCTTGAGCATTACCCTATTAAAGAAGATGGGGTAAATAGTGCCAAAAATATTCACCACATGGCTGAGAGTATGAAATTAGCCTATGCTGACCGCTCAGAATATTTGGGTGACCCGGATTTTGTCAAAATCCCTGTCACAGGTTTAACATCGAAAGCCTATGCGAATGAACGGGTCAAAACGATTGATGATAATAAAGCAAGACTTTCATCAACCATTAAACCTGGTAAACCACAACCTTATGAAAGTGACCAGACTACGCATTTTTCAGTCATGGATAAAGCGGGCAATGCCGCTGCTGTCACCTATACATTAAATCTTAACTTTGGTAGTGGCATTGTTGTAGAAGGCACAGGGATTTTACTCAATAATGAAATGGATGACTTCTCAGTGAAACCCGGTGTGCCAAATGCGTTTGGTCTAGTGGGTGGTACTGCCAATGCGATTGAAGCAAAAAAACGTCCACTGTCTTCAATGACACCAACGATTGTCATGAAGAATAATAAACCTTGGCTGGTGACAGGTAGTCCAGGTGGGGCTCGTATCATCACGACTGTATTGCAAAGTGTGGTTAATACGATTGACCATGAAATGAATCCCGCAGAAGCGATAATTACACCACGCGTTCATCACCAATGGTTACCCGATGAGCTTAGAGTTGAAGAAGGCATTAGTCCTGATACGATAAAATTGTTGCAAGACAAAGGTCATAAAGTGGTTACTAAAGCACCCATGGGACGTATTCAAATTATTCAAGCTGATGATTCTGGGTTTTATGGCTATTCTGACCCAAGAAATCCTGATGGCAAAACATTAGGTTTCTAAACTGTGCAGTAAACAAGACGTGAGTGATGCTACTCACGTTTTTTTTGCTAACAAAATATATCAAGATTATTTTTGCAATTAGTAGCCCAGTAAATCTTGAATAATTTTATCTACTGTACCACTTTTCGCCAATCTTGCATTTTGCCCTGCCCACAGTGAGCTAAACTCATCACTTCCCATACTTTCGGCTTTGGCTTTAATGGGGTTACTGACAAACGATGCATGGGGAAATGGCGGTGCAGACTTGCTAATATACCCCGTTTCTTGCATAAAGCGATTGACAATCCCGCGTGCTAAGCCGCCACTAAATAGATTGGTTAAAGCCGTGTGTTCGGCTCGCTCACTTTGCAGTGCCTTGCGGTGAAAGTCTTTGGTATCACACTCATCTGCCAGCAAAAATGCAGTACCCACCTGTACCGCGCTAGCGCCCATGGCAAAAGCTGCTTGTGCGGTAGCGTTGTCGCTGATGCCGCCTGCCGCAATCACCGGCAAACTGACAGAGCGGATGATATTGGGCAGTAGGCTAAAAGTGCCCGCTTGCAGCGTGACATCTTGGCTTAAAAACATACCCCGATGCCCGCCTGCTTCCAATCCCTGCGCGATAATCATATCCGCCCCATTGGCTTGCAACCAGCGCGCTTCCGCAGGCGTGGTGGCGGACGATATCACAATCGCCCCGGATTTTTTGACGATATTTAACAAAGCTTTGTCCGGTAGCCCAAAATGAAAACTCACCACAGGGACTTTTAAATCCGCCAATAGCGCTGCTTGTTCATGGGTAAATGGCTGACGTCCACCGGTCGTAGCTATCTCATCTTGGGTCAAACCCAATTGTTGATAATAAGTTTGTAGGGTATTCAACCATTTTTCTTGCATCGCTTGGGTATAGTCAGGTTGTTGATGGGCAAAAAAATTGACATTAAAGGGGGCGTCAGTCGCTTGACGGATACTCGCAATTTCACTTTCGATTTTTTGTAGGCTGAGCAGGGCGCCGGGGAGTGAGCCAAGTCCGCCTGCTTGGCAGACAGCGATAGCAAGTTTGCTGTCTTGGACACCTGCCATAGGCGCTTGGATGATCGGTAATTGAACTTTAACGTAGTCAAGAAAGCTGTTAATTGCCTTGGTATGATGGGTCATTTTATGTTCCTTGTTATTGTTTTAATGTGTTTGTCTTTATGTTATGGGCTCACAGGGCAAAAATCGAAAACCATGTTAGTGTATCGCCAATAGCTGATATTGAAAAGTACTATATGCCCGTTATAAATCGGCTGAATACAAAAGCCCCAGTAATGTTACTGGGGCTTATTTGACTAGTTATTTAGGTATTATTTAGACACTAGGCGCTTGGGATCGCCATTAACAGCGCTTGTCTTGCCTCGGTATTGTGTTTGAATTCTCCCAGGAGTGACATACTGCGGGTATCGGATTTTTGTTTCATCACCCCACGCATCATCATGCACATATGCGCGGCATCCATCACCACCGCTGCGCCTTTTGCCCCTGTCATATCCATCACCGCTTGCGCGATTTGGCGGGTTAGGTTTTCTTGAATTTGCAAACGTCGGGCGTACATATCCACGATGCGTGCCATCTTTGACAGTCCAATCACTTTGCCATCGGGCAGATACGCCACATGGGCCACGCCATAAAAAGGCAACATGTGATGCTCACACATCGAATAAAACTCGATATTTTTTACCATGACCAATTCATTATTGTCAGTTGGAAAAATCGCGTTGTTGGTAATTTCGACCAAATCTTGATGGTAGCCTTGGGTCAAAAAACTAAAGGCTTTAGCGGCACGTTCAGGGGTATTAAGCAGTCCCTCACGTGTTAAGTCTTCCCCTGTTGATGCAATGAGGGTGCGGTAGGCATCACTGTTTTGTTGGATAATCTCGTCAAAATTTGCAGGCATAGTCATGATAACATTTAAGTTTAAAAAAATAGGCATAGCTTAACGCTTTACCACTATTTGTAAAGTGATTTTTGTCACAAACGCTATGAAAATCACTAAATTTGCTTTGTTTGGGTTTTTTGCTAGAATTAATCCCTAATTTTGAGCTATTATAGTGCATATTCGTTCACTGAAAAATAAGGAAAAACCATGCTATTAACAGGGAAGCGTTTCGTTGTTACCGGTATCGCCAGTAAATTATCGATTGCTTGGGGTATCGCAGAAGCGTTACATCGTGAAGGCGCGAGTTTAATTTTGACCTATCCGAATGAAAAAATGAAAAAACGCGTGGATATGGCAGCCGAAACTTTTGGTGCAGAGAAGGTATTGGCGTGTGATGTGGCGTTAGATAGCGAAATCGAAGCGTGTTTTGCCCAAGTTGCTGCACACTGGCCAGAGGGCATTGATGGGGTCGTACATGCCATTGGTTTTGCCCCTGCCGATCAGCTAGATGGTGATTTTACTCAAGTGACCACCCGTGAGGGCTTTGCTATTGCCCATGATATTAGTAGCTACAGTTTTGTGGCGCTTGCTAAAGCCAGCCGTGAGTTACTGGCAAAACGCCAAGGCTCGCTGTTAACCTTGACGTATGAAGGCAGTATCCATGTGTTGCCAAACTACAATGTCATGGGTCTAGCCAAGGCCAGTCTGGAAGCGAGCATTCGCTACCTTGCCAGCTCAATGGGTAGCGATGGTATCCGTGTCAATGGGATTTCTGCAGGTCCAATTCGTACCTTGGCGGCAAGCGGTATCAAATCATTTCGTAAAATGCTCGACACCAACGCCAAAATTTCACCGCTACAGCGCAATGTCAATATTGAAGAAGTCGGCAATGCCGCGATGTTCTTGTTATCGCCTTGGGCGTCTGGTATCACCGGCGAGATTTTATTTGTCGATGCTGGGTTTAATACCGTGGCACTCTCTGAACAAGTGATGATGCAGGTAGAAGACTAATTTTTAGGCGAGTAGTGGATAAGAGAGCGACTATGGTTGCTCTTTTTTTGCTTGCTTTTTTTGATTGATGTTTGGATGGGGATTGCAAAGCCGTCTGGTTAAGCTTACCATTTTTTGTCAGGCTTAACATGTTGGGCAAATCAGCTAAAGACTGATAAATGGCGGTATATAATGATTAATAAATTACCCAAGTGGATTTTATGGGGTGGCTGCGTGCTGGCGTTTAATGCAGGCTGTATCAATAGCACCGCATTAGTCGGCTTCACGCACTTATCTGCTTCGCATGTAACGGGCAATGTGACGCTATTTGCTACAGCATTGGCCAAACAGCATTACCAGCAGATGGCAATGGTTTGTATCGTGCTGTTATCGTTTTTATCTGGGGCAGTTATCAGTGGCTTTGTGGTGGGTAGTACGGCATTAAAAGAAGGTAAGCGCTATGGCAACGCTTTGTTAATTGAAGCAAGTTTATTAATCATCAGTTTGATTTTATTTAGCTACCAGTCATTTTGGGGGCAGGTGTTTGCCGCCATGGCTTGCGGCTTGCAAAATTCGATGGTCGCGACCTATAGCGGTGCCGTGATTCGCACCACCCATTTGACAGGATTGACCTCAGATATGGGCTCAGCCTTGGGTAATTGGCTGGCTGGCAGACCGATTGATAAGAAAATGTTCGTGTTTCAAGCGATGATATGGTATAGCTTTTGCGGGGGCGGGGTATTAGGTGCTTTGGGCTATATCCACTACAAATACATGACGCTGATGTTACCCATTGTGATTGTGTTATCGTCAGCGTTGGCTTATCAAACATATTTATTAACCCGTAAAAAAACGGCTAAGTAGCGACCTTAACCGTTTGATTGTATCTTATTCTTCATCTTCGAATTTTTTCGCCTCATGTAACATATCAAGTAGCGATTCATCAGAACCCTTAGAGGTAGAAGTACTCGCATTATCTTGGTTGATGTCGGTACGATTGATGCCTTCCATCGCTTCATTGGCAACATCAGATTGGGCGTTGTCTAATTGAGATTTGTCGGTAGGGTTAGCGTTAGTATTGTCAGTCACGGTCGTCTCCTTATTGTTTTCTCTTATACAGTTGTTTTCTTTTATATGTGTTTTCTTTTATACGTTAGACCTAATAAGCTTTATATTATAAGTAAACCAAATGGCTTACAACACCTAAAGATGAAACGTAACCAAAAATATACTCATGAGTGACGTAGGGATAAGTTTATCACTTTGTTGCGGTGTATTGCATGCTTTGGATTGTATAACTGTTAAGTAAGTTAGGGGGATTGACAAAATGCTAGCGACACTGGCTGTCGCGACTGTGGTAATTCGGGCGTTTTTTTCATTGAGCGGTGAGGGTGGTGTATCTTTTTTGCTGTATAATTTTTTGGGCGACTCACTTACTATCTATAAAAATTCTTGAGTATTTACTGCATGCTAACGATTATACAAAGCAATAAAGTCGATAAGCTATTTGACCATTTGTTAAAGGCCTACAAAAATCCCAGTTATCAAAGCTCAATTTTTGAGCCATTTCAGGTGATTGTGCCATCTAAAGTCATGGGGGAGTGGTTAAAAAAACAAGTCGCAGATAAGGCAGGCATCAGCACCTTGGTAACCACCGAATTTTGGGGTCGCTATTTTTTGGGACTGATGCAGCGGGTGTTAAGAACGTATGCGCGCATCTCGGAGGACGACGATATATTAGACGTGCCAGAAGTGGCAATGCTATCCAAAAACGTCATGCAGTGGCAAATATTTGGCTATTTAACCCACTATCGACAAGCCATTGTGGAGCAGCCGCAACATCCGCTTTATCCATTTTTATCGCCGTTGGTTGAAGATAAAGAAGCAGATAGCGCAAATGCGACTGGTTTTGCATTTGATACACCAACCACCATTGACAGTTTGAGCTGGGCGAATAACCAATCGCTACTGTCTAATGACGTGATTAGCCAATCTGCTGAATTACAAACCCAAGATCAACGCATCTGGCAGCTAGCCAGTGATATGGCAAATATGCTCAATCGCTACATGACTTATCGCCCGCAGTGGCTCAGTAATTGGGGGCAAGACAAGCCTGTGGCGGTGAGTGACATGATTGCCAAAAAAGATGCGCTGCATAACCGCTTAAACGGGCGGGATGCGTCCAACGCCATTGACACACCAGACTGGCTTGTTGAACACTACGAACAGTTAGAAGCCGCGCAGCGATTTTTATGGCGACAGCTGTTTGATGATGACTACCAGTTTCGCGAGCAGTTGCATCAGCAGTTTTGGCAGGCATTAAACCATTCAGAGACCCGTATCCGCAACATCAGTCGTAGCAAGTTACCAAAACACGTGTTTTTATTTACTTTGCAGCAGTTACCGCCGACAGAGTTACTGGACTTACAACGCTTAGGGGTATTAACCGACGTCACGATTTTACACTTTAACCCGTCAGAGCAATTTTGGGCAGATATCGTCGATAAAAACTGGCTCATGCAGATGCAAATGGAAGACGATGCCAGCAAGCATGACGCTTGGTATCTAAAAGATTATGGTCATACCTTGTTGTCACGGTTTGGCAAACAATCGCGTGAAGTGTTTGCCATGCTCGCAAGCTTATCGGGTAATGAATATGAGCATGTGCTATGGCAAGATGATTTTGATAACACACCGCCCAATACGTTACTCGAATTTATCCAACATGACATCTTGATGCTAGAAGAAGTCGCGACGACCGCCAAAATCAATGACATGCTTAAACTGGTGAAAGGCGATGAAACAAAAGCAGCAAAGGCAGCAAAAGCAGCGAATGAAGATAGCCGCCAAAACCTCGCGCAGCAAACCCAGCTTTTGCAGCAGCAGCTTGCCAATATTCAAAGTAATGGGCTGAAAGATATTGAATCCACGCTTGGTCTATACAAAGCCATTAAAGACAAACTCAAGCAAGAATCCAATAAGCAACTTGAAAACGTGGAAAAATGGCGACCCAAATCACTTGATACCAGTATCGCCATTCATGTCTGTCATAGCATGGTGCGCCAGCTTGAAGTGCTACGCAGTATGATTATCGGGTGGCTAAATTATAGCGACATGCAAGCCACGCCAGCGCAGATTCCCACCGATCCTTGGGATAGACGGGCGTTATCAGATATTTTGGTATTATTGCCCGATATCGAAACGCACCAAAACATCATCGAAGCCACGTTCCCCAAACATGTGGGCGGTGATGGCTATCAGTTGCCCGCCAAAGTGACAGGCGTGGTGGCAAAAGATATCAACCTGCTTTGGCAAGCGATTACAGGGTACTACACGCTGCTCAATCGTGCGGGCGCTCGGTTTCAGCGTAGCGAAGTATTTGATTGGTTGATGCTAGCGCCGCTATATGAAAGCTTTGGGCTTAATTTGGAGCAGATGACCCGTGCTTGTGATTTGCTGACTCAGGCAGGATTTATTCGCGGGTTTGACGAGCTGCATTTGCAGCAAACCTTAAGTGCCGCCGATGATGACTATCGATACACCTTTGCTTATGCGCTTGAGCGCTTGGTCGCTGGCGTGATGATGCCCAAAGCCACGGTGGTCAGTTTTGGCGAGTATACCAATAGCTTTGGCGTGGTAGAGAAGTTTGTACCACTGACAAACTTGACCATGGCAGATGCCGACATCGTCGCTGTGCTGTGTGATATTTATCAAACGTTGGATGACAATCGTCACCTAGGTACTGACGTTAAAACCTTGCCTGACTGGCTAAGCCAAATAGAAAAGCTCATTCAACAAAAATTTAGCCTATTTAATCAAACCAATGCGTGGCGCGCGATTTTTGCCGCACAAAATGACCTAAAAGAAAATATCGAAGCCAATAGCAAATACCTCGCTACGGTAACAAGCAAAACCGCAAAAAACTCCAACCCACCTACCGAGTCCGTGCAACAAATTGACACCGAGAATTTGCCACTTAAACTCACTTTTGTACTTGAAAACATCGCCCAATCGATTATCAATCAGCAAGTGAGTGCCGAGCCGTCTGGCGTGATTACTTTTGCCCGTATCGGTTCAGTGCGTAGCCTGCCGTATAAATTAGTGGTGATGCTCAATTTAAATTTATCTGAGTTTCCAAAGCAAGAGCAGCAAAACCGTTATAACTTGATGCAGGCAGGATTGCCCATTCGCGGTGACAGATTTCGTGAAGATGACGATTTAGGCGCGTTTTTGGACGCGTTGCTGTGCGCCAAGCAAGCGTGCTGGATATTTTATAATGGTAAAAGTACCACAGATACCCACGAGCATTTACCTGCCAGTCCCGTACAGGAATTACTCGACTTTTTGCAAAACCGAATGGCGAGTGATGACGTAATCATTGACCCCAATAACGACCAAAATAGCCTAAGCAACAATTCTCAAAATCCCCCAAATCCCCAGTCAACCAACTTTGAACAATGGGTAAAAGCGTATTTGGTCACCCATCATGCCGCCTTGCCATTTGATAAAAGTTATTTTGAATTGGCGCAAGCTGAGCAAAAAAACGAGCAAAAAAGCGAGCATAAAGGTAAAAGCATTCAAAGTCCCGAGCAAATTAATGACGATAGGGTATCCGCTGATTTACAACAAACCACAGCCAGCTTAGACCAGCAAATCAAGCTGTCAAAAACCGCCCTGTACCCACCTGCCAAAATTTGGCACAATCTTTATACAGCGCTGCAAGATAAAGACGCTACGTCCACTCAGCCAATCGTGCAAGTCTGGGATACAAAGCAACTAACTGACTGGCTATCGCAGTGGCAACAACTAAAACAGCAGCTGTCCGACATGCCTGAACAGTCGCAGCAGCATTATGTCAATTTAAGCAAAATCGTTGGCAACCTAGCCGATCCTGCCAAAGCCTTTGTCAAAGCACAAAACATTGCTATTTCTGTCCAAGGTGACAACGATAGTGGTGGCAATGATAGAAATGACAATGATAACGAGTTTGAATCGTTAACCTTGGATGCGTTAGATGGTTGGTTGTTGCGTAAATCTTTGTTAGATGCTTTTTTTGCCCAAGCCTTGTCCGATAAGGGCGATAATAACCATAATATTCATAAAAATGAGATGAAACTGGCAGTAAACGCTCAACAATCAATCAACGTTGCTATTAATGAGTTATTACCAGCCGGGGTGAACCGTTACCAATCGTTGCAGCAAAATCAGCAACAACTCAAAAAAGATTTACAGGATTTTGTTCATCACTTAAAAACCATCAGTCAACAGCTTGATGCTACTGAGGCAAAGTTGTTAGGAAATTTTTATTCAGAAAAATTTGGGGCGTTAGATATACAAAACACCGATGAAGTCATCCAATGGGTGGCAACGGCGTTAACCCCCTGTGAAGAGCAGCGAATCGCCATCAGTGCCTTGGCGCTGGATAAACAAGCAGGACTGATGGACAGTAAAGAAAGCTGGGTCATCACTGCCAACTTGCCATTATATAAACCGTATCAATCAATTGAAGATAAGGTTGCCGCAGCTGACAATCCCAGCTATTGGTTAAATTACTTGCCAACCTCTGGCAAAGAAAAATACCTGTTGCAATTTTGGTTGCATCATTTATGTTGGCAAGTGCTTCGCCGCACCACGGCTCAACAAGCACAGCTGAATGATGGCTTTTCACTGTGGCAGTTTAGCAATAAAAAAACCGTGTATCTACCTGCCATCCCTTGTGAGCAAGCCTGTGGTTATTTGCAGGATATTGTGATGGTGTATCAACTCATTGATAGCGTTGTAACTATTGTACCGCCCGCTTTTTGCCTGTCATTTTTACAAAAACAACAAAAGCAGCCAGAGGCACCAGCCAGCCAGCATCTAGGTGATTGGTTAAAAGACAGTAATTTTAATTTTGTGGATGTGAACCAGTTTGACTACCCGATTTGGCAGCATTTAATCGGCGATTATAAACCATCGGTGGTTATTGGGTTTGCACAGACGTTGGGCGCGCTGATTTATGAGCCTATGTTATCTATGGTCAAAGAATTGCACCAACTCATTGAAGCATGACACGCATTTTTATCAAAGAAATCTTATGAAACACGATATTCATTCCCCAAACATTAACGCAAGCACCGAAACAAATATCGAGGCAAACATCGAAACAAACACTCAAACAAACATCGACGAAGCACGCATTAAAGAAGACGCTGAGTCTTTACTACCTCCTGCAGTCACTTTGCCATTGACCGGGCGTCATTTGATTGAAGCGTCAGCAGGCACAGGCAAAACATGGACGCTGACGGGCGTGATGTTGCGACTAATCGTGCAAGCGGGGCAGCCGTGTGAAAAAATTATCGCCACGACCTTTACGCGAAGTGCCGCTGCCGAAATGCGCCAGCGGATTCGTGAGCGTTTGCAAGATTTTTATCAATTGCTGCAAATGATTAATCATTCTACATTTACACCGTTAAATGACAGTGAGTTGGATAGCAACAAAGCTATCGCCGTGCAAAAATATGCACATTTTATTGCGCAGGTACAAGCGCTTGCGGCACAAAAAAATTTACTGGGTAAGTACCAAGACCCTATCAATAAACACTTAATCGAGTGGGTCGCCAAACAAATCTTTGGTTTGCCGGCAGATATAACCGCTGCAGCAAGTCCGAAAGAAAGCCTAAGCACCTCAAAGCCAACCGCCGAGGATAGTGAAAACAGCACCCATAAACCTGCCAAAAACACCGTCAATTTTCGTATAGCACTGCAGCGCGCCACATTGGCACTCAACCAGCTTGATCGCCTATTTGTTAGTACCCTTGATAGTTTGTGTCAAAAGTGGCTAAGAGAATACAGTAGCGAAACGGGGTTTTCTGCAGAGGTACAAATCAGTAATGATGTCAGTGGCATCATCAAGGGTATGATTCACGACCAACTTAGGGCATTTATGGCGCAGGTCAATGCCAATATGCCTGAATTGTACCCGATGATGTTTGACAATAACGTGTTTTTACCGGTTGATGATTACTATGAGGCGGTCAATCGCGCGCTGAATTTTTATACCGCTGATATCGATACGGTAACATTGACAACGTTTGATACTACTGCTATCAAGGCGCTGATACAGTCGATTGCAGATGATAATGATAGTGGGTTTGAGGCATATTTTGATAGTGACTTTCGTAAAGCGCAAGGGTTTAGTGCTGGCAATAAACTTCATAAACACTTTAATGAAATTAAAAATCTGCAAAATTTACTCAGCACGGGTGACATTACCAATGTTTTTGCTATGTACAAAGTTGGCAATATAGCTAAGGTACTAGATGGCATTGAAGATTTATACGCCAACGATAAAGGCTTTAATAGCAAAAAAGAACAGCAAAGCGCTACATTCAAATCCTTTGATATCGTGGACAACATTTGGCAGCTTATCCAACAAACGCAAGCCTTGCAAGACTACTTTAAACAAGTAAATTTTTACTTTATCCAGTTTATCAGCCGTTATGTGCGTACCCACCTACCAAAACGCCTTGAATCACAGCGGCTAACTACCTTTGCCTTACAATTGGCGCGCTTAAACGATGCGTTATCCGGCAAAAAAGGTCAGTCGTTAGCGCGTTATATTCGCCATCAGTATCCCATCGCCTTAATTGATGAATCGCAGGATATCAACACCGAACAAGCGTTACTGATTCAAAGGGTTTATTTACAAGACTTTGAGTCAGATACAGCAGATAAAGCAGAAAAATCAAATGCTAAAAGATATCACACTCCTTCGCAGTTTTTGCTGTTGGTAGGGGATCCTAAACAGGCAATCTATGGATTTCGCGGCGGGGACGTACAAAACTATACCACGCTAAAAAAATTATTTCCGGAACAGCCCAAGTCACTCAACCAAAACCATCGTTCATCAGCCGCGCTGATTGATAGCCTCAATCACTGGTATGGCGTTGGCGAGCAAGATATTGATCCAAACGAAGCCGATCAGCTGCCCAATATCAGCCAACAGCCGTATTTTATGGGGCGTGAAATTTATTATCGCAAAATCTCTGCGACGCGCCAAACCGCTGAGCTAGTTATCGGCAATGCGCTAGACAATGAAGCGGCCAGTTTACCTGCGTTCAATCATATTACTATCGAATATAAAGCGCCCTATAGTCAGCAAGTGGTGGCAGTAGCCGAGAGTGACGGCATATCAAGTGATACTAATGAAAACACTTTATCAAGTGATGAAAGAACGGTGGATTATGCCGATGCGATTGCCGCGCAAATTTTTGATTTATTTGATGATGGCAAGCCATTAAGCTACCAAACTCGTGGCTTGACGCTGAGTGATATTTGTGTGTTGGCAGTCAAAAACAGTGAACTTCATACCATCGAGAAACGCTTACATCATCATGGGATTGCGACGGTCAGAGGTGGTAGTCAAAGTGTCTTTGGCGACAGTATGAGTGTTGATTTTATGACTTTGCAAAGCGTGCTATTAACGCCATTTAGCGAATCAAAATTAAAATCCTTGATGTTGTCTAGTTTTTTTCAGCTGACCCTTGAACAAATCAACCAGTTATATGATGCGCTTAATCAAACTAACACCCAAGAGGCGCAAGGACAAGCTCATCCTCATCAAGCATCAATACACACCAGTTTGGCTGAGATTCAGCAGTTGGTATTGACCGCCAGCGAGTTGTGGCAAAAACACAGTTTTTTGGTCGCTATACAGTGGCTGCTCAATCAACCCCTTACTTTACCCAACCAAATCACACTCAATTTTTGGCAGCGCCTCGCCAAACATCCAAATGGCGAGCGATTGCTCATCGATTTGCGCCAGTTGTTAGATATTATCAGCGACCAGTTCAATGGACAGGTAGGTGAGCATCAACTGTTTGAGTGGTTCTGTGCCCAAGTGCAACAGCAGCCTAAAGAAGATTGGTCAACGCAGCAGCGCTTGCCATCTGATGAAGGGGTGCAACTGATGACGGTTCACGCGTCTAAAGGCTTGGAGTTTCCTATAGTGTTTGTGGTTGGATTTACAGGGGAGAGTAAAGCCAAGTTTTATGGTGCGCCGTTATATCTGTATGGTATACAAGCCACCCATCAAGTAACGCCCCAATTCACTCAAAAATTAACTCAAAACAATGATAACCCGCTATTAAGCCGCCGATTAACCGCGTTGCCCAGCCAAATAGCCGATAACAATCCAATCAATTCAATCAATTATGTCGCCATTGAAGACCAATCTGCCTACGAGGAACGATTGCGATTATTGTACGTTGCCCTTACCCGTGCAAAAGAACAAGTGTATCTTGTGACTGTCGCCAAAAAATCTGCAGTGAAAAATTCTGCTTTGGCGCCTTTTATGGACGATTTGGCAAAATTTGCTGTCAAAGAAAGCTTGACTGAAACAACCCATACCATAGATTCAAATAGCCTAAGCAAATACTATGACTCAAAACTAAAATTCACAGCCAAAACAAATGAGCAAAACGCTACGGTCGCTAAGATTGATTACGATGAAATCATCAAAGTCATCACCATCGATACCTTTAAGGGATGGGCGAATACCAGTTTTACCGCATTGTCTCGTTATATTGACCATGCCAGCGTTGACACAGTGGTCAATGCCGAAGACAGGCAAGATGATGATATTTTGTCAGCGGCGCAAACTAACGTATTGACTATCGCCAATAACAGGCTATCGGGGGAGCCAAGTAACGAGGTCAACTCAATTAGATTTAACTTTGAAAAAGGCACAAACCCAGGGACTTTTTTACATAGTATCTTAGAAGACATCGCCAATAACTACAATGAAACCCCTGAGTTGGCGGTGCCACAGCAAGATGCCAGAGCAGACAAGTTAAAACGCTGGTCAGTCATGGTGGATCGCACATTAAGACGCTACCAAATGCCGAGCAATTATTTTTCTACAAAAGCCAGTAGTGCAGGGCAGTATGGCAACTGGCATGATATCAACATTGATGCTTTGCAGCCTGATTATATCGCGTTGGTGGATTGGCTAGATGACATCATCCATACGCCGTTAGCCGCTTCAACAGTGCCGCTGGTAAATATCAAATACAACCAAAAAGTTGCTGAATTAGGGTTTAATTTACGCTTAAACCAGCATTTGTCATTTAGCGACTTAAACGCGTTGTTTCATCAATTTGATATCCCACTGCAATTGCAGAGCCAAGAAGTCAACACCATGGTTTGGCAGTATCTTAAAGGGGAGATTGACTTGGTGTATCAGCACGGCACACAGTTTTTTATCGTCGATTATAAAAGCAATTATCTTGGCAGTGATTTCGACAATTATAACCCAGCGGCATTATATGACGCGATGACCACGCATAGTTATTGGCTGCAAGCAAGCATCTACCAAGTGGCGCTGCATCGCTATCTCAAGCTGCGACTACCCAATTATGACATTAATACCCATTTGGGTGCGGTCGAGTATGCTTTTTTACGCGGTATGTCACCCGAGCATGATACCTGTGGGAAACTAATAAAACAGTTTGATAGTGCCTTTATCTTGGCACTCGATGATATGTTCGGCTATCCCAATGGCAATTAAAATTAACCATCACGCATAAAGAATTTATTATGAAAACAAACACGACTGAGCCAACCGCTACAATTGAAGAAACTGCTAAATTAACCCAATTAGCCAGTTTTATTCAATACCGCAAGCAGCAAAAATCACAGCTAATCAATACAGAGATCAATAAAAATAGCCTAAGCAAAGAAAATGAAAATAACGACCAAAAAACAAAAGAAAAACCGAAAATCCTACAAATTTTTGATGAGCTCAATAACCAACTATCAGAAGGTCATACTGTATATGAAATGACGGTCAACAATGAAGATGAAAAACCACTCATTGCAGAGTTGACGGACGATAACTGGGCAAGCGTAATAGGGGCGGATGATGAATTACGCAACCATGATACCAATGCGCCTATCATTCTTCAAAAGCTCGCCCAAGCAGTTGATGAAGTTGTTGAAACGCAAGTTAGCTACATTGTTTGGCTACATCGGCAATGGTATGCAGAACAATCGTTAGCCAAGCAGTTGATGAAAATCGCCCATAGAAAAGTGGCGGCGTTTAATGGTATATCTTCATCAAGAGAAGTCGATAACGGTTTGGCGCCCAAACCCAATACGATGCAGCAGCTCGCCATAGAAAAATCAAGCCAACACGCATTGAGTATCATTATCGGTGGCCCTGGTACAGGCAAAACTTTTACTGTGGCGAAGCTGGTAACCACTCTGCAAAAGGGGCACGAGCATAAAAGAAAACAGGACCCTAACTTACCACCTTTATCTATCACCTTGACTGCACCGACAGGGAAAGCGGCGCAGCGCATGCAAGAGTCATTACGTATAAGCTTGCAAAAAAGCTTGCAAGATGAAGAAATCACTTTGGACAATGCAAAAACATTACATCGGCTGTTGGGTATTGGTAGTGATGGCGTACCACGCTATCATGCCAAAAATCCATTACCCGATGATTTGATTATCGTCGATGAAGCGTCCATGCTAGGGCTTGAGCTTGCCAGTCAGTTGGTTGATGCTATCAAACCCACGGGTCGGCTGATTTTGTTGGGTGATGCAAACCAGCTGGCTGCGGTAGACGCGGGGTCGGTTCTATCAGATTTGTGCGCGGTAACGCGTTTGCAGCCTTATATTACGGAATTGACCGAGTCAAAACGCTTTGATTCAAATTCAGTTGTCGGTCAGTTTGCTCTCGCTATTCAGCAAAATTTGCCTGCCGCTAAAAAAGTAAAGCTCATCCATCAATTATTGCAACCCATTGATTTACAATCACTTAAGCCATCTCAAAGTGATAACCCACCAGAGTTGGCTAGTGAAACACAGCAAACAGCCAATATTCCTTTTTACCCAATTGATGCGTCTTCGAGTTTGCCTGCTGTTTTCAGCCAATTAGCGAAACCTTACCATCCATTTTTTGCGCTTATGCAGCAATGGTACAGCCAGCCCGTTAATATTTTTGAAGCGAATAATCGAAAAAGGTTATTTGAGGTATTTGATAGGTATCGCATTCTGTGTGCAGGTCATCAAGGACAATTGGGCACCCAATCAATCAACCAAAAGATGAGCCTAGCTTTTACCGAATTTTCCAAAATCACTCGAACCAAAGCTTACTTTTATCACGGTTTACCGATTATCATCCAAAACAATGACTATCAGTTGGGGTTATTTAATGGCGATATTGCGATTTGTCTGTTGTATCAAGGGCAGCTATACGCGTGTTTTGCAGAAAAAGTGATACCTATTCAGCGGTTAAGCCGTGAAAGTTGCGACTATGCCTATGCGATGACCATTCATAAGTCACAAGGCTCAGAGTTTCATACGGTCGCCATTTGTATTGATAAAGCGCATACAAGGCTACTAAGCCAAGCGCTGATTTATACAGCGGTGACGCGCAGTAAATCCGCTTTATCCATATATAGCGCTAAAGAGAATTTTGAGTTAGCTGTGACACAAAAAGCCGTGCGACAAACTGGTTTGCAATTACAATTTGATCATCTCAACAACACGCCATAAAAGATAGGTCATAGAAAGAGACATCATAAAAAGATATATTCTAAAAAAATACGCCATAAAAAAAGGTATCCAACGATACCTTTTTATTTATGACAAGCAGTTTTACACATTTTTTAACGCATAAATTCCTGGCATATGGCGTAGATACCCGTGATAGTCCATACCGCAGCCATATACATAGCGATCTGCCACATCGAGACCCACAAAATCGACTTTAAACTCTTGCACTTTTCGGTCATGGAGTTTATTGAGTAGCACACAGGTGCGGATAGATTTTGGATTTTCTTTTGCCAGCTCGTCCACCACCGCTTTTAGGGTAATGCCTTCATCAAAAATATCATCAATCAATAAAATATCTTCACCCGCCAAATCAATATCAGGTTTGAATTTCCATTCAAGTTCATTGGTGCCTTGGTTGTTGCGATAGCGGGTAGCATGGAGATAGTACATACGATGGTAGAAGGTAAACTGGGTAAGCAGTTGACCTGCTGGAATCAACCCGCCATTCATCACCACCATCACAATGGGATTTTGACCTGCATAGTGCAGGTTGACACTGGCTGCCAAACGCTCATAAGCACTACTCACTTCAAAGCTACTGATAAGACATTCAGAATTGCGTAGCGCTTCTTCGATTTGCTGATTGCTAAGTTGATTCATGGTGGACCTATTAATTTAAAAAAATAAGTGGGCTATTGTAACGCAGTCTTAGCTAATTGAATAATAACGGTTAGCAATAACTAATCGTTAAATATTAACGCTTGGTAATGTTTGGTAAAACGCTCAAGCGATTCTTGTGGCATTTGGGGGATTAAACGGCGTAGCGCGATATCAATTACTTTGACGATGATGCCATCGGTCACTGGAATCGCCGCGCGTTTGAGCATATTTAAATTGAGCGTTTTGGTAAAGTCGACCAAAAAATGCTGCAAACAGGCTTTGGTCAGCTCGCTAAATAACCGAATTAAATTTTGCTGCTCTTCAAGCCCGTTACCTGCTTGGACGTTTTGTATGGTAGTCAGTAAACTCTTTGCCAGCTCGTCAGTGAGCGGCACTGAGATACGACGTTCACCCGATTGGGTATTTTTTAACACTTTTTGGTCAAAAAAATCAAAGCTAGGTAACACATCTTCATTTTTTGTAGGGCTTAATAGTGTGTTAATCAGTTTGTCGCTAGTCGCTTCAATGGTTTCTGCGGTTTTAATCAAATGCGCTTTTCGTTCTGAATCATCGGGTAGCGATTCGATTAATTTAAGCAGTAGCGCATCCATCAGCTCTTTACTGGTCAACTGGGTGATTTTATCGCGATAAACGTCATAACGTTCGCTACTTTTGCTAGCAATCAGCTCATACGCCTTATCAATGGTAGCGCTCAATTCTACGGAAGGGGTAAACCCAAAATAATAGCTCATAATATTTTTTCGTTATCCAATGATTTCTTCAGGGTAATCAATCACTACCCAGCCATTTTCTATCCAATCACAAATTATATCAGTTTCGACATTATCTGCTTGCAAAATTTGCTCATCGACGGATTCACCATTGGCAAGCCGAATGAGGAGTGATTGCGCGTTAGCGGGTATATCGTCCGCGTCAATAGCACAGCCATTGACATAAATTTTTGCTTGAGTTTTTGAATCCGCTTGGGTTTGGGTAAAGATAATACGGCTAGACATATCTTGCATGATGACTGCACCCGCTGCCAAGGCGCTTTGTATCTCATCAATATCGGCATACGCGTCAGGGAGCATCAGCTCATATTGACGTTTGCTTACCGTTTCGCTAATCGCTTGAGTGATTATTTCATCGCCAAGTTCAGAGTTTAGCAGCGCAATCAGCTGCGCTTTGATATCTTCAATGCTGGCTATTGACAGCTCGCCTGCAACTGCGGGAGGTTGGTTGATTTTGAGGGGAATGGCTAAATCATCAAAATGGGTAGCCACATCTGCCAAACTATCGAGCAGCTGTAATGGGGTAGGTCGCCTAAATCCAAACGAAAAAGTTAAACAATCCTCAACAGCCACCCCGTAGTGGGATAGATTGGTCGGTACATACAGCACATCGCCTGGCTCAAGCACCTCATCAAATATCAGCTCACCCATCTCATTCATCAAACGAATCGGTTGACCTGCTTCAAATTGGGTTGTTTGGTCGCAATACTTGCCCAATTGCCAATGGCGTTTGCCATAACCTTGCGCCAAAAATACATCGTAATTGTCATAATGCTTGCCAACGCTGCCACCTGATGGCGCATACGACACCATGATGTCATCACGTTGCCACTGTGGAATAAAATCAAACGCATGCCATAGGTTGCCAAGCGCTGGCGACCATTGTTCCATATTTTGCACCAGCACCGTCCAATGTTTTGGCAGTTTTTGAAAGTCTTTGGCGGTAAAAGGGCTGGTTTTAAGTGACCATTGCTGGTTATTTTCGCTGATAAGTCGGGCAGTGGCGTCTTCATCTTGGGCAAGCCCGATGATATCGTCTGGCTCAAACATACCAACCAATTGCGGCAAGCCCTGTTTGATTAGCAGTGGTTTTTTTTGCCAGTAATCGCTCAAAAATTGTTCGGGGCTGATATCGCTAGGCAAACAAAAGTGCTGGGTCATATTTTTTCGTTCAGTGGGGATATGTAACGCGCATTATAGCAAAGGCAGTATACCAAAATCCTATAATAAAATTTTTTTCACCAAAGTGTAAAAAAAGCGTAAAAATATGAAACATATTGAACTGGAAAGTTTCATATTTTTTGTTGTATTGGTTATAACGCTCGTATATAGTCAATATTCACAAGGAAGTAATCACAGCAAAGTTAGACGAGCAATATTTGATTGACTCGTTGTTTATACAACAACAGTTATACCACAACAAAGGAATGTTCTATGACAGCTATTTTAAATCAACACGAAAACTACCTACAAGCCGACCAAGCTTATGGTTTTCCCTTGCTTATCAAAAATTTATTGTCTCGCGCCAAAGTGGTTTCTGGTGACAAAAAAATCCATTACGCTGACAAAACCAGTTACACGTATCATGAGTTTTTCAAACGTGTCAATCGCTTAGCCAATGTCTTAAAAGGCTTAAATCTACAAAAAGGCGATGTGGTTGCGGTCATGGATTGGGATACACACCGTTATTTGGAATGTTATTTTGCCATCCCGATGTGTGGCTATATCTTGCAAACCGTCAATGTGCGTTTGTCAGAAGACAAAGTGCTATATACCATCAATCACGCCAAACCAAAAGCGCTACTGTTAAATTCAGAATTTTCACCGATGATCAAAAGCCACACCCAAGATGCGCCATCGGTCGAGCATGTGATTTGGTTGGATGATAACAACACGCCAATGGCTCCATATGCCCAAGGCGAATATGAAGCCATGCTAGCACAAGCCAGCGATGAGTACGAGTTTGAAGATTTTGATGAAAACACCATTGCCACAACCTTCTATACCAGCGGTACAACAGGCAATCCCAAAGGCGTATTTTTTAGCCATCGTCAAATCGTCATGCATACTCTCATCGTTGCAATTGCCAATGCACTTAATATTGAAGGTCAAGGGCTGCGCTACTCAGATGTCTATATGCCAATGACGCCTATGTTCCATGTTCATGCTTGGGGTTTCCCTTTTGTCGCAACCATGCTAGGACTGGAGCAAATCTATCCAGGTCGCTATGTGCCTTCCACCATGGTTGACTTGGTAAAAAAACACAATGTCACCACCACGCATGGCGTACCAACGATTTTGCAAATGCTACTGGGTGAAATCAACAGACGCCAAGAAAAATTCAACGGCTTAAAAATGGTCGTCGGCGGCTCTAAGCTTAATCAAGGACTTGCCAAAATGGCTGTAGCCAGCGGCATCGAAGTTTGCACGGGCTATGGCATGTCAGAGACTTGTCCTATTATCAGCATTGTCAGCTTTGATGAAACCTTCCAACACATGAGCGAAGAACAACAAATTGAGCATCGCTGCTTGTCTGGCTCGCCGGTGCCATTGGTCGATTTGCAAATCTGGCACAACGGCAAACGTATGCCAAACGATGGCACATCCACAGGCGAAATCGTGGTGCGTTCACCTTGGTTGACGCAGAGTTACTACAAAAATCAGGACGCAGGCAACGAGCTGTGGGAAGGTGGTTATCTGCACACCCAAGACATCGGTTGGATGGACGCAAAAGGCAATGTCAAAATCACCGACCGGCTAAAAGATGTCATCAAATCGGGGGGCGAATGGATATCTTCGCTTGAAATAGAAACCATCATGTCATTACATCCAAGCGTTGCCGATATTGCTGTGATTGCGATTCCTGATGCGCGCTGGGGTGAACGTCCGATGGCATTAATTGTGCTCAAACCCGATTATCAAGACACCAAAGCCGAAGACATCATCGCGATTGCTCAGCAAGCGTATGAGCGCGGCCATTTGCCAAAATATGGTATTCCGCAGGATGTGAAATTCATCGCTGAATTGCCAAAAACTAGCGTGGGTAAAATTGACAAAAAAGTCATCCGCGATCAATATGCCCAAGGGCTATTTGCTTAAACTGTTACTTAATCACAATAAATTAAAAAGCAAAGTAAAAAAGGTAGAATTGTTTCTACCTTTTTTATCAAGCCCGCAATCCATCAAACCAGTAAGCGCTGATTGACCTTTGCCATCGGTAACGGGTAATGTCGGGCTTTGGCAATATCGCGTGCGACTATATTGACCTCATTGACATCAATTTTGTGCCAGTTGGGACGCTTGCAAGCAGATTTTTCTATTAAATTAGCGTCAACTAGCGCATCCATGACTTTATCCGCCACATCTAGGGTAGAATTGGCTTTCACATTTTCTGCCACCGCATAACGCAGCTTGGCAAACACCTGCAAATCTGCGACGCGCACGGTAATATCATCACTCGGTACTTGCTGCCCACCATATAACGCATTATTTCCCGCTTGTGCAGTTCGAAAACTTGGCACAAATTCACTGACATAATCTATGGCGTTTTGGGTGCGCTGTTTTAGGGCGTTTGGCTCCCAGCCGTTTTCAATATAACTTAGGTATTGTGGATTAATGGGCGGTTGGCTGCTTTCTTGTGTGGCTTTGGTCAACCCATCATTAAATAAAGTGATGTTTTCGGTCATGCCATGTAACTGAAAAAACCCATCAGGATAAGGGGTGAACTGCGCCATGCCATTGGGCGTGCCACGCTCACCATGAAAAATAATCTCAGGCAAACGCCCCTTATAATCACGCCATTCACTGATATAAGAAGCTTTAAATTCAACCATGCGCTTGATATGCACGCCTGCTTTGTCATCAATGATACCGGTTCTAAACCCGCAAGCATTGACCACAAAATCAGCATAGATACGCTGTAGCTCACCATGTTCATCGGTAAATGACACTTGCCAGCCATCCATATGACGTTTTAAATCATCAACTTGGGCATTTAGATGTACTTGAGCGCTTTGTAGGCGCTGCAATTGTAAAAAAGCACTGGCAGAGAGTCTAAAAATATTCCAGCCAAATTCTTGCACCGCAATGATTGGGTATTGCAGTTTTTCTAAATCCATTACTCTAAGAGCTGCCACAACCCACTCATCCGTGGTGGTCGGAATGTCTTTAGCTTCTAAGTGAATTAGCTGTTGAATTCGCTGCTTGTCATACACTCGGTAATAATCTTGAACTTTGCCCAACACTTGGTTGCTAGGGTCAGCATCAACCAAGGATTGATAGTAAGCCGTTAACATATCAAGACGTGGCAGTAAGTCAGTGGCGGTATTGTTATCGCGTTTTGGCACTGTGATGAGGGTGGGGCGCACATCAATACTCTCTGGATATAACTTGGCAATATCAATACATTGGCGCATCAACATGCGGCAATCTTCATCACTGATTTCGCGGTACAAATTGCCACCTGCATGCAGATGACACATGGGCGGGGCGTTGATAAGGCTGGCATTTTTTTCAATCAAATGCACATGGATGCCCGCCATCGCCAGCCGTATAGCAATCGTAGAACCTGCTGAACCACCGCCAATCACTGCTACAGTCGGTGATTGCGTACTTGAATTAACGTACATAATTTTGCCCTTATGCGTTGCCCAAAGTTAAGAAATAAATTGTAGCGGAAAATAATCTAGTTACTGTGACATTTATGCAGTAATTGTCGCTTTTGTTGTTAATGAATTTTACCCAATAGTATATATTAAAATAAGTAGTATTTTTTATACTTTTTAGTATAAAAATATATTGAAAATTCTAATGTTATCAGTTAAAGTTAATTTAGCTTAAAAAGCTAACCTGTATTTTATCCAACAATCATAATTAAATAAGGAAAATAAGTATGTTAAAACAAGCCTTCCTAGCAGCGGCGATTTCTACCACATTATTAACCGGTTGTGCAACAACGCCAACCCATACCGCTCATGCACCGATGCACACGGCTAATATTGTTGATGTGGCAAAATCAAATCCAGATTTTTCAATATTGGTTGAAGCGGTGGTAGCCGCAGGTTTAGCCGACACCGTCGCGACCACTAAAAACATCACCGTATTTGCGCCGACCAATGCTGCCTTTGCCAATCTACTGGCTGAGCTCGGTATGACCAAAGCGCAATTGTTTGCAAACAAACCGTTACTGCAATCTGTGTTAACTTATCATGTGCTGCCAGCCACAGTGATGGCAAAAGATGTCAAGCCAGGTATGGTTAAAACCTTACAAGGTCAAAACGTCATGGTGACTTCAAATGGTAAATTACAAGACGCCAATGGACGTGTTGCCAACATTGTCACCACAGATATCAAAGCGAGCAATGGTGTGGTACATGTGATTGACCGTGTCATTTTGCCAAAAAGATAAGTTATCATAGATAAAGTTATCGGCCATAAATTGTTGTCTTTAAGCATAATTATCTTTAGCTATACTAGCCAACAATTTATTGGTCTGATGGCATAGCGGTGATACGAGTCATCGCTATTTTTTTAACTTTCAAAAATCGTATAGAGCGGGTAAAACTATGAAACGGATTGCCATTATCGGTGCAGGATTGGCAGGGTTAACTTGTGGTAAAGCGTTGCAACAAGCAGGGCACGACGTAGTGATTTTTGAAAAATCCCGTGGCATTGGTGGGCGACTGGCAACGCGTCGTGCTGAACCATTTTATTTTGATCATGGTGTTGCGGCATTTACTGCCAGTGACGAAGATTTTCAAGGTTTTGTCAATCAATTACTCGCTGAAGGGGTGGTTGCAGTATGGGCAGTTGACCAAGCTACCCCCGATAATTCCTTTGTATCTACCAAACCACATTCCATGCCCAGAGTGTCTGGCTGTTATTCTAAGTACTATGTCGGCATACCCGCCATGAATGCCATTGGTAAACGTCTCGCCAGTGGCTTAACTGTGCAGCGCAATACTAGAGTAGCCTCTATCATTGACCATCATCCGATTTTTAATAGTTGGGAGTTGTTAAGTGACAAGGGTGAAACATTGGGTCAGTTTGATTGGATTATTTCGGCAATGCCTGTAGAACAAGCAAAAAGCTTTGCTCAAACATCGCTACATACCAAAGTGTTGAATAAATATGCGCTCATGCCCTCTAGTGTGCTGATGCTGGGATTTGATACACCGCTGGCTTTAGACTATGAATATGCCAAAATCGAGGGTGAGGATATCGATAAAATCATCGTCAATAGTGCAAAACCCCATCGCGAAGGCGGTTATAGCCTTGTGATTCATAGTACCCCAGCATGGACCAATACACATATTGAGGAGGATAAAACTGCCTGTATCAACCATTTGACACAAGCGGCGAGTCAAGTATTGGGTATCGATTTATCGAATGCAGCACACAAAGACATACACCACTGGCGCTATGCCACAGGCGAAGCGGTTAACCTTCAATCAGGTAACCACCAGTTAGGCTATCTACTAGATAGCGACCAAAACATCGGTGTTTGTGGGGACTGGCTACTTAAGGGTGATGTCGAGTCTGCCTACTTAAGCGGTCAAAAACTGGCAAAAGCGATGATTGAATTACTAAAAAGCGAGTAGCGTATGCAACATATCGCCATATTTGGTGCTTCTGGCGCGATTGGAAAGGCATTTTGTGATTGTTTGGCTATCGCCTATCCAAATGCCACCATTCATGCCATTGCCAGAAAACCCCCGGCATTTAGCCACCCCCATATCGTCCCTCATCAGCTTGATTTTGATGATGAACTGGCTGTCGCCGCGCTTATCAAAGAGATAAGCAGCACTCAAGCGTTGGACAGTGTCATTGTGACGATTGGGTTATTACATGAGTCTAAAATCGACGCTCAACACATCGCGCCTGAAAAATCGCTGCGTGATATCACAGCCGATCAGCTGCATCAATATTTCCATGTCAATGCGGTATTACCAATGATGATTGCCAAATACGCCTTGCCCGCCTTAAACAAATCCTCACAGTCGCTATTTGCCGTATTGTCGGCACGGGTAGGGAGTATTTCAGATAATCGCTTGGGCGGGTGGTATGGTTATCGGATGGCAAAAGCAAGTTTACATATGGGCATTAAAAATTTAAGCATCGAACTGCAACGAAAAAACCCCAACGCGATTATTGTTGCTTTGCACCCTGGCACGGTAGACAGTGAGTTATCCAAACCATTTCAAAAAAATGTAGCAGAAGGCAAGTTATTTACCGCAGCGTTTTCCGCGCAAAGTTTACTTAAGGTTTTGCATCAGCTCACACCCAAAGATTCGGGGAAAATTTGGGCTTGGGACGGCAAAGAAATTTTGCCTTAAATCTGCCTTAAATCAGTCTTAAAATTGTGCCTTAGCCTTGTATTAGGGTGGTAGCTTCGTACCTAGCGTAAGCCTAATCCACCAACCAGTTTTTGTAGATGACGCCCACAATCACGCAAGTTAATCCTGTGACCAAGCCGCCCCAAATAAAATCAACCAGTGCCGCAGTTTTATCATAACCTTTAAGTAATGCTAAGCTTGTAAAATCATACGTTCCATATGCCATCAGCCCGATGACCACACCATATCCTGCCAATACTGCCAATGATGCGTGAGCTTTTAGCTGCGGGTAGATGACCACCACACAAAGGGCAAAAATATAAAATAGATAAAACACGCCTGCTGCGGTCATATTGGGTGATTCACTGAGTAAATGTCCAATGCGCGGTGCATAAAAGCGTTGGGTCATGGTTTTAAGCCATACGGCATCAATACCCAAAAATACCATGACGGCGATCAGATATACCCACAGATAGTTTAATGGTGCCATTGCTAAATCCTTGTGTCCTGTTATTAATTGTCCTGAACCCATTGTCCTGAACCCTTTGCCGCGCAAATTGGGTTAACGGTACTGGGCTTTTTCAAGGCGTACTTGCACCACGCCAATGGTTTTTTCCAAAAATCCTGCTTCACAGTACGCAAAATAAAAATGCCACAAACGCATAAACGCATCGTCATAGCCAAGTGCCTTGAGCTGCGGTAGCGCCTGCATAAAATTATAACGCCAATCAATCAAGGTACGCGCATAATCATAGCCATAATCAACCAATGACGTTACTTGCATATCGGTATGGTCACGCGCTTGGCTGAGAATTTCACTGTTAGGCAATAAACACCCGCCTGGGAAAACATGGGTTTGGATAAAATCCACAGCGTGCAAATATTTTTGATACCCCCGATCATTAAAGGTAATCGCTTGTAATACCATCAGCCCATTATCTTTGAGCAATCGATTACACTGGGCAAAAAAATCTGGCAGATATTCATGACCGACCGCTTCAATCATCTCAATACTGACCAGCTTGTCATACTTGCCGGTAAGCTCACGATAGTCTTGCTTTAGCAGGGTGATTTTGTCGGTTAGATTGGCAGCGGCAATGCGCCGTTTGGCTTCTTCATACTGCGCGTCTGAGATAGTTGTGGTGGTGACGCGGCAGCCATATTTGGTCGCGGCATAAATAGCAAACCCACCCCAGCCCGTGCCGATTTCAATGACATGGTCGTCAGCTGTTAACTCAGCCAATTCACAAATTTTTGCCAACTTGTGGGTTTGTGCTGCCGCCAAGCTTGATGAGGGTGTCGGATAAATTGCCGATGAATACATCATGCGCTCATCCAAAAATAATGCATACATCGCATTGCCAATATCATAATGGGCTAAAATATTGGATTTTGCGTTGCGTTTATCATTATGCCGATTGCGGTGTTGACGGTGCTCCCAGCGTTTGGTCAAATTGGCAAATTTGGCTTCTATGGTATTGATGAGGGTCAAATTGCGGGCAATCAAGCGTAAAAATGCTGTTAAATCATCGGCTTTCCACAAACCATCAATATAATCATCAGCAAAAGCAATCGAGCCGCCTGTTAATAGGTGTTGATACACCTGCGGTGAATGGATGGTGATTGTCACTGCCAAAGGATGATTGCCAATTTGTTCCCCTAGTGTTCGTTGTGTATCGGTCACTGGTGACTGTGTTAGAGGCTCAGTATCCATCACCCTAACACCAAAGGTTTTATGAGTCGCTGCCTTAGTCGCTACATTGTTAGACTGATGAAAGGTTTCAATCACGGTTAGATGACCCTGTTTAAGCTTTGATAGCAATAAAAATATTATTTGCCGTGCCGCTTTTGCCGCACTTTGTTGAACAGGCGTGAGCAGATGGTCAACAATTGGGTAGGGTAGATAATCCGTAAACGAGCGCCGCTTGGCTAAATCGGATTGACGGCGTTTCACCAAAGTCTCCTTACCTTTTGATAGGTGATTTGACGGGTGAGAGGTTGCAGTGTTTTTAGCCTCTAAAGAAGATGGTGTCATAGTCAATTCCCATAAAAAATTTCAGTTAACTATTGGGGTAAACGTTGGTTATAAGCTTGATAAGGTACACGTTTTAGCACGTATAATTTAAAAGCCTGCCAGTAAATTTGCAGTAATGATGTGGCACTCATCCAGGGTCGGCGCTTAATTGCCGTTATCACCGAAGCCTCGTCCAATTGAACGCCTTTTAGACTCACGCCTGCATTAAACACTTTGCCGCGGCTATCTGTCAGTCCAATATCAATC
The DNA here is from genome assembly GCF_031979465.1 of Moraxella sp. CTOTU46934. Taxonomy (NCBI): domain Bacteria; kingdom Pseudomonadati; phylum Pseudomonadota; class Gammaproteobacteria; order Moraxellales; family Moraxellaceae; genus Moraxella; species Moraxella sp. CTOTU46934. The sequence continues at coordinate 118,145 of NZ_DALZEG010000003.1, forward strand.
ACAACATCAAAGCCATTTTGCTCGGGATTGTCATTTGCCGATGCATAGCGTTTAGGGTGAATCTCAACACGCCAATGATATTGCTGATTGATGGGATTAAAAGGCGATACATGAAAACCTTTGTCATGTTGGTACAAGGTCTTTTCACCTGTGAGTAAAAAACCATAGTAATGGCGTTTGTTCCAAGGGGTATTAGAGACTTCTGCCAAAAAATGGCTTGGCTGGTGGTTCTCATCAAAGCCAATATAAAAATTAACTGGGCTAAAATACCAACCCATATTACGTAACACGACCAAAGCCACCACCTCGCCAGTCGGCTGACTGCCAGTCAATTGCTGCCAAGTTTGTTGGGCTTTGACCAATAAACTAGCCGATGGCGCAGGTTGTCCTACTGAAGCGGTTAGACAGTTGTCCAAAGAGGGGTCTAATCGATTGATAGCAAAATAATCTTCTTGATGGAATTGATAAAGCGCCCAATGGTGCTGCGATAGCAGAGGGAGAGTCAATGATTGTTGCAGCGATTTTTTCAGCCATTTTTTTTTCAGCCATTGGGGCAACCATGTTGGCACATGACTGGCGCCTATATTGACCTTAGGTAATGGATTGTCCGCTAGCTGGGTTAAATTGACTGCCCAAAACCGATAGGGGTAATGAAATTCATGAGGGGTAGGGAGTTGTCTGGCATGCCAAGTCATACCTTGCAGGATTTGATGGGCAAATGTCATGATGATTTACCTTTGAGGGGTGTTGCACAAACCATCATGCGCTAGATTTTGGCAAAACGCATGGTTGGTCGTGGCGGTTACTTGCCGTCGCTGCAGCACCGAGCGTTTTTTGTTAGCGTCGCTCGGTAACTTTGATACGGTAAATTTTGCCGACGGTTTGCTGGGCTTATTGCTTAGCTTAGACAGCCGTTTGATTTGTGCAGCGGTTGAGGCAGCTGTGGTATTGGTAGTGACCAAAATGTCGATATCCACCCCCAAACTTTGGCATACCCGCAAGCCACTTTTTACCCCATCTTCATGAAACCCATTAAACCAATAAGCACCACAAAAATGGGTATGCCGCTTTGCTGAAATTTCATGCCAGCGTTTTTGGGCATCGGTCATTTTGTTGTCATACACAGGGTGGCGATAATCCACATGTTTGATGACATGCGCCTCATTAATCGGCGTATTAAGCGTCACCAAATAGTTATGTTTTGCCGTCAATCGTTCAAGGATATTCATGTGATACGTCAATATAGGTTTTTGGTCAGCCACGCGCGCGGTGGGTTTATCTATCGCGTAATTCCAACTTGCCCAAGCCAGCGGTTTTTTGGGTAGAACTTGGGTGTCAGTATGCAAAACCGCTTCGTTATCTGTATACTCAAAAGCCCCTAAAATAGCCGATTCAGTCTCAGTGATATCAGCTAGTAGACGTCTTGCTACATCGGCATGGCAAGCAAATACAACATCATCAAACACTTGGGTTTGACGCTTACCTTGATGAATAAATTCAATGCTAACGCCATCCTTGCCACGCGTCACCGATTGCACTGGGGTATTGATATACAGGGTTGTACCTGCTGCAGCGAGCCGAGTGATTAAGGCATTGACGTATTGCTTTGAGCCGCCCACTAGGGTAAACCACTGTGGGCGATTGACCACATCTAGCAGCCCATGATTATCAAAAAACTGGGCAAAAAAGAGTAGGGGAAAACGCTTGGCGTCGTCCATTCCCATCGACCAAATCGCAGATACCATCGGCACCAAGTAGTTGGTTTTAAACAACTCGCCATAGTCATGACTGTCTAAATAATCCCCGAGTGTTTGCTGGCTTAAAGTCGCTTGCTGCATTTTATCGGCTTGGCGAAAATTTGCTAATAGTGATTTGGTCTCGCGATTAAAGCGTAAAATCTGCTGAACAAATTGCCAAAATCGAGGGCTTAGCACATGGCGACGCTGAGAAAAAAGACTGTTTAAAGTGTGGCCATTGTATTCAAAATTAATATAAGTATTTTTAACCGAAAAACTCATTTCAGCTTTTTGAAATGGCACGTTGAGTTCATCAAGCAGGCGAATAAAATTGGGGTAAGTACGCTCATTAAATACAATAAAGCCTGTATCGATGGCGACTTTTTCCGTTGATGGTCTAAACGGGTTGTTAAAAAAAGGATTGTCAAAAAGTGAGCGCTCGGTAACAGTGACATCCAGCGTATTGACATGCCCGCCCAGATAATCATTGCTTTCAAACATCGTCACTGCATGACTGTCTTTGAGATAATACGCACACGTTAGCCCTGATACCCCACTGCCAATAATGGCAATCTTTGGTGTGCTACTATTTGGCTTAGTAGGCTTGGCTACTATAGAATTAGCCACTAAAGTCTTGGGGACTTTGTGATTAGAGTGCGGAGATTTTTTTGTAAACACTGCCATGTGCGGATATACCTTTAAAGCCAAGTCAAATGATTAAGTTGTATGAGAAAGTTTTGAACCCACAAAATGCCATACTGCATCAGGTAACTGCGCCAATAGCTTTAAGGGCTGTACCAATATCTGCGGAAATTCTATGACATTATCATCATTGGCAATCCCTTGTTGAATGGCTTGGCTGGCTTGCTGTACGGTTTGCAAAAAAGGCATTGGAAAGTCGTTCTGCAGCGTCATCGGTGTTTTGACAAAGCCCGGTACTACCAAAGCCACTTTCACCCCATACGGTTGCAGGCTCATTTGCAAGGTTTTGCTCAGATAATGGATTGCCGCTTTTGAGCTACCATACCCCTCTGCACGCACAAAGGGCACCAAAGCAGAAGCTGAGCCGACGGTGACAATTTTACCTTTAGTTGCCTTGAGGCTGGGTAACAGCGCTTCGATGGCATGCACTAACGAGCCGTAATTTGCGTTCATCACCCTCATGATAGACCGCGAATCAAAGTTTGGCATGTCAATGTATTCGCAAATACCCGCCGCAGCAATGAATAAATCCAGCGTTTTAATGTCGTTAAATGCTTGCATCACGGCATCATACTTGGTTAAGTCAAGCTGAATCGTTTTTGCTCCCATCGTTGCCAGTGTGTGCAAAACATCGCTGTTTCGCCCCACCGTATACACATCGTGCCCTTGGCTTAGATAATCCATCGCCAACTGTAAACCGATGCCTGAGGTTGCACCTGTAATGACGATGGATAAAGGCTTTGAGGAATTGGGGGTTGGCATCATAGCGACTCAATATAACAACTCAATACAAAATTTTGAAAACGACTTACCGCATACTATAAAAGAGTAGCGGATGGTTGGCAATAGGTTTTATACTATTTAGTATAAAAATATAATTATTAGTATATAATCAAATAATAAGTATCATAAAAACATTTGTAGTATAATATTAGCTAATTTTTAACCTCATAAATATTAGAAACCTGAACATTAGAAAATTGTGATGAAAAAGTTAACGTTTAAACAGCGAATGATGCTAGAGCGTGAGTCGCTGATTATTGAAACGGTCAATCATTTGTTAGCCACCAAAGGCTATGACGCGATGACCGTCGATGAGATTGCTGATACGGTAGGGATTGCCAAGGCGTCATTGTATCGACATTTTCCCAGTAAAGAAGCGTTAGGCATGGCAGCACTGGTTGATATCATGCACAAAGCGCTTGGGGTCATCAATCAGCTAAATGCGACCGACCAAACCGCCATCGATAAGCTCAAAGCGCTGACACAGTGGGCGATGCGACTAAAACTTGCGCAAAAAATGCCAAATCTGCCGAGTGAGAACTCCCAGCTGCGCGAGCTGCTAATCGCCAATGACGATTACACCAACAACTTGGTCATGTTGTCAGATAGCATCGGTGAATGGATTGAGCAAGCGCAAGCAGAGGGCAAGTTGCAAAGCAATATACCAGGACTGGCAATTTTATACACCTTGTATGCCAGAGCTTGTGACCCTGTACTGGGGTTTTTACGCTCATCTCAGCTGTATGACGATGATGAGATTATCACTATCGTGACCCGCACGTGTTTTGAAGGGTTAACCTAGATTAAGCTAATGCAGACCATTAAAAATAGACAGCTAAAAACCCAAGACAGCGTAGAAAAAAAGTAGAAAAGTATGAGTAATTTTGTGATTCATCGTGAGCATGGCATCAGTAAAGCGCAAGCCTTTGAGATAACCGAAGACTGGATTGTCTCAGCAGAAAAAGACTATAAAATGCATTGCGATGTAGTGCGCAGTGATGAGCAAATACGCGTCAACTTTTCTCGTGCCGGTGTGACAGGTACGTTAACAGTGGATGATAAAGTATTTGAGATGCAAGCAAAGCTTGGTTTTTTATTCAAAAGTTTTTTGCCGCTGATAGAAAAGACAGTGAACCAAAATCTTGATAACGCATTGCAAGCTGTAAAAGACCGTTAGCAGATACAGTGAGGTTTGAGTGGCAGTTAGCGTTTAGCTTGAATTATTTTATTTAACATAATATACATTATGCGAAATAAAAGCTATCGGCGTCAAAAATGGTATATATGGCACTGTGATTAATTTAATGATGAAATGACAATTAGCAGCAAAACCATTTGCATTTATCAATCAATAATGAGTAGTATGCTCACTCAATTATTTATTTATTTATTTATTTATTTATGGTTTGTTTGTTTATCATTAAAATCGCCAAGGATTTATCATGATTGGATTTATTGCCCGTCACAGTACGATTTTTATGCCATTGTTTGGTGTGATTGGATTTATATTTCCTGACTTGTCGCATTTTGTCCTTGGGCTTCTGCCGCAGATTTTATTTTTCTTGATGTTTTTTACCTTGTTGGGCATTGACCAAACCCAGCTGATTAGACGCATGACGACGCAATATGTTTGGGGGTTTGCTCTATTCCAAAGTGCGCTGATGAGCTTGGCGATTACCTTGATTGCTTATTTACTGGGTGTCCGTGGTGATTTGTTGTTGGCTATCGCGGGTCTGTCAGCCACCGCACCGCTATTTGGTACGGGCGCTATTGTGAATGCAGTTGGTTTTGATGCACTGCTAGCAATGGCAAAAACCATCACAGCCACGTTGGTCATGCCTGTTAGCTTACTGGTGATATTGTGGTTACTTGGCAGCAAGGACGCCCATTTAGACTTTGTCCTGTATATTAAGCGGTTGTTGATTTACATTATCGCCCCCATGATTTTGGCGGTTGCGGCACGGCAATATATTCCCCGTGATACGCTCAATACTTATTATCCAAAAATTGCCAAGTTTAACATTATTCTACTGATGATGTTTCCGCTTGGATTGATGTCGGGATTTAGACATACCTTTGACACCAATCCCATCCAGGCGTTAAGCTTGTTTGGTTTGGGCACTGCCTTGTCGTTAGTATTTTACTTTTCTGCCTATTTTTTATACCGCCGCTTTGGCTATGAAAACGCCATTATCTCTGCGCTGGCTTGCGGTGGTCGCAATGTGTTATTGGCGTACACCATCACCACGCCGTTTATGGGTGCGATGTTTTTACCGCTGATTGGCGCGTATCAGTTGCCTTCGTTTTGCTTGCCGTTATTGGGTAAAAAGATGGTCAAATGGCATACTATCGACAGCCAAACCAGCCTAAAATAATGCTGATGTTCAATGCGTTTGATTTATTCGTATGCTAACGTTTCAACTCAATCTACTGCCACAATTATCATCACAAGCCTTGTATGACATTTTTAGGGCGCGCTGTGAGGTGTTTGTTGTAGAGCAACATTGCGCTTATCCAGACATTGATGACACAGATTTGCTGTGTTGGCATTTACAGGGTTTTATTGATAATAGTCTGGCGTGTTATGCGCGGATTATCCCACCCGATTATCATTATTTGGGTTATGTCGCGATTGGTCGCGTGTTAACGGTTGGCGATTTTCGTGGTCATCATTATGGGCGTGATTTGATGCAAAAAGCCATTGAAATTTGCCAGCAATACTACCCTAGCCAGCCGATTTTTATCGCCGCTCAAACTTATCTGATCCACTTTTATCAAGCGCTCGGCTTTTGTATACAAGGTGACTGTTACCTTGAAGATGGCATTGAGCATGTCAATATGATATTGGAAGTCAAACATGATGCTTAACCGTGCTGATTATCAGCTGTATTTGGTCACAGATAGCAATTGCCTGCAACAGCAGACGCTTGAACAAGCCGTTGAACAAGCGATATTGGGCGGCGTGACATTGGTGCAGCTTCGAGAAAAATCGATTGCTAGCAAAGCGTTCTATGAGTGCGCACTGCGTATCAAAGCGATTTGCCACCACTATAACGTGCCATTACTGATTAATGACCGTGTCGATATCGCCCTCGCAGTTGAGGCAGATGGGGTGCATATCGGTCAAAGTGATTTGCCGTGTGGCGTGGTTCGGCAACTTTTAGGCAAAGATAAAATCATTGGGGTTTCCACGCGCACCGCCCAGCAAGCCATCCAAGCGCAAGCAGACGGCGCAGATTATTTGGGCGTTGGCGCGATGTTTGCCACATCCACCAAAGCCGATGCCCAAACAGTCAGCGTTGAGACCTTAAATGATATTCGACAATCGGTAACCCTTCCGATTGTCGCCATTGGTGGTATCAATCACACCACCCTGCCCGCCTTACAACAAGCGCTGCAATCTGCCGAAATGTCCACTGGTGGTGTGATTGACGGCGTGGCAGTCGTTTCTGCAATTTTGGGGCAAAAAGATGTCAAACTTGCCAGTGAACAGCTTAAAGAAATAATAAAAATTAAATAAATCAATCAGTTAGATTTTTTTATCAGTCGTAGCTGGCTATCAAAACGCCTTGCTTGCTGGGTGATAGGGTCAATAAACGCGATGGATTTTGCCAACAGTTGCAAAGGCTTTGTAAAATCGCTACTGCCTTGGGGCTTGACAGTATTAACAGTGGGATAAAAATTGTCATGTAACAGCGGCATACCTAAACTTGCCATATGCACTCGCAATTGGTGTTTTTTGCCTGTCACCGGGGTTAATCGGTATAAGCTAAACGCCCCGTTATTTTCAATCAATTCAATCATAGTGTGCGCATTGGGCTCACCTTGGGCCGTCTTGGTCAAAAAAAACGGCTCACCACGCTCAAGTCTGGAATGGATGTGAAAGGGATAACATAAATCGCTACGAGTCGGTGCTATGGCGTGGTAAGTTTTGTGTATGTGTCTATCGGCAAACAGCGCATGATAGTAAGCGCGGCTACTTGGATTGACCGATAATAACATCACGCCTGCCGTGTCCTTATCCAACCGATGCAAGGGTGAAATATCATTCACGGCTAACTGCTGTAAGTCTGGATGATTTCTTAATTTGGCTAGTAGGGTTTGGCTGACATAGTGACCTGACGGTGTGACGGGTAAAAAATGCGGTTTATCGACCACCAGCAGATGTTCATCCAAATGAAGAATATTGGGCTCAAATGGAATGATAGGCTCATTTTCAACCTGCCTATAGTACAAGATGGTTTGCCCTGCCAAATAGGGCGAATCGTGTTTGAGCGGCTCACCACGCTCAAGGCTAATTAAACCGCTGTCAAACCGTCGTTGCCAGTTTGCCAAACTAATATGAGAAAAATGCGCTGCCAAATAATCGATAAGCCGCCCACCCATAAACGACTTATCATGGGGTAAATATAACTTACTGGGTTTCATGCCACGCTGTATCATGTTAAATCTATCATGTTAAAAAACCACTTTATCACTTTTTTTATTTTACGCCCATTTATTGGGCTAACAATAACTGCACAGTTATCGCTTGATTAATGCTTAACACATCATTGGGCAGCAAAACATCATGTCGGTTGATGGGTTGACCGTTTCGGGTAATGTTGATATTGGGGTCAATCTCATCAATCAGCAGCTGTCCTTGAGATTCGACAATCGCAAAATACACGCCGCTGGCAAGCTTTAAGTCATTGGCTGCAAATAGACGTAAGGCATGCGCGATTTGCGCCTCGCGACTGGCAAACACAATCGGAAACTCGCGTACTTTTTGTTGGCGCTCCCCTAGCCCATCCACAGATTTTATGGTCAAAACAATCTGCTGTAGATTTTGGTTCAACTGTGGCAGTTTGCTTTGCGCTTGGCGTGGCGCAGTACTAGCAGTACTAAAGGGCGGGCTTGTTACGATATGATGATTTGAGTTTGGCTGATTCTGTGCCTGAGCCATGAATTTAACACCCAGTTTAATCTCATTGCTAAATACCTCACCTTTTTGCAAACGTGCGATATCAGTTGGCTTGGCTTGCACTTTGGCTTTTAACCCAAATTGCGCTTCGTCGGACAAAGTCACCCCAATTGTGGCAAGCTTGGGTTTTAATACTTCATAACCGTAAGATACCAAATCAATGGCATCATGCGGGGTATGGGTGGGTTCATGGGCATGATTAAAACTGCTAAATAACTGCTCCACCATCGCGGTTGTCAGCCCATCATTGGATTTTAAGGTGATTTGAGTAATCACTTGGGATTTATCCACCCATTGTTTCGCCGCTGTCATAATCGCATCGGTCAATAAATCTTGATACGGCTTGGCGGATTTTTGGATGTTTGGCAATACAGTTACCATCGGTTTGGGCGCAGCTGTTGGCGTTTGAATTGGCGCTTGCACCCTCGTAGGTTGTGGCTTATGTGGTGCAGGCTCAGTATTCACCATCGGCGGCTGCATCGGCGCAACTGCAGGCACCAGATTGGGGTTTGAAGGCGGTATGGCTGATTGCTGGTTCGGCATGGTAACCTGTTGCACAGGCGTTTGATACGCTTGAGCAGGCTGCGGTTGTGGCGAAACAGGTTGGGTTGGATGCTGCGGCGCTACCGGTATCGGGGCTGAAGGCGCTGGTTGCCCGATAGGCTCAGGCAAGGTGATTGGTGCGCGTTCAGGGTAGAATCCCACCTCGGATTTTTCTTCAGCAAAACGTGGAATCAGTCGCCCTAACACACTTCTATATAGACTGGGGTTTTCGTCTTCGTCATCTAGCGCATAGCCGTCAAGCCGTTGAATCAGCAAAATGACCGAATTATCTGCTTGGCTGGCTATGTCGTCGTCATCCGCTGTTTGGGCGGCATGGCTTTTAATCGGCAAGATATGAATATCAGGCATGGTGTATTTGAGCGATTGGGTAAATTGTCGGTAGCTTTCTGCCATTTTCTTATTGGCAGTGATATCAAAACTCGTCGGCACCGAGAGCTGAACGCTCACTCGCTGTAAGTCATCAATGGCGGTGGTGTATAGGCTAAAGAAATTTTCCATTTCATCAAACACATCGCTTGGGTGTTTGTCGTCAATGATAAACCGGTGATTGGTGGTGATGTAAGCCATAATTTACTCTTAATGGTGAAATTTTTTATTGATGGGTTTGTGTTTTTTTAACAGCTTGCGTAGTATCAGTCACTGGACTAGCCACTGAATCAGCCAGTGGGTTGGCGCTGGCAGGATGGCTAATCGCTGAGCTTTGATACATCTGTTTGGCTAATATCATGCCTGCCTGTACCGCTCGATTAATGCCATCACGGGGGTCATCGACCAAGCCATTTTTAGTCCAGTTACGCTCAACCAATACCGCTACCGCTTTATCCCATTTGCCATTTTTGTCTTTTAGCCCATAGACAAACCATTTATACGGACGAGCATAACACGCCACCGATGGCTGAGTTTTGCCTGCGCGAATGTCCGCATTGTTACACAGATTTGCCACCATACTGGCGGTGACATTGGGGGTATAAAAGCTGCGACCGTTTTGGCGGGTTGGATAGTTAAAGCCGGGCGTGCCTGTTTTGCCCACTATCACGCCCTGTGTCCATGCACAGCTACCAATCGCTTGGTTACAGGCAGCAAAAGCTGTGCCGTTGCCGCCGCCCAAACCTGTGCCTGCTAGCAGCGTACCTGATAATAAATTGAGCGCACCACGGGCGTCCGATTGGTTGATACCCAGTGGCATGGCGCCGAGTTGGCTGGTAGCTGTGGTCAATGTTTCTTGACTTTGGGCATCGCCTCGCCAGGCTTTAGGACGCAGCGGAATTTGATTGACGCCCCACAAATCCTCAATCAAATGCACGCCGCGACGCTGGGTCGCGCCATTATCGGCAATCAGCAGATTGGCAAACATATCCGACACACCCAGTACCGAGGTTTTGGCATTACCTGCGCCAAACACTTGGTTCATGCTGGCATTGAGCATATCGCCCCCTTGACGACACGCCCCGTTCATACGTCCACCATTGGCTTTGACACAGCTTGCCACTTGGCTTTCGGTAAATTGCAATTGTTTGGTGGTGTAATCTTGCTTGCCATCGGTTAGCAGTACACCTGAAAAATAGCGGCTTTGTAGCATCGGTTCGCTATTATAGGCTTTACCAAACAATAAATCTTTAAATCCGCAATTCACTCCCCCTTTATCCGCGCAATTCACACTCCAGCCCATGTCATCACTGGCTTTTTTAAAGGCGGGCATACCTTGGCAAACGCCTTGTCGGTCACGTTGCAATGACATCTCACTGGTCGTGCGTTGACAATATAAAAAATTCGCCACTTTTTCGGTAGATGAGCTTGCCATCACTTGTTTGAGATATTGCGCTTCAGGGGTTTGCATATTTTTAAACCGTGGATTGGCGCGTACCAGTGCCAATGCTTGTACGGTTTTAACGGTCGAACCTGGGTACACGGTTTGGTATAACGCATGGTTCATCAGGTTTTGCTTGCTCCAGTCTTTTTTCCACAGTATCGGGCAACCTGTGGGCTTAATCGTGGTATCGCCATTATCGGCACGGTAGCAGTTAGAGTCAGCGCTAGCAAGGGCAAGCACGCCTTGGGTTTTGACATCAATCACCGCGATACCGATACTGCGTACCAAGGCGTTCTCATACATGCCATCCGCGACGTTTTGCAACGCAGGCGACAGCACGCTATTACAGTCCGCGGCATTGGGGTTATTGGTGACACAATCCGCTACTTGCTGGGCGGTGGTCTGTACGGCGGGATCTAGGGTTAACGCCATGTTATAGCCGATTTTGATATCCGAGCCATCGACATTGATACTATTGATTGGCGGTGCCGTGAGTTTTTGCCACCAGCTGCGTTGATCATTTTTTTGTTGGTAGCTTTGATAAGCGTCCAATAACTGACGGTCAAAATGGCTGGCGTGAATGTTGGACAATTCGCTATACATCAACCCTAGATTGGTCGGTAAAGCAACCTCAGTTTTGCTGGTGGAGGCAATCCGTTTTTTCGGGTCTTGCGTGGGTTTGTCTTGGAGGGTTTGCAGCACGCCATTGGCTTGGTTTTGAATATCGTTTTTGGTTTTAGTAAACGCATTATTTGGGTCAGCCGCTTGGGCATTGGGTAAAGCCACCGCTCCTGTCAATGATTTAGCCAACAAGGATTTGACCGACACCGGAATCAATCTAGGGTTATTACAAAGCTGGGTTAATGGGTCAACGTCACCTGTGTCAGTCATGGTATTGCCACGATTATCGACATACAGGTAGCCTGTTTGATTGTCCGCCGTTTTGGCGGTTTTGATATACACACAGCCCGGTAGCCCATACCAAGGGTTGGTTTGGGTGAGCCAATTGATTGGCATATGGGCGACATTGGGGTCGTTTTGGTTGCGGCGATTGGGCTGTTGTTCTCGCCATTGTAGCTGCAACAATCGCTCAGGGCTGGCAAGCGTTCTTAGCGCAAAGGCTAACGCGTCTTCGTTGATATGTTGCTCACAGGCTTGTTGCCAAAGGCTGGCAGTTTGCAGTTGGTATTGGTTGGCTAGACGTTTTTGCTGATACAAGCTGAGCAGACTTTGATTGACTCGGTTGATACTGTCGGTAAAACGGGCTTGGTTTTTGGGCTGAGTTAAATCGCACGTTTTGGCAGGTGTGGCGTTGACCGAACTTGATAGATTAGCGTTTGCACTTTGGGTATTAGCAGTTTGGCTATTGGCTTGGCTGACCACGTCTGCCATACCCAGATTATCGACGACAAGTGACACGGCGTTTTCATTCGCCTCTGCATTGTACGTGGTATTTGAGGCGGTTAAGGGCGAGAGATACCACGCCAGCCAACCGATGAGACCGACAACAAATACCACCAAAATCACTTGTAAGTTGGTCAAAATGGTTTTGTAAAGCGCTTGAGAAACCCGAAAACTGGCAACTTTGCCATCGTTTTTGATTTTTTTGTTAGTATTTTTTGTTTCACTTGCTTGCGTATTGTCGGAGGCATTGGCAGGCGTGGTTATTTGTTCAACATCTACTGAATCAGCGACATTTTCGTCCTGTGACAGCGTGTCAGAACCTGTGTTGTTGACAGTTTCTAACTTGCCACTGTTCATAGTTTCTTGACTGTTTTCGTCTTTCGGGGTTTGGTTTTCGGTCATTTTGAACCTTTAATTTTTGCAAGCCTTACTAAAATTTGACGTTTCTACGTTTGATGTTTCTACGATTGGATAAGTTATTGAGCATACGGTTTATTGCCGTCCAACATCAACTTTGGCTGAAACAGCGCCAAACTGAGCATAATACTATTGAGCCATAAATTACTGGTGCCATAACTTAAAAAAGGCAACGTCACCCCCGTGAGCGGTAAAATTCCTAAATTCCCCGAAATGGTGACAAGTGCCTGAAACACTGTAATCACCACCCACAGCAAAATCACCCACGCCAGCAAAAAATAACCGCCCGACAACAGCCGTGATTTCATCTGCTCACTGGCAAACGCCATCTGCTGACGGGCAATGAGCGCAAGCCACGCAAAATACACCATCATCAGCACCACACTGGCCCCGATACCCACCACTGCCATCACGGAAGTAATGGTATAGTCACTTTGCATCTGTAGCGGCACGCCCTGACAGCCCGATAAATGGCTGTTTGTTAAGTGATAACCACACCACGGAATATCGCCAAACCCATAGCCAATCATCGGCACACTATCGCGAAACCAATGCAAAATCGCCATCTGATCGTTGCTCGCCACAAACGGATTGACCCACGCATTGACCCGCTCGGCAGTACGCGCATCAAACCCGCTTAAATTCACCAATACCATCATCAGCAAAAGCAAAATCGCGGTACTCGACAACACGCCCAAAATATAACCCCGACCGCCCATTTGGAAAATTTTGTTGGATAGCGCCACGCCCACCAAAAAGGTAAACAAAAACAAAAATACCAACATGGTGCCTTTTTCATTGGCAATACCCAGTGCAATAAACGGCAACACCACCGCGAAAGCAAGCAGCAGGGTCATTTTTTTGGAGCGAAAGAACAGATGATTAATCAAACCGCGTTGGTTAATCGCCAAAAACACGCCCAAAAACACCATCAGCCAAATTTTTGACAGTTCAGCGACTTTCGCACTGTCACTGTGAATCAACACTGCCAAGCCCAGATAGCCCACCGCAAAGGCAAGCAGCCAGACACGGGCTTTAGTCATTGCCGATTTAACATTGCCCCAACTGCTGTGTAGTAAGTTATTGGCGACCATCGTTTTAAGCCCCCAACTGAGCAAACTACTAATCGGGCGAGCCAGGCTAATAAACACAAAACACCAAAACAAATCTTTGAAATGATTGAGAAAAATATAACGCAGTGACAAATAACTACGGGTGCTTAAGTCAAATAAAATCATCAAGCCAAAGGTGGTAAAACCCACAAATAATGGATAAATCCATACTGATGACTGTATTTCCCGATTATCAGGGAATTTTTCCATCATCCGACGCATGGGTGAAAAAATCGTTAACACACTCAGTAGCACGCCGACGCAAAACAGTACGCCCCCCACCATCATCGGCAATATCACCGTATGGCTAACACCCGCAATGACCAATCCCCACACAGTGATGGCTATTGGCAGCACTTCCAGCCAATGCTTACGCCGCGACAGCCATAGCAAGCCCCATGTCACCCATGACCAAATAAACACTTGAGCGAGCATTCCCCAATGGGTGGGCGTGCCAATTAACGGCAGTAAATTGTTCGCTTGCAGGGCTTTTTGTTGGTTGTTATTGGCGTCATAGATACTGGCAACATCATTTGCTGATTGATTTAACAGTTTGGCAATAGCAGGCTGATTGCTAAACAAGCGATTGTAGGCAAAACGTCGATTGCCATCGGCGACTGCAAGCAATGACACCGCAAAATTGGCTTGGTCGGCAGGGGATAATTTATCGGTTTTTACCGCCATTAGGTTGTCTAAACTATCGAGTTGCCCACTAGCGTTAAGGTGTAGCCAATCTTGGCGATTGCTGAGTTTATCGCCACCCAAATTCACTTCGGTTTCATTCTCAACCAGCTCGGTTTGGCGTTGCTGTTTGCCTTGGACTTGCCATGCGGCCGCTAAGGCTTGTTGGGTTTTGGCAAAATGTTGCTTCGCCTCACTCATTAATTGTGTGGGCTGACTGGCTTGGGCACAGGCTTGAGTCATGCCATAATTGGGGTCATTACGGTTGTCATACAGATTAGTAATAACGTTGTCGCCACAATATTTGCTGAGCAGTTGCGGTTTGGCGATGCCTTCAGTATAGCTGGTGAGTTCAAGTTGATAACGCTGCAGTTTGGGCGAATGGGCGTAATCTGCCAGTAAAAACGCCCCAATTAACAGGAGCCATACCACCGCTAAAATCATGATTTCGCTCAACGTTTGCGCTTTGGCGTTGGGTTTTTTGCTGGCTTTTGTACGACTCACTATGTTTAGCATGGGGTTTTCCAAATTGATTAACTTTTTTTATTGCTATCCATGTTTAAAAATTAATTGGGGTCATACAACACCACCGTGCGTGCGATTAAATCATGCAGCGTTTGTTTACGGGCGGTAAACCACATCAAAAAACCAAATGGCAATAAGATAAGCTTTAAGGTTTCGCGGATTAACGCATGGAAAAAATTAACCCGTTGACCCTGCATACCAAACACCCACATACCCATAATCACCTTGCCCACCGTTGCTTGTCGTCCCAAACAGGTCAATAACGTCATATAAAACAAATAAAATCCATACGCTATCAAGGCAAGCGTTTGATCGGTAAACCCACGAATGCCAAGCTGCGGTAAAATCTGCGGCAACAATAATTGATAAGCCAATCCCAATAATAAACTGACTAACGCTAAATCAAACAGATAAGCCAATGCGCGGCGCACAAAACCTGCATACAGCATGGTATAAGCCGGCTTACGAGTCTGCAGCGCGGTCGAAGGCAGCTGATTGACTGCTGGCGTTGGGTATTGGCTAGGTTGCTGTGGCTGTACTGCGGGAGCGACATAAGGATTTGCATAGTCAGTGGGTTGTGCGGGTGGATTTGACAGCTGAGCAATATCAGGCTGTTCATAGTTAGGCTGTTCATAGTTAGGCTGTGCATAAATTGGTTGAGCAGGTTGCTGCATGGGTTGACTCGGCTGAGCAGCTGGCATATCGGTCGGTTGATAATTGCCTGCAGATGGATTTGGCGTATAACTTTGCCAAGTAGAATGTTCTGGCTGCGGCTGAGTATGATTATCAGATTGTTGCACAAACTCACGACTGCCACAATTTGGGCACATAACCGCAGTTTTTGGTAATTTTTGACCACATTGTTGGCAGACAATAATCATAGATGTTTACTACCCCATTTTCATATTTTCAATTTGATAAACTAATTTGACGATCCAACGACCCAGTTATATGGCGGCAAACACTCAGCGGGCACAGGATTGGCGCCGCTGCTGTTTTGCTGGTCGATAATGGCTAACACTTTCTCGGCGATGGGTACTAGTTCTGGATAGGTTTGCGGATAATTTAACATGTTTTGGCAACGTTTTTGTTGATCGTCCGTGGTATAAAACTGTGCCAATAACGACCCCACCGCGCCTTTGTCATCACTCGCTTGCAGTGCCATTGCCGCTGCCAATTCAATCATATAAGTATTGGGGTATTTGCTGCTATCACGCGGCGTTTGTAGCGCATAAAGCAAAAAAGATTTGCTATAAGGATAGTTATTTTTAAATAAATAATAAGCGAAATTGGCGGCATATTCGCCTTGGTTGGGATTGTATTTGACTGCTTGCGCTTGAAGATAAACGGCGGCTTTTGGGTCTTTTTTGCGCCAGTAATAGCTTTTTGCCGCTTCATTGAGTTGTTTGGCGAGCGTTTTATTCGTGGGCTGCTGTTTAAAATAGCCCATATCCGCGTTGCGAAAGGCTTCAAGCGAGTATTGCTTTGTCGCATTGATATCTTGGCTGTAACCAAGCTCTTGCAGCTGTTTGAGCGATGGCTCGGCAAACTCACCCACCTTGACTACGTTATCAAAAAACTCAGGGCTAATACCGAGCGTGTCTTGATACAGCTTGGCTACGCTAGTTTGCGACGAGGAAGAAAAAAACCCATTTTGCGCTTTAAGCGCTTGCGTCATAGTGGCTTTTGCTGTTGGCAGCGATTTGATGATGGTGCTGTAGCTATTTTGGCTTTTTGGTTTTTTTTGTGGATTATCATCGGTGCTTGCCGCTTGGGCATTATTGGACTGATTGTTAGTGGCTGATTGAGATGTTGTGGGTGTTGAGGCGGATTTTAACCTTGATACGCCATAGCCACCGATTGCCACTAGGGCAGCAATCATCGCTATCAGCCACCCTTTAGAGGGCTTTTTGACAGATACCTCACCGGTGGCAGTGGTATGCGGTGGCGAAGTGGGTGCTGTCATCGTATCTGCCATTGTGTCTGGCATCGCCATTGAATGAGTCGCCGTTGTTTGGGTCGCGTCATCGACTGCATTGACTACATTGATGGGCTGGATCGGTGTGCCCCTGTGACTGTTAGCCTGAGTATTGAGCGATTGCTCAAGCCGACGATTATTTGCCAATGTCTCATCATCCATCAAACCGGTCAAAGCCGCGCTTGGCCGATGATTTGGGGGATTTTCGGCAGTGGACGCTACAGAAGCACGGGTGGGCGTGGTCTGCCAGACGCTGGTAGTCGCTGCGGCGCTGATTGCGGATGCAGGCGTGACGGGCGTGGTTAACGGGTTATTGGGTACGGTTAAAAACAGACAGCGATGACAGGGTTTACCGACAAAATGAATGTGGCTGGCGTCATTGGGATAATTTTCACACACTTTAAACTGGCGGTGGTGAACCAATCCGCGTAGATGGTTTTCCCACTCGGCAGCGCTTGGGCGATCAGTTGGATGGATGGATAAAAACGCTTTATCAAACATCGCACGGGTTTGGTCATCCCAACACACATGAATGCTGTTTTTTAGCGGTGCAATCTCTGGCTGTGGCTGCAAGCCGTAAGCATATAGCCGCTCTTTGATAAATTGGTCGGTGTTGCGATGAGCAGCATTTTTTAATCGGTCTGACACAGGGATAAAATAAAATGGATGAATACCATTGTTTAAAATTTTAAACAGCTCAATCGCCAGTACAAAACGGTCGTGTTTTTCATCCAACAAACCAATATCTTTGTGTTCATGATATTCAGGACTGGTCATTTCAGGTGAGATTACAGGGCTTGGATAAACGCTGCCATCACTGGCAGTAATACGATAGCTATCACAGTCGATAAACCCAACGATAAAGCCTTTATAATCATCATCCATGCCCGTGCTTGGCTCTGGCATCAGGCGCATATTGGCTTCTTTAAAATCAATAAAGGCATGCCCATGACCATGTAAGTCCGCCATCAGGGCGCTAATATTGGCACACAGCTGTACACGATAATTGAGACTCTGCTGATACGCGGTCAGTTTTGCCGCCTCTCGTGGGTACATAAAAGGATTGAGCGATAACGACCTATCAAAATCCAGCTCTGGCATGGCATAGCCAATGAGCTCATCATGCTCGCCGACAATCAGATGTCTCACCCAAGCAAACTGGGTATACCCTACCCCATTAATCACTTCATAAATATGCTCAGGCGGGCGCGCCATCATGGCTTGTAGTTTGGCAAGGCTGGGGTTTTTGGGATCGGTGGGATTTTTAAAGATTTTTGCCACCAAATTGCCCGTGCCAAACAGATTACCAAGACGGTAGACAATGCCCATACCGCCCGAGCCGATCTCATGAGAGATAGGCAAATCAATGGTGATACGCTGATTGTTTGCAATTAAATACGGCATGGACTATCTCTTCAGATGGGCAGATGAGGTGGGTAAAGCGGCTAACTCAGTGCTAGCAGTAGCACTCATATGATTTACTGGCTCAGTAATACCCAAATAGTATAGCTGTATTTGCTGATTGCCGCTAGAATCGCTGACCGTGCTAGCAGGCAAACCCGTACCCGTAACCGATGAGGCGGTAGCTGCTGTATGGCTGGTAGAGCTAGTTAAAATTTCTGCTAACCCTTTATCGAGCGTCAGACTATCCAAGATTTCCGTATTTTTGCTTAACCCAGCTATTTGGCTTATCATCGATTTGATAGGCAAGCTAATTTGGCAGTTGTAGTAATTCATGGTGGGCTGGATGGTGACACCCAAACTTGTCAAATCATGGGTATCGGTAACTGGCAAGCAGCTTGCTTTAGCGGCAAGTTTGACAGCATGATTGTTAAATTGTGAGTCGCTCAAAGTAGCCGCCAAAGCAGCATCGGTATGTTGGTTTTGCAACGCTGTACTCGCTGCGCCACTGGCAACCGTTGCAGCCGATGGGTTTTTATTAGCGACCACCGTGGTAATAGTGGCGGATAACAATGGCTGATTCACACCATTTTTGTTTTCGTTTTTAGTGTCGTTTTTAGTTTTAGCGCTGCTTGTTCGTTTGGAGTTTTGCTCGATGACATCGATAGACTGACCTTGCGGGCTGGCTACTATCACCTTTAGGATGGGATCATCAATGGGATTGCCACTATCGGTAACCGCTGCGGCTTTGCTCAAGTCAATGGCATAGGAATCACCCAGTGCGTGCGCGGTCAGTGGGGGCGTTATAGCCGAGGTGGGCGTTGTGCTCGCCACCGATGCCGCAGTATTGGCATTGTTGACAGTTTGCGTGGGCAGCAATCGATCTTTATTTACCCAGCCCAATACACCGGTGCCAATGAGCATCGCTGCGCCAGCCATCATAGCGGTATTACGCCGCTGTCTGGTTGAGTCACTGACGGACTGTGAAGGGGGCAACACCTGCGACGTTGTAGCCGCTGGCGTTGCAGGAGCAGTATGTACACCACTGGCTTGCGGATTTGGGTTAGGCGCTATGTTATTGATGTTACTGGAGCTTATGTTATTAAAGGCTATATCATCTGGCGTGCTAGTGGCGCGGGTGTTTTTATGATTGACAGCATCGGTATGCCAAACCGTGGGGTTGTTTGGTGCAGTCGCTATAGTGTCATTTTCTAGGGATTCATTCGCTAGGGTTTCATTTTGCCCCTCAACCATCGGTTCAAGGTTTTGATAATGCTGTTGATTTTTTAATAACACCACCAAGGATTTATCATCACCGGTTAATCGATAGGTCGCAGGGTTGCCAAGCGCCTGTTCAATAATCGCGCTGCCCTGCTGTGAGCTTTGACTTTGGGTTAAATTAAACAGCAAGTTGCCAAAAAAAGGGCGGTAAATTTTGGGCGTAACACTTGCGCCTTCAAATACCAAGTCCGCACAGCCATCCGACATCAGTGCAAGGCAATCCACTTGCGATAAATCAATGGGCTCAACCCGTAAGAAGGATTGCCAATTGTCTTGGGTGATAAAATGCGTCTCATTGACGTATTCATTCTTGCTATCGTCCCCGTACACTTGCAAGTTGGTAAAATAATCAATGTGAGGATGGCGGACAACAAATTGGCTGGTGATGAGGGGACTATCGCCGATTTGCACCAATAGTGCTTGATGATTGGAATGGATGAGTAGCCCAGTAAAGGTAGTGTGATAATCTCTTAGGCTTGATTCAGCGGGCAGCTGCGACTGCAGGTCGAGGCGTATTTGTGATAATTGCTCGATAATTTGCTGTGTAAGTTGTCCTAAATCAAGCGCAATACCGCTGTGACTGACACTGCGACTAACATTGAGACTGAGCAGCATTTTTCCAATCGATTGACTAAAAAACGCTGCCCCCGCTTGGCTAAATTTTGCCGAGCCTGCCCCATCACATACCACAGCCGCTATACCGTCTTGGGTTTTTTGCAAATAGATACTGTCTTGATTGGGCAGGTTGCTGTCGATATGGGATTTACCAATACTGGATGCGCCATACACTTGCCAAGATGGTTGGACTGATGATTGCGCGAACAAATCCGTGGTTTGGTTCATCATTATCCCCAATTTTTTTTAGGTTTTTTATTATTATGAGCGTTGAAGGTGATTATCTTTGCCATCAACTTTGAATGGTCGCCCACGGTGAGATGCTCCCTAATTGCACGGTTTCCCCAGGCGCAGATTGTGACACGGTCTTAAGACTCGCGGACAACCACACAAAAAATTCGACAAATTTAACGGAGTTGAGATGCACGGGCGGGGTTAAAATCGACAGTTGCTTGAGCATCTTAACTTCTTGCACGCCTGCATCAATGGCAATCGGATAAATAATACATTGATTATTTTGCTCGGCTTGGTGACATTGATTGATAGCCGCCTGCCACACATCTTGGCTATCGGTGGGCAGACCATCCGTCATGGCAATAACCCAAGGACGGGTATAATTGATACCGTTGTCGCGTAGATTGATACGCTCTTGCTCAATCAAATTGAGCGCAAGTAACATACCTTGCCCGAGCGGCGTCATGCCATTTTCACGAAATTTAATCGGAAAAAAATCAATCGCATCCGTCCAGTCCATCATCAGCTCTGCGGTATCATTGACCCCGCCCACAATGACAATGGCTAAACGCACACGGTTGCGGGCTGTTTCATCTTTCATCAAATCATGATAAAACGCCTCAATCCCTTCATTAAGCATATCGATACGGCGTTTGTCGCCATTGCCTGAGCGTATCGCCATTGAGCCTGACAAATCCAACACCAAAACGCACAAGGTACGCTGGGCAACGTTATTGCCGTAATCGATTTCTCGAAACTGGGGGGTGAGGGCTTGCGGGATGGATGGCGGCGTAGAATCAGTTGCGGTTTGAAAATTGGGCATGGGATTGTGTGCGACCATAAAAGATATCCTATTTTTATTAAAATTATTGTAATCGGTATCTCAGCAAAAGCCGATACGAAAAGCAAGGTTTTTTGTGGGGATTTAATTAATAACAGTCAAAAATATTTCTACAATCTTACCAAAACGGGCTTAAATACTCCCCGCCCGGTTAATCATAAGTCATAAACCATCACTTATAAATCGTAAGCCATACGTCATAAAAAACCCCTAACACGCGGTTAAGGGTTTTGATTGTTTAATTATCTTAGTTTTTTAACAGGCTTATCTAATAAGCTTAGTCTTTTAACACTTCTGCCATGGCATTGGCTACATAGTCGATATTGCTAGCGTTTAGACCGGCAACCGAGATACGGCCATTAGCGACCATATAGATACCAAAATCTTTGATAATGCGCGCTACTTGCTCAGGAGTGAGACCGGTATAGCTAAACATACCGTTTTGCTTGGTGATATATTCAAAACTGCGACCGGGTAATTTGGCCTCTAAGCTGTCACGCAGTTTTTGGCGCATTTCTTTGATGCGATCGCGCATCACATACACTTCTTGTACCCATTCATTGAATAACGCTTCGTCATTCATCACGATATCAACCACGTGACCGCCATGCGAAGGTGGGCTTGAGTAAATGCGGCGGATATTGAACTGCAATTGACCTTGTACCGCTTTGGCTTGTGCTTCGTCTTTACACACCACAGATAAACCGCCAACGCGTTCACCATACAGTGATAGATTTTTTGAGAATGAGTTACTGACAAAGAACAACAAGCCCATGTCCACTGCTTTGCGAATCGCATAGACATCTGCATCCATGTCTTCACCAAAGCCTTGATAGGCAATATCCATAAAGGCAAGCAAGTTTTTCGCTTTTACCACTTCAAGCACTTTATCCCATTGCGCTTGGGTCAAGTCAACGCCCGTTGGGTTATGACAACAGGGATGCAGCAACACCACATCATGGGCTTGCAAGGTGTTTAAAAAGGCAATCAGTTCATCAAATTTGATGCCATTGGTCGCTGCATCATAGTAGGGATATTTGCCCACCGCAAAACCAGAACCTTCAAAGATACCAATATGGTTCGCCCACGTTGGGTCAGACACATAGCATTTGGCTTGTGGAAACCAAGCATGAATAAAATCAGCCCCGACTTTGAGCGCGCCTGAACCACCGATGGTTGCTGTGGTTGCCGCACGTTTGTCTTTTAATACTTGTGCGTCTTTACCAAACAATAGGTTTTGGCAAGCGGCGCGATAACCTGGCAGACCGTCCATTGGCAGATAGGGACGTGGTTTTGGTGGATTAGCGATTTGTGCTTCAGCTTTTTGCACACAGTTGAGGACGGGTAATTTACCGTCATTATCAAAATATACACCCACACCCAAATTAACTTTGTCGGCACGTGGGTCTTGTTTATGCTTGTCCATCAACCCCAAAATCGGGTCACCCGCATACGGTTCTACATGTGAAAACATGAATAGCTCCTACATTTAATTGATAAGTTTGACTGCTAAAAAATTTACGCTAACGTGGCATTGCCCAAATATTCAATGTCAACGGATAAGGATAAACCTTGTAACCCAATAAAACAACCGTCACGCCTATTTTTTTGCTTGTCTAAGCGCTTTACTTGACAAAGTTTTAAGCCTATCAAAGTATCCCATTTGATGAGTTAACCTACCCATGCAGTTACATTTTTTCACAGCAGCTATCGAATAAATTGCAAATTTTGCGTGTTATTTACATTTATAACTTATATTTCTATCAACAATATGCGCATAATAATTTTAACAATTCCGTGTGTATTTTTGAGGAAACACAACATGATGATGACTGCTATAAAAAAATCCCAAATCGTTGCCGCGACAGTTGCGTTGATTGCCATGAGTGCCGTGTCAACCCCCAGTAATGCGCGTACCGTTAAAGCCGCCGCTAAGAAAACGACAACGGTAACGACGACACGCATCGCACCAAAAACCACAACAATTGTCAATCAACATAGCGATGGCACTAGCGATACGGTGATGGTTCGCCCCAATGGATTTACCATCGTTGACGGTATGCCATTTTATCCAACACAAATTGTCACCACGCCGACTTATCGCACTGTCTCTACATCTACCTCTACGCCTGTCGTCACTACCACAGCCCCTGTATTAACAACAGCGCCTATTACCACACTGCCTAGCACGACTGTAGTGTCGACATCGAATGTCAATACTGCCACCCCAGTGACGGTACAAACTGGCTCAGGCGCGACAGTAACCGTGTCAAAACCTGCCACTGTTGTGTCTACTACCACGACAACCCCCGTATTGCTACCGGCATCATCGCCTGCGGTATCGACAATAACCACCGTGCCTGTGACGACCGCACCGGCTATTATCGTTAATCCGTAATTCGTAATTCGTAATTTGTAATTTGTAGTCACTAATTAGTTAATCTACCAAAAGCAAGACGTCACATGTTGTCGTCTTGCTTTTTTTTAACCGTATTTTTAGCCGCTGATAAGGTAAAATACTCATCTTAAGTTTAATTTTGCAACCTATTTTTTATGTTTTTATCCGCTGATATATGAGATATGCAAGGTTTACGCGATGAATTATGAAAGATTGCAAGACAAATTATCCATCTTAGCCGATGCTGCCAAATATGATGTTTCCTGTTCATCGAGTGGCAGTAAACGTGACAATCATAACAAAGGACTCGGCACGGCTAACTCAGGTATTTGTCATAGCTATACCGAAGATGGCCGCTGTGTTTCCCTTTTAAAAATATTGTTTACCAATCATTGTATCTACGATTGCGCGTATTGCACCTCAAGGCGCAGTCACGATACGCCGCGCGCAGCTTTTACTGTCGAAGAAGTGGTTGATTTGACCATGCAGTTTTATCGGCGCAACTATATTGAAGGCTTGTTTTTAAGCTCAGGGATTTTTAAATCGCCCGACTACACCATGGAGCGATTGGTTCGTGTCGCCAAAACCTTGCGCCTTGCGCACAAATTCAATGGCTATATTCATCTAAAAACCATTCCGGGTGCGTCTGCTGAGCTGATGCAGGAAGCAGGATTGTATGCCGATCGCTTAAGCGTCAATATGGAAATCCCCACCAAATCAGGCTTGGCATTGCTCGCACCTGAAAAAAACCATGACGATATGAAAGCCCCAATGAAAGTGGTGCAAGAACAAATCGTGGTGTTTAAAGACAGTAAAAAACAACACAAACATACCCCAAAATTTACCCCAGCAGGTCAAAGTACCCAGTTGATTGTGGGCGCAGCGCAAGAGACCGACTTACAAATCATCCGTTTATCGAGCCATTTTTATCAAGAATACGACCTAAAACGGGTGTACTATTCAGGGTATGTGCCTATGCTCAGTGACAATCGCTTGCCCGCTATGGGTACCCCTGTGCCGATGGTGCGAGAAAATCGCTTGTACCAAGCGGATTGGTTAATGCGTTTTTATGGATTTGAAGCAGAAGAAATTCTGCCCGATGACCATCCATTTTTGGATTTGGACTGTGACCCCAAATTGGCTTGGGCGATTCGTAATAAGTCACATTTCCCCGTCAATATCCAGACCGCGCCCTATAAAATGATTGTGCGTATTCCTGGTATTGGCACCCGAACCGCCAAAAAAATTGTTCAAGCACGAAAATTTTCGACTTTGACACTCGAACATCTCAAGCAAATGGGCGCTGCCGTGAACCGTGCCAAATACTTTATCGCACTCAAAGGTCGCAATGAGCATTTAAGTCATTTAACCCAGGATAACTTTCGCGATTATGTACTGGCGCAGACCCAAACCAAATTCAAAGCCGAACGGCATGGTCAATTGGCGTTGTTTTAGCATTATTATTTTAGAATTAATTTTTTAAAATCAATCTTTTAAAATTAAGGTTTTAAAGTCCACTGTGCAAAAGGTCAATCTTTTATGGATTTAGTGACGGCTGAGACCCCCATTTTAATCTTTGATGGCAGCTTTGAAGGCTGGCTCACGTGTGTGTTCACCATTTATGAGAACGGTTGGCAGCACACCCCGATTGTGACCATTCAAGCCGAGCATGAAGTGGTGCCCAATTTTTGGCAAGACACTGTCACCGTCGCGACCGATGAAGCCAAAACTTTACGGGTGAGTGATAAATTAGCGCGCGTCTTTGGCAAAAACGGTATGCGGCAACTGCTGTGGGGCTTTTTATCAGAATCGCCTACCGTGTATAGTCATCTGTTTGGGGTGGTACGGTTTCAACTGTCCAATCCCAACCTTGATGTGTGGGAGAATTATACCCATGCGGATGTGATGGCAGTGAGCAAGCTTATCAAAATGGTCGGGCGTGAGCGCCACCGTATGCAGGCGTTTGTGCGATTTGAACAAATGCAAATGCCAGACGCCGACAAATCGGTATACTTT
Organism: Moraxella sp. CTOTU46934; assembly: GCF_031979465.1. Taxonomy (NCBI): domain Bacteria; kingdom Pseudomonadati; phylum Pseudomonadota; class Gammaproteobacteria; order Moraxellales; family Moraxellaceae; genus Moraxella; species Moraxella sp. CTOTU46934. The sequence continues at coordinate 143,606 of NZ_DALZEG010000003.1, forward strand.
GCGCGTGTTGAGCCTGATTTTAATGTATTACCCATTTTGCATCAGCATTTTAAAGAACGCTATGCCGATCAGACTTGGGCGATATATGATGTCAAACGCGGGTTTGGTATTTATTATGCTCACGATGATCCCAGCGAACAAGTCCATATCATCTGTGAGGTAGATGATGAAGCGCTACTGCATCCGCAGCAGTTTTATAGCGAGGCAGAACAACAATATCAAACGCTTTGGCAAAAATATTTTACCCACGTGACCATCAAGGAGCGGTTGAATCGCAAGCTGCATATTCAGTATTTGCCAAAACGCTATTGGAAATATTTAACGGAAAAAATGGTCTAATTTTGGCTTTTCTACAATAATTGAATACCAAAGTTGCTTAGTATTCTGGCCAATAACCAAAAGATCATAACCGTCACTACGATACAAATGCCCAAATCCGCCCAAAAACCAACTTTTGGCAGCAAATATGGAAAAATTAAAAACATCGGCAAGGTGGGTATCACATACCAAAATGTGTAATAGGCGTGATTGGCGATTTTTTCGGTGGATTGATGTTCAAGATACAGCCAAACCAAGGTCAAAATCGTCACCAATGGCAACGCGGCTATAAATCCTCCTAGCTTGTCACTGCGTTTTGCAAACTCTGAAACCAATACCACCATTAATGCAGTGATGGCATATTTAAACCAGATATTCATGTGATATATCTACCGTGTCTTTGTCTTTATATTGACTGTAAATGTTCAAGTAGCTGTTGCATATCATCGGGTAATGGCGCTTGCACTTTAATAGGCTCGCCTGTTTTTGGATGGATAAAGCCAAGCTCATACGCATGTAGCGCTTGGCGCTGGAACTGTTGTACGACATGTTTTTGGTCGTCATCCAAGGTTTTTAACAATATTGCATTTTTACGAGCAGCGCCATATAGCGGATCTCCGAGCAACGGAAAACCCAAATTTGATAAGTGCACACGGATTTGGTGGGTACGCCCTGTTTCCAGTCGCACGCTGACCAATGAGACAGCGTCGCTTATCGCCGTGATTTTCTCAAGATGGGTGACAGCGGGTTTGCCACTACCCACCACCGCCATTTTGGTGCGCTGGGTGGGATGTCGACCAATGGGGGCATCAATGGTGCGATGGCGGGCAAGCTCAGACGCGGACGCTAACACAATCGCTTGGTAAAGCCGGTACACGGATTTGTCTTTAAGCTGATTAATTAGATGCAGCTGGCTTTGACTGTCTTTTGCAATCACCATTAAGCCCGATGTTTCTTTATCGATGCGATGTACCAATCCTGCTCTAGGTAGCGTGCGGCTGTCAGGATAATGAAAAAGCAGCGCGTTGACTAGCGTACCCGACCCATTGCCTGCGCCAGGATGGACGACCAAACCTACGGGCTTATTGATGACTAGCACCGCCTCATCTTCATACAAGATATCAAGTGGGATATTCTCGGGCAAATCTTGCTGTTGAGCGGTCAAACTCGCTTTAAGCATCAGCACATCGTTGGGCTTAAGGCGATATTTGGGTTTTTGCGCTGCGCCGTTTACGGTTAGTTCGCCTGACTCAAGCCAGTTTTTGATTTGCTCACGCGAATAATCGCTAAACACCAAGGCAGCAATTTTATCAATGCGCTCCCCTATTTGCTCAGAGTTGACTGTATAATTTTGGACAATGTGATGACTGCCAGCGTCGTGGGTCTGCAGGTTTTGAGTACTTGGGTGTGGTTGTGACAGGCTTTCCCATTCTTCTTCGAGTTGATTGGTATTGTTTTGATTCATAGATTCAGTCATAGATTCAATGTTTGCGTCGATTGGATTTAAGTTGCTCGGATGTGAGGCGATTGGCGTGGTCATAAACAGTTCAGACTTAGGGTATAGGGGGTTTGCAAAATTAATATGCGCGGATAGGTCACAAAGTATAACGTTTCGTGATAGACTTAGTGAAATTTTTAATACAATATTTTGCATTCAGTTTTGAACAATAAGTATTATGATGGGCAAATATTTTTGCAATAGATTTGAGGTTCGTATGCATCATCTTTCCAAAGTTGTGGGTGTCACCGCAATTACTCTGGCTTTGACCACTTTATCTGGCTGTCAAACGCTGAAAAATTCAAAATTGTTTGGTGGCAAAGACGAAGTCGTCGCGACTAAAGCTGAAAAAAGCGAGCAAGGCTACTACCAAGCAGCGTCTGACAACATCAAAAAAGGCAACCTTGCTAAAGCGATTAGCCAGTTGAACGATTTGCGGACTTTCTATCCTGTGGGTGATTACAGCGAGCAAGCGTTACTTGACTTGATGTATGCGCAGTACCAACATGGTGACTATTTGGATGCGATTGCCAGTGCTGATCGTTTTATCCAGTCTTACCCATCCAACCCGCAAGTTGACTATGCTTACTATGTTCGCGGCATCTCAAATATGCAGGCAGCCTCAGGCGGCGTGATGAAGTACACCAAGCTTAATCCTGCACACCGTGATATGGGCTATTCGCGCATTGCGTTTAATAACTTTCAGCAACTGATTAATCGCTTCCCCAATAGTGCCTATGCCCCAGACGCTGCGCTACGTATGCGTTATATTTATAACCAATTGTCAGAAAGTGAGATGGATGTAGCGCGCTGGTATATTAAACGCAAAGCCTATGTGGCAGCCGCCAACCGTGCTAAATGGGTGTTTCAGTACTACCCACAAAGCGAAGCGATTCCAGAGTCTATTGCTACCATCGCCTATAGCTATGACAAACTGGGAATGACCGATACCGCCAATCAATATAAACAACTACTTCGTATCAACTATCCTGGTCTGATTGATGCGCGTGGCAACGTCAAACTTGATAATACCCGTACCGGTTCAAACTGGTTAAATAAAGCCACATTGGGCGTGCTCGGTCAAAGTTCACAAAATGCTGCTGTTCAAGGGCTAGCCCAGCAGTCGGGGCAATACTCAGGCAACACCAAGCCGCAAGTGATTCAGACCTCAATTCAGCAAGCTGCGGCAATGCGCCTGCCAAGTCCGGCTACCACGGCAAATGATGAAACACCGACAAGACCACGTGAGACTACAATTGGTTTGGGTCTGCCACCTGACAATACCAGTCAAGTCAAATAATCTATAAACCCTGTTAACATTAGCTAGGTTTATCCTAGCTATTTTTTTTCAATCAGCTAATTTTTAACTGGAAATGCGCTTTTTACCATGAGTAACAATGCCATCATTGATCAAATCATTGCTAATGCCGATATCGTCAAGATTATTGGCAAGCATGTGGAGCTCAAACGTTCGGGCAATGAATTCAAAGGCTGTTGCCCTTTTCATGGAGAAAAAACGCCCTCATTTTTTGTCAATCCGCAAAAGGGGCTATATAACTGTTTTGGCTGTGGTGTCGCCGGCAATGCGCTCACCTTTTTAAAAGAGTACGAAAACCTCACCGCGGGTGAAGCGCTCAAAGAATTGTCCCGTCAAACGGGGATTGAACTGCCCAAAGAACCTGTCAACAAATCACATACTTATAAAAAAACACCCGTTGCACCCAAACCTGCTGTATCGCAAGCAAGGGCATCCTCTCATCAAAATCTAGCTCAAAGTCCCGCTCAAGCCCTCTCTGACTCAGATGTTGCCGAGCGTCCGTCTATTGACGATGCAGAGGCTTTATGGATAGACGCTTTTGATGATTTTCAAACGTCTGATAACTTAGATACGAGCTTTATCCCTTTTGGCGAGTATGATGACGCAAGCGTTGGCGGATTTTCACCCTTTGATGACATGGGAAATAACAGCCCGCAGGATAGTTCATCAAGTTTATACGACTTACTCACCCAAATCTGCCAGTTTTATCAAAATCAATTACAGCAAAATAGCTTTGCCCAACATTATTTGCTCAAACGTGGACTGACGCCGCACACTATCGAAGAATTTGCCTTGGGTTTTGCCCCAAACGGTTGGCAACATCTTGAAGAAGCCTTCCCCCAAGACATCGAAGGTTTAAAAATCTTGGGATTGGTGCGCACTTCGCAAAATGGCCGTGATTTTGATTTGCTGCGCAATCGGGTGATTTTCCCCATCCGCGACCAACAAGGCCGGGTGATCGGCTTTGCCGGTCGCACCCTATCTGATGATGAGCAGCCCAAGTATATCAACTCTTCAGATTCACCTGTATTTCATAAACAAGCCGTGTTGTATGGTCTTTTTGAAGGGCGCAAGGCCAAAGCCAAAGACTGGCTGGTGGTTGAAGGTTATATGGATGTCATAAGCCTTCATCAAGCGGGCGTGTATGGTGCAGTTGCCTCTATGGGAACAGCATTGGCGCAATCACAAATCGAAAGATTACTGCAATTTAATCCCATACTTACTTTAAGTTTTGATGGTGATAGTGCAGGACAAAAAGCCGCTTGGCGTGCCATGGAAGTGGGATTGCCTGCGCTTACTGATGGCAAGGAATTACACTTTTTGACACTGCCAGATAATCATGATCCTGATAGTTATATCAAAGCGCATGGTTTGTTAGCGATGCAGCAACAAATCGCCCAAGCCGTTCCCCTATCAGCCTATTTGTACTCAAGTCTGACGCGTCAATATCCTACCAATACCCCTGAAAACCGCAGCAAGATTTTGCAGCAACTCTCTGCGCTGACCCAAAAACTGCCAAAAGGCAGTTATGGCTGGTTGCTGCGTGAAGACATCAAAAACAAAATGGGATTGGGGCGAAAAAACCAAGCACGGCAAGCGCAAGATGCCCTGCTCAATTTTGATAGCGAATTGACGGTACAACTGCATCTGCAGCTGTGTTTTTTGTTTCAACCAGAGCTGTTAGGCAGTCTGGAAGACAACCGCATTAGCCAATCTGTCATCCGCGATATTTATCAGCGCAGCGAAGCGGCTAATGTTTTTAAACCGAAACACCCATCTACCAAACCAACCGCCCCGATTCGATTGGACGAAAATTCAACTGGTGACACTGATGTTATCAATGGTGTTATCACGGATGTCCTCACGGATGTCCTCACGGATGCGATGAATGCGCCCTGCAAAAACTATGATGAAAGCTGCTGTCTAACTTGGCAAGCCATTGCTGATGAAGAATTATTGAAGTTGATTACTTGGATTCAAACCATTCAATCAAGATTGCAGGATTTTGATAACCCAAACTGGTCACCTTACGATCGAATCAATGCCAAAGCACATTTTATTCTGGCGGGCTTGACCTCAGAGCAGCAAAACAAACTTATCAAACATTGGGCACGGTTTTTTAAGGAACTTAGTCAGCGCAATATTGATGATATCTCGGACCTGGTGACAGAGTTGGTGGTTCAACTGATGTTAGAAAGCCTACAGCGCCAACAAAAAACCCTAAAAGCAGACTTAAAGGCGCTGAGCCTATGTATCAAACACCACCAAGCGATTTTAACTTGGCTTAGGACATGGCTACAGCGCAAAGAGGATTAATTCATCGCGTGTTTATGCCATTTTAATCCGCGCATCATGAAACATATCCATTTCAGGGGCAAGTACTTTCATAAAACGGTCAAAATATAACAGTTGCTTGGTCAGTAGCGCAAAATCTCTTGGGAAGTGAATACCATGGCGTTTACCGACTTCCACCATTTCAAGCAACATTTGATTGATTTCATCAGTATGATCTTTTAAGCGGTTTGGCATGGTTTGGTCAATGGTTTTTCCCATAAACAAACTATCTTCCGCCAAGATTTTTTTCATCACTGATTCAAGATCTTGGGCAAGGACATCGACATTGACTTGCTCTCGCGCATGGGTCATATCCATTTCAACCATATAATGCGCCATGCCCCGATAGTCTTCTTTAGCAAAACTATCCATCATGCCCATACTGGCTTGCCAGGCTTTGGGTTCAAGTTTGCCTACAATCCCAAAATCAATAAAGCCAATACGACCATCAGTCAACAACATCAAATTACCTGCGTGCAAATCAGCATGAAAACTATTGCACAGCATCAAGCTAGAAAACCACGTGTTTAAAGTATCTGTCATCACCTGTGCTGGGTACTTGCAATATTGACGCATGGCGGCATCGTCAATCATCGACACCCCAAAAAACCGGGTCATGACAAGTACTTTTTTGGTACTGATATCATGATAAACATCGGGCGCGACTACTTTATGATTGTCAGTTTTTTTCAAAAAATCTTGGAAATCATCAATGTTTTTGGCTTCTTGTAAGAAGTCCGTTTCTGCTGCCATGCGCAAACGGATTTCATCAATAATGGGTGAAATACTGGCAAATTTTAGTGACGGTGCAATACTGTCAATCAATTTAGTCACCCCAACCATCATGCCTAAATCGGTTTGAATAATGGTATCTACTTCAGGTTTTTGCACTTTTAACACCACATTATCGCCATTTTTTAAAATAGCACTGTGGACTTGGGCGATGGATGCAGAGGCTAGCGGTTTGACCTCAATACTTTGAAAAATATCTTCCAATGTCTGTCCATCTTTTTCCAGTTCCTCTCTTAAGACGCCTTCAATATAGCTATAAGGCATGGGCGTGGTTTGATCCAGACAGCCTTGAAATACTGTCACATATTCGCGGGGAAAGATGGACGGGGTACTGGCAATAAACTGACCGATTTTGATATAGGTAGTACCCAACTCTTCAAAGCTTTGGCGCAGCAGCGTTGGGGTCATTTTTTCGCCTTGGGCGATGCGCAGCCCTGCTTTGCCAGCCACAGTTGCCGTCTTCCCAACCCGCTGAATGACATTTAAGGATTTTTTCAAAAAGTGATTTTTTTGCATGATTAACTCTAGTTTACATTACGTCTGTGATAGCCGATGGTTGGCTACAAATCTCGCAGTTCGCGTCTTTACGATAGTGAAGTTTTTTAAGATTCATGGTTTTGCCGTTCCATAGCAATAACGTTTGCGCTATAGGATTGATACCGAGTCCCAAAAAACTTAAAGCCGCTTGGGCTTGAAGGTTGCCGATAATTTGGGTAGTACTGGCAAGCACGCCGCTAGTGGCACACGTTTGCTCATCATCTCCTGCCCCTTGAAATAAGCAATGATAGCAACCCTGCTGTGGCGTAAATAATGCCAGTTGCCCGGTTTGCGTAATGGCAGAGGCTGATAATAGTGACAAATTTGACTTGACAGCGATGGTATTAATGAGGTCTCGTGCTTTGAAGTTATCTGTGCAATCACAGATTAATTTGCTTAGGCTATTTATTTTCGCTTGTTCAACCATTTGTTGATAATTATCTGCTGTTAAACGTGCTTGTATGGCGATAACATCACAAAATGCATTGATTTCATGTAATTTAGCTTTGGCTACCAGCGCTTTAGATTGACTGATATCGTTAGGGGTAAACAACGACTGCCGCTGCAGATTGCTCTCATCAATCGTATCATCGTCAATAATAAGCATTTTGCCAATGCCAGCACGGCACAAGGTCTCTGCAAGTGGGCAGCCTAGCCCGCCCATGCCAATAATAATCGCACAGCTATTTTTTAGCCGCGTTTGTGCTTCTATATCCCACCCTTCTAGCAATATTTGGCGGGCATAGCGTAGCATTTCTGCATCGGTTAATTCTGTTTGTTCTGACATAGTTGTTAAATTTCACATATTTACTTAGGCTATTTTAGCCCATTAATTTAGTACACTAATTTAGTACACCCAGCGTTACTCGGTCATTGTGCCCATAGTCTTTGACGGTGATTACATCGCCAAAGCCATTTGACAAAAACACGCCCCTAACCTGTTCGCCCTGATCATACCCATGTTCAATTGCTAATAACCCATGAGGCTGTAAAAATTGTGGCGCAGTTTTGACAATATGACAGATATCCGCCATACCCTTATTATCCGCGATTAGCGCGCTAATAGGCTCATCGGTTAAGCCTGCCAAGTGGGGATCGTTGGGATCGATATAAGGTGGATTAGATACGATGATATCAAATTTATTGCTTTCATCTGCATTAACTGTCATAAAGGGTTCATACCAACTGCCTTCAAAAAACGCGATATTATTAACCCCTAGTCTTTTAGCATTTTGTGCTGCTACCTTTAGCGCCTCAGGCGACTTATCCACTGCGCTAACGGATGAATTTTCAAATTCGTCCGCCAGCGTGATGGCAATACAACCTGACCCCGTGCCTAAATCCAAAATATTCATTGGTTTGCTTAGGCTATTTTTATGATGATTAAGCACTGCTTCTATCAACCTTTCGGTATCAGGACGCGGTATTAAAGTATGCTGGTTGACTAAAAACTCATGCTGCCAAAAACTTTGTTTACCTAGCACATAAGCGAATGGTTTACCGGCTATCAACTCATCTAGCGCTGCAAAATATTGAGTAGCTATTGCTGCAGTTACCATTTCGCTATCATGAGTAATCAGATAAGTCTGCCCTACATGAAGATACTCACCCAGTAACTGTTTGCGGAGGTGTTTTTCAACCGTGCTTGGTACAGCCAACAATGATTGAATAGTGTAAGATGATACTGGATTATTCATGGGTGATGTTATCGCTTATTGTCGCATCTTGGCTCATCACATGCTTATCTACCATATAAATCAACAACAGCACAGGAATGCCAATCAGTGCAGTAAAGGTGAAGAAAGCAGGATACCCCATGGTTTCTACCATCGCACCTGAGTAGCCACCTAAAATCTTTGGTGTTAACGTCATCAATGAACTAAGCAGTGCATACTGTACCATGCTAAAGCGAATATTGGTCAATACCGATAAAAAGGCGACGAAGATAGCACTTGCTAGACCTGATGCGAGATTATCAAACATCACCGCTGAGTACATATAAAAAAAATCATGTCCCTTGCCCGCTAAAATCACAAACAATAAATTACTGGCTGAAGCTAAAATAGCACCAATCAACATAGCGTTCATGATTTTAAAACGCTCGGCAAGCAAACCGCCTAGAATACCGCCTACAATTGACATTCCCATACCAAAGGTTTTGACCGCCAAGGCGATATCGGTTTTGCTAAAGCCTAAATTGACATAAAACAAGTTTGACGTCGTACCTGCCACAATATCTGAAATACGATACAAGCCTATCAATAAAATCAGCCACACGGCTTTTTTACCATAACGAATGAAAAAGTCTTGAATCGGCGCGACCCACATGTCAACCGCGACTTGCTTTTTAATGATTTTGGCTTTTAATAACACTAAAGCGGTGCCAATGGCGATAACCACAGCGCCAATAAATTTAATACTCTCATAAATAAAGCCCAAAAACTTTGACTCAGTCGCTGGAAGCACATGACCGATGCCAATAAAACTGGCAATCAGCGCAATCACTGAAATTAAAAATAGTAAAAACAGTTGAAAATAATCCGACATCGGGCGTTCATGCTGCACACGGGTGACGGTGGGTTCTTTAATCAAAAGGGTGGTGACAACCCCTATGAGCATCAAAGAGGCCATAATATAATAGGTTTGTTGCCAAGCAGCGTAGTTGTAAGTGGCTTTGGTCGAGCCAAAATATTCTGCCAAAAACAGCGCCCCTGCCCCTGCAACAATCAGACCAATGCGATAGCCTGCCATAAACATACCAGAGAGTACGGGCTGCATAGATTTTTCAGCAATTTCAATGCGATAGGCATCAATCACGATGTCTTGTGTCGCCGCTGAAAAACCTAATAACACGGCAAAAAATGCCATATAATCGAGTACAACATCACTGGTGGGATTAAAACTACCAAGCATGAAAATTGCAAAGGCGACCACAATTTGTGCCACAACCAGCCAACTACGGCGTTGTCCTAGCATTTTAGTTAACAACGGAATCGGCACGGCATTGACGAGGGGCGACCAAACAAACTTAAACGAGTATCCCAGCATCGCCCAACTAAACATGGTGATAATTTTGATATCAAATCCTGCTTCTTTGAGCCAAATTGATAAACTAGAAAATATCAATAGATAAGGTAAACCTGAAGAAAAACCCAATAGCAACATCACCCAAGCGCGCTTGTCCATATAGGCTTTGATGGCTTCGCCCCAAGACTTTTTTGTGCCTGTTGAGCTTTCGCTTGGTAGCGCTGCTTGGTCGTTTGACACAGGTTGTTTTGATATTTCCATGTTACCTCTCACTCGTCACGCACGATTTACCACAAAACTTCATTAAAATCTTGCTATTGTAGCGGTTTTCTAGGTGTAGACAAACTAAAATTATTATGGCTGTCTGAAACGTCGATATCTGAAACAAGGCGGCAATACAACTGAATCAATGACTCAGTCAATGTTTGCAGACTTGTCACATTAATCAATTTTTTAAATTTTAAGCCTATTAAATATGCCTGACGTAAGCAGCTAGGTTTTGAACCTGCTATTTTATGGTAATATGCTATACTTAGCAGCCTGCAGTGACTTTCAACTTTTTTGTTAGCGGCTTTGAGGCAAATTATGCAATAGCCGATTGCTATCTATCAGCAAAATAATGCCTATCATGTCACGGTACCTGATATTAAAAGCATATCTGTAGTCGATAGTAGCATGGCAGGCGCGGTGTCTAACACAGATATGGCGGTAATGCCTAGTTTTGTTAATATTTAAGTTCAACCAAGCTCATATAACGAGCATTTTATTTCGTTTTTTTATTCGTTTTTTTATTAAGGTCATTTTATGGCAATCAATGTTGTCATCAATCAACGTTATTTACAAATCCAACTCAAACAACTTGAAACCGTTTGGCAGACTGTGATTAATAATTACAATTTGAGCCAAGCCGCCAAAGTATTACATACCAGTCAATCCAGTCTGAGTAAGCATATTGCCGCGCTCGAAAGTCAGCTTCGAGCAGAAGTTTTTGTGCGGCAGGGTAAGCGATTGGTGGGTCTCTCTCCTATCGGGGAGCTGCTACTGCCGCATATTGAGAAAATCTTTGTGGAAGTAAGGTCGATTGAAAATTTAACTTTAGATTTTCAAAATCCCCATCAGGGTGAGTTGTCAATTGCCACGACCCATACCCAAGCACGTTATGTGTTGCCTTGGGTGGTACAGCGCTTTAAACAACAATTTCCCAATGTCCATCTGATTTTACATCAAGCTGACCCCGAGTCGATTGCCAATATGGTGGCACAAGGTCAAGCTGACATTGGCATCGCAACTGAATCGCTGCTTGCGCACGATAATCTACACTGTATTCGCTATTATGATTGGTATCATCATGTTATTGTGCCAGTGGGACATGAGCTTGAGAGTCGCACTGAGATTGATATCCAAACCTTAGCGAAATATCCGATTATCACTTATCACGGCGGTTTTACGGGCCGTGGTGCGATTGATAGAGCCTTTAGCGCGGCACAGCTGACGCCTAATATTGTACTTACTGCTTTGGATGCCGATGTGATTAGTACCTATGTCGGTATTGGTATGGGCGTGGGCACGATTGCTGAAATGGCATTTGAAGGTCAGCATTATCGCAATCTTGTCAAAATTCCAACGAAGATTTTTGGAAAACATGTGACGTGGATAGCCACCCGTGTCGATGGCGATATCCGTAATTTTGGCAAAGCTTTCATTGATATTTGTCAGCAACAATTTGGGTGATTGATTTTTTTGGATTCGCCATTATAAAGGGACTACTATTCTTTTTATGATGACTATAATGATGACCAAACAAATCCCTATTTCATTTTTAGACCTTGTTCCTGTACCTGAAGGGAGTGACGCTAAAAACGCGCTTAAGCAAGCGGTGACTGTTGCCCAAACTGCCGAACAAGTAGGTTTTAACCGCTATTGGCTGGCTGAGCACCACAACATGCGCGGCATTGCCAGTACTGCAACCAGTGTGTTGCTAGCTCACATTGGCGCTCACACCTCAACGATTCGAATTGGCTCGGGTGGTATCATGTTGCCTAACCATGCGCCGTTAGTGGTCGCAGAACAGTTTGGTACGTTAGCCACTTTGTATGGCGAACGTATCGATCTTGGCGTCGGCCGTGCCCCTGGTACGGATGGGGCAACCTTCCGTGCCTTGCGCCGCACCATGAATGATGCCGAAAACTTCCCGCAAGATGTGCAAGAGCTGATGCATTATTTTGACCCACTCGATGGTCAGACAGTGACTGCCATGCCGGCTAATGGCTTAAATGTTCCTGTGTGGATTTTAGGGTCGTCCTTATTTGGCGCCAGTCTTGCCGCTGCATTAGGGTTGCCTTATGTATTTGCGTCTCATTTTGCGCCGCAGATGTTATCGCAAGCGGTGACATTGTACCGTGAGAATTTCAAGCCCTCTAGCCATTTGCAACAACCTTATGTGATGGTAGCAAGTAACTTGCTATTGGCCGATACCGATGAGGAAGCCGCTTACCAATTCACCTCAGCCCAGCAAAGTTTCGTCAATTTGCGCCGTGGTAAACCCTCACAAATGCCAAAACCGATTGAGAATATTGATGCTTTTTGGACATCTGCAGAGAAATACATGGTTGAATCGTCATTAGCAATTTCGTTTGTCGGTACACCTGATAGTGTCAAACCAAAACTTGACCATTTTCTTGAGACTATCCGCCCTGATGAATTGATTGTCACTTGTAATATTTATGACCAACAAGCCCGCCTCAACTCCTTATCTTTGGTGAAATCGCTTGATTTATTTAGCTTAAACAGCTAATCAAAACCATAAAAACGCAAACCATAAAAAAGCCCAAGATTAACTTGGGCTTTTTTATTATTTCAATAATTCTGATAAAGCCAACTCATTGAGCCGATCCAAATCCTCTTGCGTGTCTACACCGGGCGGCAACAATTCTGAAGCGATATCAATGGCGATACGCATGCCTTGCTCCAAAATACGCAATTGCTCCAATGATTCAAGCTGCTCTAGCTCGCCTTGCTGCCAAACACTAAATTGCTGTAACAAACTGACCCGATAAGCATAAATGCCTAGGTGTCGGTAAGCGTTTTTTGGCGCGCTATTTTCATCACTGATTGGCTGGTCAGTCAACAATGCTGTATGGCGATCGCAAGGAATCGGCGCTCGGCTAAAATACAAGGCTTCCTTGTGGGCATTTTTGACAACTTTGACCACCGATGGCCGTAAAAACTCTTCAACGCTTTGGATGGGTTCAGCCAAAGTCGCCATCACGCAATCTTTTTTTTGTAGCAGAAGCTCAGTCACTTGTTTGATGAGTCCTGCAGGCACGAGTGGTTCATCGCCTTGCATATTAATCACGATATCTTCAGTTGACCACTGCTTAAGTCTAGCTACTTCAGCAAGCCTATCAGTGCCAGACGCATGATTGGGGTCAGTCATGATGACATTTGCCCCATAGTCTTGACACAGTTTAGCGATGCTATCATCATCGGTTGCCACAAAAATATCATCGGCAATTCCCGCCGATTTCACCGCATTGGCACGATCAATCACCCATAGAATCATCGGCTTACCATGAATTTCTAATAGCGGTTTGTTGGGCAGTCGGGTACTTTTTAGACGGGCTGGTATGACCAAATGTTTTAACATATTGTATTTCCTACAAGTTTTTTAATTGTCAGCATTGTCAGCTAGGGCAACCAATTTACCGATTTGTCGGTCGATTAACGCATAAAAGGCGGCTGATAATTCGGCTTCTACCGGTAACACCCAGATGTTTGTTACAATATCATTTTTCTCATGACCTTGGGCGAACAAAACACGCAATTTGACCGCATCCTTATCGGTGACGATAATCGGTAACTTTGGCAAGTTGGCAAAATCTTGAAAACTATAAGTGTGATGGTCATTCAATGGCATCGGTATGATGTCAAACCCTATTTGGCTTAGGCTATTAAAAAAACGCTGCGGCAATCCAATCCCTGTCATGGCAATCACTTGTTGGGCAGGTAAGCTATTTTGCAAAGGTGTTTTAAATAAAGGTGTTTTAAATAAAGGTTCTAATGGTTTTTGTAGCAAACGCATACGAACATCGGGTGATATGCTATGATTATTTTTGCTTAGGCTATTTGAGAAATGGGTTAAAGCCTGCGCATCCTGCCAATCACTTTGGTGAAATATGACAGTGGTATTGGGCTGATACAGGCGTTTAATCGGTTCGCGCAGAAAGCCTGTGGGCAATAGCTGGCGGTTACCAAAGCCGCGATCGGCATCGACGACAATCCAGTTTTCATCTCTATCCAAGGCAAAATGTTGCAGTCCATCATCCGCCAAAATAAGTTGAATGCTTGGGAATTGCTCAAGCAATAACTCAATTGCCTGACCACGGTTGGGACAGACTGCCATTGGCACACCTGTACGCTGTACAATCAGACACGGCTCATCACCAACGTCACTGGGCTTTGAATTCGCTGTCACGATACAAGGCATCAGCTTGGCTTGTCCGCCATAGCCACGACTGATGACGCCGACCGTCAGCCCTTTTTGCTGCAGGTAAGTTACCACCGCAATGATTAGCGGTGTCTTACCGCTACCGCCAACCGTGATATTGCCCATTACAATGACGGGCACGTTGGGATAATAAACGGGTTTTAGCCCTAATCGATAAATAGTTTTATTGAGCCAAAAAACCAATCCATACAACCAAGACACGGGCAATAACACCCATAGCCAGAGGGATTTGTTGCGCCACGCCTGTAGTAGAGTTTGTTGCATTAGCTTGACAATATGTCCTCTTCAAAATGACGCTCATACAACTTGGCATACGTACCTTGCGCGGCTAGCAAACTGTCGTGAGTACCGACTTCAATAATTTCACCTTTATCCATGACCACGATTTTATCGGCATTTTGGATGGTCGTTAATCGGTGCGCGATAACGATGGTAGTTCTGCCATGCATGACGCGCTCCAGCGCTTTTTGGATATAAAATTCTGATTCATTATCTAGCGCGCTGGTGGCTTCATCTAAAATCAAGATAGGCGCATCTTTTAGCAGGGCGCGTGCAATGGATAAGCGTTGGCGTTGTCCGCCAGATAACTGCAGACCCTGTGAGCCAATCTTTGATTGGTAACCCTGCGGCAACTGCATGATAAAATCGTGCGCAAAGGCTGATTTTGCAGCATCAATCACTTGCTCCGAGGTTCGGTTAGATAATTCTCCATAGGCGATATTGTTATAGATAGAGGTATCAAACAGTACCACTTGTTGGTTGACACTGGCAATCTGACTACGCAGTGAATGTAATGTCAAATCTTCGATAGCGACATCGTCAAGATAAATATTGCCCTTTGTGGGTTCTAGCGCGCGCATCAGACAGTTGACTAGCGTGGTTTTACCTGCGCCACTTCTACCGATTAACGCCACGGTTTCGCCGGGATTGACCACCAAATTTACGTTGTTGAGCGCTTGTTTGCCATCCTCAAAAGTGACGCTTAGGTCGTTAAGTACTATTTTACCACTCAGAGTTTTTTCAACCTTGCCTGTGTCTTTTTCTTCGGCTTCATCGAGCATCTCAAATATAGAATCCGCCGCCGCCAAACCCTTTTGCAAGCCTTGGTTGATATCGGTCAACGAGCGCACGGGTTTGCTCAGTAGCCCTGCCGCACTGATATAAGCGATAAACTCGCCTGCGGTGGTATCACCTAATACGTTCGGTCTTAATGCAATCCATACCACCACCGCCATCGCACACGCCATCAATAATTGAATTAATGGGGTATTGATGCTATTGGTCACCACCACCTTTAGGCCTTGTTTAAGATTGGTTAAAGAAGCGTTGTTAAACCGCGTCAGCTCATTTTGCTGACCGCCATAATTTTTGACCACTTGGTAGCCTGTGATGACTTCATTGGTAATATGACTGACCTCGCCCATGGATTTTTGAATACCGCGCGACAGCTTGCGAAAGCGTTTACTGGCTTTACCGACTAACAATAAAATCGGCGGCAATACCACAAACAACGACAGGCTTAATTTCCAATTACTGTAAAGCAAAAACGCCAACAACCCAATCACGGTCAGACCATCGCGTAACAAGGTTTTGAGCGTATCAGTACCCGCCGCAGTCACTTGCTCGACATCAAAGATTAATTTTGCAGAAATCTGACCGGCATTGTGGTTAAGATAAAATTGGCTAGGTAATCTGAGCAATTTTGAAAACACTTGCATACGCAGCTGATAGACGACATTGCGTGAAATCACTGCGCTAAAGTAATTACCCAAAAATGAGCTAAGTCCTCGCAGTACAAACAACAATACGATTAAGGCTGGAAAAAGATTGATATGCGCTTGATCACGTTCATTAATCGCATCAATAATGAATTTGACTAGCTTGGCAATGCCTACTTCGGTGCCTGCATTTAAGGTAAAGCCAATGACGACTAGCGTCATCGCCCACCAATACGGCTTGAGATAACCTAGCAATCTTCGATAGGTCTGCCAACGTGGGTGAGCATTGGAAGGTTTTGAAACGGTCATGGCATCTCAATATATAAAAGAACGACTTAACAGCTATTGTATCAGTAAATTGAACCATAAAAATTATTTGACATCTGGCGCTGGGGCAATATTACTATCGAGCGAAGTGACAGGTATCACAGTACTGATATTTAAATTCATAAAGCCCATTTTACCCGCTATATCCATCACTTTAACCACCGATTGGTGACTGGTATCGGCATCGGCGGAGATAACAAATAGCTGCTTTCGGTCTTCACCCGCTTCTTGACGGATCATTGCCGTCAACTCAGCTTCGCCATTGCCAGATAAAGCAATGCCATTGACCAAATAGCTACCATCTTTTTGCACCGCGATTTCAATGCGTTTGCTTTTCTCAGTAATCGGCACGCCCTCTGCTTGCGGCAAAATGATATTGAGTTTGCTAAAATGGTTAAAGGTGGTCGACAGCAGTAGAAAAACAATCAAAAACAGCAAGCAATCAATCATTGGGGTAAGATTGATTTCTAAAGGTTCGACCGTGGGTTTACGAAATCGCATGGGTTGACTCTTTTACGCAGCTATACGCCCTTAACGAGGCGTGATTAGACCATTGTCCAGTAGTTCTTGCATCATCAAACCCGCTTCTTGTTCAAACGCGGCATTGATATCAATGATACGGCGCTGAAAAATACGGTACGCCATCACCGCAGGTATCGCGACCAGCATACCCCCTGCTGTGGTAATCAGCGCTTGTGATACGCCAGCTGCCAGCATGGTCGGATCTTACATTGCGCCTTCGGTAATCGCTAAGAAGGATGAAATAATCCCCAGTACAGTACCTAGAAGACCCAACAATGGGGCGATAGCACCGATGGTACCCAGCATATTGATATGTTTTTCTAATTGGTGGATGGTGATACTGGCTCGGTTTTCCATATGCATGGTCATTGAATCAATCCCATGCTGGCGATTCATGAGTCCAGAAGCGAGGATATCACCCAAAGGCGAATTGAGTTTGACATTCTCAAGCGATTCACGATCAATGTCGCCCTGCTCAATCAAATGCTGCATCAATTGTTCACGCAGATGAGCGGGTGTCACTGTACTGGCTTTAAGTTTTATCGCGCGCTCAATGATGATAATTAACATCAAAATCGAACATAGGACAATGGGCCACATCAACCAACCGCCTGCTTTAACTAATTCCCACATCGGTTATACTGCCTTTGCATGTCAATGACTAATAAATTGAGAAAACTAATCTAATGCGCAAGATTAATGCTCAAGTTGCGACTGAAACTGCACAATCAAAGCTTGTAATTCCTCTTCATTGTGAAAAAATATCTCAATACTCCCCTTTCCTTTTGAAGAGCCTTTGATTTTTACCACGGCACCGAGTTGTTCAGAGAGGTGTTGGTTCAGTCGCAGCCTATCATAATCAATTTCTTGGCTTTGTGTCGGCGCTTTTGGATTTAAAATGTCTTTGACTAAGGCTTCAGTCTGACGGACGGTCAGTTGACCTTGTATAATTTTTTTGGCAATAACAGGCTGCTGTTTGGGCGACAGCGCCAATAATGCCCTGGCATGCCCCATATCCATTTGCCCTTCATTTAACGCTTGTTTGACATCGTCATGTAATTGGTTCAAACGCAACAAATTAGAAACCGTTGTTCTTGCCTTACCGACCACATCCGCAATTTGCGAATGACTCATGCCAAATTCATCATGAAAACGCTGCAATGCGGCAGCCTGTTCCATGACGCTCAAATCTTCCCGTTGTATATTTTCAATCAATGCCAAAGCGATGGCCAAGTCATCTGACATTGGGCGCATGATGGCGGGTATATGGGTTAAACCTGCAATTTGCGCCGCACGCCAGCGACGTTCACCCGCGATAATTTCATGGGTAATCGGGGAATTGGGCAATACTTTGGCTAAGGGTCGAATCACAATAGGCTGCATCACGCCATGTTGCTTGATAGACGTTGCCAGCTCTTGCAAGGCATCTTCGTCCAAATCAAGGCGCGGCTGATACTTGCCACGCTGCAAATACGCGACGTTGATATGCATCAAATTTAACCCAGCCACATTACTACTATCATTACTATTATTATTGGCATCGTTATTTATGGGTGTGTTATCGGTATTTGACGTTACTGTTTTGGCGGGTTTTGGGGTGAGTGGTTTGGGGGTTACCGCAGCTGTAGGCGATTTTTTGGCTACAGCTATAGTGTCGCTAGCTTCGGCTGATTCATCATCCGCGACATTTTGCCCATCATCGCTCGATTTGGCATTTAGTTTTTCAGCGCTTTTCGCGTCATCGACAGCGGCTCGAACACTCGCATCGATTAGATTACCGGTAATCAATTTTTCTGTTTTGATTGAGCCGAGTAACGCATCAAGTCCTCGATTTGATGCCAATCCACGCTTTTTAACCATGTCGAAATTCCCAATGCCATTAAATAGTTAAAAATGACTGATAAAAAATTAAACCAATGCCGCCATTTTTGAACTGGCTATTTTAGCAGATTCGCCATAGCTTGAAAAATAGTTTCATTGCTTTTGTCGGTGCGCACTTGCCAACAAATTAACAAAGAAAGTGCCTAAACAGTTTAATTTAGGTAAGTTGGAATTGGCGACTTTGCTTGATAATTTCATTGGCAAGGCGAATATACGCTTGTGAGCCTTTTGAATTCATCTCATAATCAAGCGCAGGGATGCCGTGCGCCGGTGCTTCTGCTAGACGAATATTACGGGGAATAATGGTATTAAATAAAATCGGACCAAAATGCTCAATCAATTCCATAGAGACATCATTTGCCAAGGTATTGCGCGGATCAAACATGGTTCTTAGCACACCGCGGATATGCAAGTTTGGGTTTAGCGACTTCAAACGCTCAATGGTTTGCGATAAATCCGCCAATCCTTCCAATGCAAAATATTCACATTGCATCGGGATAATCACCCCTGATGTGGCACACATTGCATTGATGGTAAGTAAACTTAAACTCGGGGCGCAGTCAATCACGATAAAATCATACGGCTTAGTCGCGCGGCCGTTTTTGGCAGGCATATCAGCGAGCTGCTGCATGGCTTTTGACAAAATTGCATGGTTTTCAGGCTTTTGACTTAAATGCAAATCACTGCCTGACAATTCATTGTTGGCACCGACAATATCAAACCCATTTGCGGTTTTGACAATCGCCTCATGGATTGGCAAATCATCTAACAGCACATCAGCAATACTGTACTCTAACTCGCGTTTATCCAGTCCTGATGCCGTGGTCGCATTGCCTTGGGCATCCAAATCAATCAGTAAAACTTTTTTGCGGCGATGTGCCAGTGCACTTGCCAAATTAACCGCGGTGGTGGTTTTGCCCACCCCACCTTTTTGATTAGCAATGGCTAAAATATCCATGAACTGTCTCGCAATGTGTTGATAAAAAGGTTGAAAATTGTAGTCAAAAACAGCCAGTTTTTCAAACCCTAATACCGGTAAAACTAGCTGAAATGGGATGTTTATCTTTGCAAATAAATCAAATGACGTGATTCATGCAACTGTGGTACGGTTAACACTTGGGTGTTAATTTGCCACTCATTTTGAAGGGCTTGAATCTCGTCAACAGGTTCAACCCCCTTCATGGCACAAATGATACCATTGTCTGCCAATTTGCTTTGACTATGGGTGACAAAATCTACTAGTGATGCAAACGCCCTTGAGGTAATTACTTGATAAGTACCTGCGTGCGTTTCGATACGACTGGCAACCGGTGTTAGATTTTTTAACCCCAATTCACTGCCGACCTGTTTGATAAAGCGAATTTTCTTTTGGTTACTATCAAGCGCTGTCACCGCACGTTGTGGCTGACAAATGGCCACCATCACTGCTGGCAAACCTGCACCCGTCCCAATATCTAGCAAATCACCGGCTGGCAAAAATGGCACAATCGATAAACTATCAAAGATATGTTTGATTAACGCTTGTTGGTCATCTTTGATAGCGGTCAAATTATAGGCTTTATTCCAAAATAACAGCTGCTGTAGATAGTACAGGAGCTGTAATTGCTGCTCATCCGATAGTGGCAACTTTAACTCAGATAGCGCTTTTTGCAACTGCGGTTGTAATTTTAGGTACTGGGGTTGTAGCTTTACATTTATCTGCGCCATTAAAACACCCGATTAAGACCATTGAGTGCAGCAACGCGATAGGCTTCTGCCATCGTTGGGTAGTTAAAGGTAGTATTGACAAAGTATTCTAGCGTATTGCTACCCTTACTTTCCATCACTGCTTGTCCGATATGAATAATCTCAGAGGCGTGATTGCCATAGCAATGGATACCCAAAACCTCTAAGGTTTCACGGTGGAACAGTATTTTTAACACCCCACTACGCTCACCGATGATTTGTGCGCGGGCAAGGTGTTTGAAGAAAGCTTGACCGACTTCATACGGCACTTTTTCGGCGGTTAATTCTTGTTCGTTTTTACCAATACTTGAAATTTCAGGAATGGTATAAATACCCGTTGGCACACTGCGAACAGGTTGTGCGTTTTCATCGCCCACCATATAGGCAGCGGCGCAGCGTCCTTGGTCATAAGCTGCCGATGCAAGCGATGGCCAGCCAATCACATCCCCTGCTGCGTAAATATTTGGGATATCGGTTTGGTAATGTTCATTGACTTTAAGTTGACCACGGCTGTTTGCGGTGAGTCCGATGGCGGCAAGGTTGAGACTGTCGGTATTACCTGAGCGACCGTTTGACCATAAAATAGCATCTGATTTGATGCGTTTACCACTTTTTAGATATAAAATCACGCAGTCATCATAAGTTTCTAGCCGTTCAATTTCTTCTTTGTTACGAATCAACACGCCAAATTGTCTAAAGTCATGCGATAATGCGTCAGAAATCTCATCATCTAGATAGCTAAGCAACTGCTCTTGGGTATTAATCAAATCTACTTTATAGCCAAGACCAGTAAAAATAGACGCATACTCACAGCCAATCACGCCTGCACCATAAATAATAATGCGCTGTACCACATAATCCATTTGTAGGATTTTATCAGAATCAAACACGCGAGGATGGCTAAAATCTAACAAATCTGGGCGATAAGGACGGCTACCCACAGTAATAATGGCTTGTTCAAAGGTAATGTCCTGCTCGGTACCATCACTCATATCAATATGAATGGTATGGGTATCTTTAAAACTTGCCCAACCATTGATTAAGTCAATTTGATTGCGCTCATAAAAACGGGTATGCGTTTCTACCTGATTACGCACCACTTCGCGCGCTTTGGTTAATACTTTATTGAGTGGAATTTGGTGATAGTCAATGCCTTGGTTTAAGATAGGATCGCGGCGATTACCGATAATATTAAACACTGACTGACGCAATGCTTTACTTGGAATCGTGCCTACGTGCGTACAGTTGCCCCCCACTTGTTTGCGTGGATCAATCACGGCAACTTTTTGCCCAGATTTGGCGATTTTCATCGCTGCTGCTTCACCCGCGGGTCCTGCGCCAATCACGACAGCATCATAATCATAGGCATGGCTAACGGCATCTTGACGTTTATAACGCTTTAAATTGATGCGGGTGTTATCTAGCGGGCTAATTAAATCAAAATGCACCGATGCATCATCAAAATGTTTTACCTTATCATCGTCTTCACTGATGCTGACGGTATTGGCTTTTTTATCAGAATCCGAAATTTCAGTTTTGGTTGGTTTTGCCAAAATTTCGGTAATATTTTCTTGGAGTTCAATAATTGACTGCGTATTGGCATCACAGATGTTTTCATTGTCATTGTTTGTAGGGGGAATTTGAGTGACTTTGTCATTAATCCGTTTTTTTGGCATATTAGCTCCCATATTTTAAGCCTTGATAATGAATAAAAAAGATAATGAATAAAAAATTTTTAAATTGAATATAAAATACAATAAATCAACCGTATATTAAGAGATTACATTAACCAATTCGACGTTTTAACCCCGTCATTTGTAAAATACGCGTCGCGATTTCTTCAATCGACATCGTGGATACATCAATATTTGGAATCCCTTGAGAAATATAAATACCTTGAATGGCGCGCAATTCCTGCTGGCATTGCTGGTAACTTGCATAGCGGCTACCTGCACGGCGCTCGTTACGAATTTTTACCAGTCGATCGGTGTCAATCACCAAACCAAACAGTTTGTCACGGTAGGGCTTCAACGCTTTGGGCAACGAATTTTCATATAAATCATCTTCAGTCAACGGATAATTCGCCGCACGAATACCGAATTGCAACGCTAGGTATAAAGAGGTGGGCGTTTTGCCCGAACGCGACACCCCAATCAAAATAATATCTGCCGCATCATAATGGGTGGTACGCGCGCCATCATCATTATCTAAAGCAAAATGCACCGCATCAATACGTGATTTATAGTTCTCAGAATCGACATCCCCATGCGCATGACCGGTATGCGGTGCAGGTTGTACTTTGATTTCATCGGCAATTTTACTAATTAAGCCTTCATAAATATCCAAGTTAAAGGCATCTGCACCGTTGATTCGCTCACGAATCACAGGGTCAACGATTGTATCAAAGACTAGCGGCTTTACCCCATCACGTTGGTGGGCAAGATTGATTTGATTGACCGCTTCATCGGCGCGATCAAGGGTATCAACATAAGGAATAACCCGAGTCTCAAATGGTACCGTGGGAAATTGGCTTAAAATAGAACGACCTAGGGTTTCAGACGTAATCGCGGTACCATCGGAGATAAAAAACACACTTCGCAACGACTGCGAATTTGCAAAATTTAAGGCGTCTTTATTTTGAATCGTGGCTTTGATTTGCTCAATGGTCATGAAAAATTATCCAAAAAAATGACAAGCAGCGTCCATACTAATTTAAATTAATACTGGTTTAAACTCATACTGATGGTCAACCTCACACATTAACTGCGTTTTTGGCAGTGAATGTCCTCTATTAATGTCGTTATCAGTGCCGACACTATCGTTTGTCTTACAGGTCGAGAGTTTGTTATTATACGTGACTTGTAGGCTTTAATCTAACAAATCGATGCTTAATTTGCCTTAATTAGCCATCAGTTATTGTCATTGAAGGCTTATCTACGTTTTTTCTCCCCTTAAACTCAAAGATATCCCAGCAAAATTTTAGTTGAATTGTTGATCGCTGACAGTTTTTTTAAAATTATAAATTTTTTGCTAGAAAATCATTTTTTAAGATGAATTTTCTACGAAATACCGTTATAATCTTTTCAAAATAATCTTTATTTCACGGAGTTATCACCTTGAACGCACAAGTTATCTCACTCGACAAGTTAGGCAAAAACGACATTGACAAAGTAGGCGGTAAAAACGCTTCATTAGGTGAAATGATTAGTCACCTAACAGATTTAGGGGTAAGCGTACCAGGTGGTTTTGCAACAACGTCTGAAGCTTTTAACAAATTCTTAATCGGTACAGGTCTTCAAGACAAAATCAAAGACGCGCTTCAAGGTCTGGATGTGGATGATGTGGCGGCTTTAACTGCCACGGGCAAAAAAATCCGCGACATGATTATTGAGCAAGAGTTGCCTAAAGATTTGGAACAAGAAATCCGTGATGCTTTTGCCGAGATGAGCCAAGGCGAGGACATCGCTGTTGCGGTTCGTTCATCAGCGACTGCTGAGGATTTACCAGACGCCTCATTTGCTGGTCAACAAGAAACTTTCCTCAATATCCGTGGTATTGACAATATCTTGATTGCTATTAAAGAAGTCTTTGCTTCTTTATACAATGACCGCGCCATCGCTTACCGCGTTCACAAAGGTTTTGAGCACGCAGGTGTTGCCTTATCAGCTGGCGTACAACGCATGGTACGTTCAGAGACAGGCACTTCAGGTGTGATGTTCACCATTGATACCGAAAGTGGTTTTAATGACGTGGTATTTATCACCGCAAGCTATGGCTTGGGTGAAATGGTCGTGCAAGGTGCGGTGAACCCTGACGAATTCTACATTTCAAAAGCCTTGTTAAATGCCGGCAAACCTGCGGTAATTCGTCGTAACCTCGGCAGCAAACAACAAAAAATGGTTTATGCGGACGAGCACTCAGCGGGCAAATCAGTCAAAATAGTCCCAGTAGACAAAGCAGAACGCAACCAATTTTCACTGAGCAATGAAGAATTGGTTGAACTTGCCAAACAAGCGTTAATCATCGAAAAACATTATGGTCATGCGATGGATATCGAATGGGCAAAAGATGGTGACAGTGGCAAATTATTCATTGTGCAAGCACGCCCAGAGACAGTAAAAAGCCGTGAAAGCCAAAATGTCATGGAGCGTTACATCCTTAAAGAAAAAGGCGATGTCATCTGTGAAGGTCGTTCAATTGGTCAACGTATCGGCGCAGGTACTGTACGCGTGGTCAACTCAATCCATGAAATGGATAAAGTACAAGAAGGTGACGTCCTTGTGTCTGATATGACTGACCCAGACTGGGAACCCGTCATGAAACGTGCCGCTGCTATCATCACTAACCGTGGTGGTCGTACCTGCCACGCGGCAATTATCGCGCGTGAATTGGGCGTCCCTGCCATCGTGGGTTGTGGTAACGCCACTGACCTATTGACCGATGGTCAAGCAGTCACTGTATCTTGTGCAGAAGGTGATACCGGTTATATCTACGAAGGTCAATTGGACTTTGAAATCCAAAACAACTCAATTGAGTCAATGCCAGACTTGGCATTTAAAATTATGATGAACGTCGGTAACCCTGACCGCGCCTTTGGATTTGCCCAAATCCCTAATGAAGGGGTGGGTCTAGCACGGTTAGAATTCATCATCAACCGTATGATTGGCGTGCATCCAAAGGCACTGCTTAACATGAACACCCTACCACGCGAAATCGTACAAGCGATTCAAGAGCGTATGGCAGGTTATGCTTCACCGGTTGACTTCTACGTTGATAAATTGGTTGAAGGTATTTCAACCCTAGCGGTCGCATTTAAAGATAAGAAAGTTATCGTACGTATGTCTGACTTTAAATCGAATGAATATGCAAACTTAATCGGCGGTAAACTATACGAACCATCTGAAGAAAACCCAATGCTCGGTTTCCGTGGTGCCAGCCGTTATGTGTCAGAAAATTTCCGTGACTGCTTTGAATTAGAATGTCGTGCATTAAAACGTGTTCGTGATGAAATGGGCTTAACCAACGTTGAGATTATGATTCCATTCGTACGTACCACAGAAGAAGCACGTAAAGTACTAGAACTGCTTGAGAAAAATGGTCTTAAACGTGGTGAAAACGGTTTACGCGTCATCATGATGTGTGAGTTGCCAACCAATGCCTTGTTAGCAGAAGAGTTTTTACAATACTTCGATGGTTTCTCAATCGGCTCAAACGATTTAACCCAGTTAACGCTTGGTCTTGACCGTGATTCGGGTATCGTATCTCAATCATTTGATGAACGTGACCCAGCGGTTAAAAAACTACTGAAAATGGCTATCGATGCCTGTAACGCACAAGGCAAGTATATCGGTATCTGTGGACAAGGCCCTTCTGACCATCCAGACCTAGCGATGTGGTTAATGGAACAAGGTATTACTTCTGTTTCATTGAATCCGGATTCGGTGTTAGACACTTGGTTCTTCTTAGCAAAAACCGAAAAATAAGCTTGTTGGCATTCATAAAGCCCTTAGTTTTGACTAAGGGCTTTTTTTGGGCATTAAAAAACCCAGCATGCACATGACACGCTAGGTTTTTTTGCGCTGCAATTTATAACAACACGCGGCGTGGATCTGCTAGTAATTTTGCAATATATCGGGTAAATACCGCAGCGTCCGCACCATTAATCACACGGTGGTCATACGATAATGACAACGGTAGCATTAAACGTGGCTCAAACTCGCCTTTAGTCTCATTCCAACGTGGCTGAATGCTAGATTCACTCACGCCTAAAATCGCAACTTGTGGCCAATTGACCAGCGGCGTAAAGTAAGTACCGCCAAGATTGCCTTGACTTGAAATCGTAAATGACGCGCCGGTTAACTCTTTGGCAGATAGTTTTTTATCACGTGCTTTTTTGGCAAGTTCACCAATTTCAATCGCCAGTTGCTTGATGCCTTTTTGCTCTACACGTTGAATGACAGGGACCGTCAAACCATCCTCGGTTGCGACGGCAAAGCCTAAATTCACAGATTTACGGATGATAATTTGGGTATTGTCATCGCTTAAATGGCTGTTAAATTTTGGATGTTGCATCAGCGCGTAAGCAGTTACTTTCATGATGAAAGCCAGAATAGTTAGACTCACCCCTTCTTTTTTCATCTCATCTTTTAGGTCACCACGCAATTTTTCAACATCGGTAATATCTGCCAAATCAAACTGGGTCACTTGTGGCAAATAGGTATTGTAATTAAGCTGCGGAATTGAGACTTTTTGTAGACGGGTCAAATCTTGGCGCTCAATTTCTCCCCAAATTTCCGTTTTACTCATATCGGGTAAATTAGGTAATCCTGAGCGAGCCGCTGTTGGCGCAGAGATATTATTTGCTGCTGCGGGCGTACTAACCGCTTTTATTGTATTTTTGACATAAGCAAACACGTCTTCTTTGACAATACGCCCATTAGCGCCCGTGCCAGTCACCTCACTGACATCAACACCCAATTGGCGCGTAAGTTTGCGCACCGCAGGACCTGCATAAACCGCGGCGTTTTTGGCATTGATTTGCGCTTCAGACAGTTTTGACTGCGAACTTGACTGACTAGATGATGTACTGGCGCTATTAGTTGAAGTCGGCGCGGTATTTTGCGTTTTAGCGACTGCTTGCTGAGCAGTATTGGTGGTCGCTTGCGGCTGTGAAGCTGAACTTGACGCTGATTGCACTGACCCCACCAATTCAATCACAACAAAGTCTTGACCATTGGTGACGGTATCGCCAGCGTTAACCAGTAATTCAGCCACTTTACCGGCGACTGGTGAGGGGACTTCCACCGAGGCTTTATCAGATTCTACCAACAACAATGGTTGTTCGGCTGTGACTTCATCGCCTACTTTGACCATCCATTCACTAATCTGTGCCGACTCTACCCCAAGATCGGGCAAACCAAAGGTTTGCTTACCAGCGGGTGTGGGTGATTGCGCGACTGATACCGTTTGAGCAGGTGGTTCATTTTGGTTTGCGGCTGAATTGGCTTGACTGGCAGCTTGTTCTGATGAGTCACTGGCTAATGATGACTGTTGCGTAGCTGATTGGGAGGCCATCACGATAAAATCCTGACCATTAGCGACCGTATCACCTGTGTTGACTAAGAATTTGACAACCTTTCCACTGACAGGTGCCGGCACTTCGACCGATGCTTTATCCGACTCAACCAATACCAGCGGTTGTTCAGCAGTGACAGTATCGCCCTCTTTGACCAACCACTCACTAATTTCTGCGCTATCGACACCCAAATCTGGCAATGTATAGGTTGCTTCAGCTGATGTGGGCTGTGATTGATTTGGCGCAGCCATAGACGGCGCTTGCGATGAAGTCGCGTTAGCCTCTTTAGTTTCTTTAATTTCTTTAGCTTCGTTAGATTGGGCTGCTTGTTGGTCTGTCTGTTGCGCCGGCTGCTCTACAGGTGCAGTGTTGGATTGGCTATTGCCTGCAGTATCGATGGTGAGAATCACATCACCTTCTTTGACCTTATCGCCGATTTGAAGACTAATCGCTGTGATAGTCCCTGCTGATGTTGCAGGTACTTCCACAGAGGCTTTGTCAGACTCTAATAAGACAATGTTATCGTCCACATTGATGACATCGCCGACTTTGACCATAATTTCGCTGACTTCAGCGCTATCAACGCCTAAGTCGGGAACTTTGATTTCCATGGGTTTATCCTTAAATTTTTATTTTTACTAAGTGAGCAATCAGCCGCTAATACGTGGCTGATTACCTACTATTAATTTCTCTTATTCAGGTTTGTCGTTAAGAATTGGCGCATCGGCTTTATCTTCTGCTTTGCCGTCTGCTGAAATGGCTTCATCATCCTCTTCAACCAAGGTTGGTACAGGTTTTGGATGCGCGCCTAAAATTGCTGGGGCATCTGGGGAATGGTCGATTTGTACTTGAGGATACCAAGCAGGTGAAGCATCGGCATCAATACCTAAGCTACTAATCGCATCTTTGACCAAACGCGCATCAACTTCACCTTCATCTGCCAATAGTTTGAGCGTTGCCACCACAATATGGGCGGCATCCACTTTAAAGTAACTACGTAATTGGCGGCGACTATCCGAACGACCAAAACCATCGGTACCTAAGGTGGCATACGGTCGACTGTCTGGTAGGTAGGCGCGGATTTGTTCAGAGAAAATGCGCATATAGTCGGTGGCGGCGACTACAATGCCTTCATGCTGCGCAAGTTGTTCAGTAACCCAAGGCGTACGCTGTTCATCTAGTGGGTGCAAACGATTGTACTCATCACATGCCATGCCTTCACGGGTGAGTTCATTAAAGCTTGTGACACTCCACACGTTGGCATTGATGTTGAATTCTTCAGCGAGAATTTGTGCGGCTTTTTCAACCTCACGTAAAATCACGCCCGAACCCAGCAATTGCACTTGTTTTGAACCATTATCTTTGAGCAAGTACATGCCTTTTTTGATGCCTTCTTCGACCCCTGTTGGCATGGCTGGTTGCTCATAGTTTTCATTCATTAAGGTGATATAATAGAAAACTCGTTCGCCTTCACCATACATACGGCGCAGACCATCTTGTACAATCACCGCTAGCTCATAACCATAACATGGGTCATAAGTGACACAGTTTGGCACCGTATTAAATAAAATCAACTGATGACCATCTTGGTGCTGTAAGCCTTCGCCATTGAGTGTGGTACGACCTGCAGTACCGCCAAGCAAGAACCCTTGCGCCTGCATATCGCCTGCGGCCCAAACTAAATCACCGACGCGTTGGAAACCAAACATGGAGTAATAGATATAAAAAGGAATCATCGGTAACGCATTGGTTGAATAACTGGTCGCTAACGCAATCCAAGTACTCATCGCACCCGCTTCATTAATGCCTTCTTCCAGCATGTGACCGTCTTTGGCTTCTTTATAACCCATCAAGGCTTCATGGTCTTCAGGGGTATAATTTTGGCCCGAGGCCGAGTAGATACCCAATTGGCGGAACATACCTTCAAGACCAAAAGTACGGGCTTCATCAGGCACAATCGGCACCACACGCTCTTGCAGCGCTTTATTTTTTAGCAGTGCCGCTAGCAAGCGTACAAATACCATGGTGGTAGATTGTTCTTTGCCTGCACTACCTTGTAGTAATTTGTCAAAAATCTCCAATCCTGGTACATCCAGTGGAATATGACCACTACGGCGATTGGGCAAATGTCCGCCCAGTGCTTGACGGCGACCTTTCAGATATTGGATTTCAGCAGAATTTTCATCAGGACGATAAAACGGCAATTCTTCAAGCTGAGTATCGGTAAATGGCAAATCAAAACGATCACGGAAGTATTTTAATGAGTCAATTTCGAGTTTTTTGATTTGGTGGGTTTTGTTGACCGCTTGGCTTTGGTTAGATAAGCCATAACCTTTGACGGTTTTAACCAAAATCACTGTCGGCTGACCTTTGGCTTTCATGGCTTCACTAAATGCGGCATACACCTTCATCGGGTCGTGACCACCACGGTCTAAATTTTGGATTTCTTGGTCAGTCCAATCTTTGACCATCTCAGCAAGTTCTGGGTATTTACCAAAGAAATAATCACGGACAAATTTACCATCACGCGCTTTATACACTTGGTATTCACCATCGAGGGTCTCAAGCATACGGTGTTTGAGCGCGCCTGTATGGTCTTTATCTAGAAGCGTATCCCATTTACCACCCCAAATGACTTTAATTACCCGCCAGCCTGCACCGCGAAACACAGATTCAAGCTCTTGGATGATTTTACCGTTACCACGTACCGGACCATCTAGACGCTGTAAGTTACAGTTAATCACCCAAATCAGATTTTCTAGGTTCTCGCGACCGGCTAGTGAGATAGCACCTAAGCTCTCTGGCTCATCGGTTTCACCATCGCCCAAGAATGCCCAAATCTTGCGACCTTCTTTTGGAATCAAGCCACGATTTTCAAGATATTGGTGCACATGCGCATGATAAATTGACATAATGGGGCCTAAACCCATCGAAACGGTTGGGAACTGCCAATAGTCAGGCATCAAATAAGGGTGTGGGTAGCTAGATAGCCCCTTGCCGCCTACTTCACGGCGAAAATTCGTCAGCTGCTCTTCAGTCAATCGACCTTCTAAAAATGAGCGAGCATACATCCCTGGCGAACCGTGACCTTGATAATAAATCATATCACCGCCAAAGCTTTCACTCGCTGCGCGCCAAAAATGGTTAAAACCTGTTTCGTATAACGTTGCGCTTGAGGCAAACGTCGCTAAATGACCGCCTAAGTCGTCGTCATTTTTGTTGGCACGCATCACCATCGCCACCGCATTGTAACGAATGATAGCGCGAATTTTACGCTCTAGGGTTAAATCACCGGGATACGAGGGTTGATCTTCTACAGGAATAGTGTTGATATAAGCGGTGTCAAGGCGATTAACGCGTAACCCTTCTTGTACCGCCTTATCATAGATGGCTTTTAGTAAAAAAGTGGCACGTTTTTTTCCCACTGACTTGATCACCGAATCAAAGGCGTCAAGCCATTCTTGGGTTTCTTGACTATCAGGGTCTTTAAAATACTGATATTGCATTTTTCGTTCCTTCTGGCAATGGCATCCATCCATGGAAATAACCTAGAATGGAGCTAGGTTGTAAACGACTCAAAGTATTCAACTATTACACACAAAACATTGTTATAAATAGCGATAGCAATATTTTACATGAAAACAATATTTATGTATTTTCGCTAATTTTTAATAGGTATTTAGCTATGAAATAAAGGTGAAAAAAACAACTGTTTTTTCTGACCGCCTAGTAAATTTATCGACAAGGTAAAGCAATAAAAGCGTTAAGTCGCTTGACAGTCAACCATCAACACTTATCAACCGCTTTATGATAAGCTGGGCGAGCTTGGCATTTTTTTAGCCAATTGTGAATATTGGCGTATTTTGCCTCTAAACTATGGGTTTCATGCATGGCGTTTATGGCAAATTCAAGCTGTATATCAGCGCCGCTAAATTGGTTGCCAGCCAGCCATTCATTATTTCCCAAATGCTTATCTAGCATTTTGAGCTGTTCGGTTAATGAATGATTCAGGTAAGATTTGTCTATCCCCGATTTGAGTAATTTTGCCACTTGTTTGATACCTATCGGTGATTTTTCTATCATGGTAGCAAATATTAGTCGGATAATAAGCAAGGGCATCAACGAGCTTTCGGTAAAATGCAGCCAATATCGATACTGCTCATACGCCTCACTGCCATAATCTGGGCGAAATTTTTTATTCACCACCAGTTGTGAGATTGGCTGTGCATCTTGCTGGTCGGTTGGATGGTCATAGTTGTCAATCAAATACTCAATGATATTGGCTGATTCAATCAGCGTTTTTCCATTATCTTGCAGGATAGGTGCCTTACCCATCGGGTGAATTTTTTGCAAAGACTTGGGCGCCAAACCATGATGGCGCTCGTACTTAGTCAACTGATAAGGCAGTTCTAATTCCTCTAATAGCCAAAGAATTCGGAATGAACGTGATTTTTCAAGGTGATGTAGATGCAGTTTTGACATGGGTATACTCGTCTTTTAATGTAATAGGATTGTTGGAACAAAGTAACTTTAAATTTTATAAGGCTTTAAACTTGCTGGCTGTTGCGAAATTGTAGAATTGATCGAAAAAAACCAGCTTATTGATTGATAAGCTGGTTTGATAAAGCGAGGTTATAAATAGCAAGGCTACAAATTAGTCATCTAGCTGTTGTGCATCGGCTTCTAGTAAACCATCTTGCTGCAAGGCTTCAGACAACTCGATGTTTTGTAAATCAGCGCTGTGCAAATCCGCACTGTTTTGTAACTTAGTACCATCTTGCGCGATATTGTCAGCTAATTCTGACGCTACAATATCTTCGTCCAGCTCGTCTTCACTACCGCCTTCAACCAAAGCGATGGAAACCAATGATTCATCTTGTGAAATACGAATCAGGGTGACGCCTTGCGCATTACGACCTGTTTGCGCGATTTGTCCGACAGGTGTACGCACCAGCGTGCCTGCATCAGAAATCAGCACAATATCATCGGCATCGGTTACCGCTAATGCCTGCACCAGCTCGCCATTACGCGCCGTGGTTTTGATGGCGATAATGCCTTTACCGCCACGACCTTTGACAGGGAAATCAGAGACAGGTGTGCGTTTGCCAAAGCCACGCTCACAAGCACATAAAATCTCGCCTTGCTGCGGCGCAACAACCAACGACACCACACGGCTAACCGCAACGACACTGTCATTGTCTTGGTCATCTTGGCTATCGTCTTCAAGCTCGGTGTCCTCGTCTTCTATACCTTGATTGGCCAGTAGCGTCACCCGCATACCGCGTACCCCTTTTGCGGTACGACCCATCGCACGGATTTTACTTTCATTAAAGCGAATCGCTTTACCTTCATTGGAAAATAACATGATGTCTTGCTCGCCATCGGTAATGGCAACGCCAATTAAGTTATCGCCGTCGTTAAGTTCAACAGCGCGAAGTCCGTTGGCGCGAAGGTTTTTAAATTGTGACAATTGGACGCGTTTTACCATACCCGATGCGGTTGCAAAGAACACATAGCTATTGTCATTTTGCTTGTCGTCTTCGGTCACAGGCAAGATGGCGGTGACTTTTTCATCGGCATCCAATGCAATTAGATTGACCATCGGACGGCCACGCGAACCACGGCTGGCAATAGGCACTTCAAACACTTGTAACCCAAACACACGGCCCCGATCGGTAAAAATCATCACGTTGTTGTGCGTCGATGTGACCACCATATGGTCAATGACGTCATCTGCTTTCATGGCAGTGGCTGACTTTCCTTTACCCCCGCGTTTTTGGGCGATGTAGTCACTGATAGGCTGGGTTTTGGCATAACCGGTGCGTGAAACAGTCAACACAACGGTCTGTTCAGGAATCAAATCTGCACGACTAAAGTCACTGCGGCTATCGACGATTTGGGTTTTGCGTGCATCGCCAAAATCCTCACGGATTTGGATTAATTCGTCTTTGATGACTTGCATTAATTGGTCAAAGTTATCCAAAATGCTTTGTAATTGCGCAATGAGTGCCAAGATTTCTTTGAATTCTTGCTGTAGCTTGTCTTGCTCTAGCCCTGTTAAACGGTGCAGCTGCATATCCAAAATAGCATTGACTTGGTCAGGCGATAGACGATAATGTTGGTTGTCATCAATCAGGCCATATGGGGCGTTTAGGTCTTCGCCTTCAATCACATCAGGGCGAATCGAATGACTGCCTGCTGCCTCTAACATGGCAATCACGCCACCTGACTGCCAAGTATTGGTTAGTAAGTTATCGCGGGCTTCTTGGCGGTTTGCCGATGCCTTGATAGTGTCAATAATACCATCAATGTTGGCAAGAGCAATGGTAAGACCTTCGAGCAAATGACCACGCGCCTGCGCTTTTCTGAGTTCAAAAATAGTACGGCGAGTGACGACTTCTTGGCGGTGACGCACAAAGGCGGCAATTAAATCACGCAACGTCATGATTTTAGGTTGACCTTCATCTAAGGCAACCATGTTAATGCTAAAACTCGATTCTAAAGGCGTCTGGATAAATAAATTGTTAACGATGACTTCCGCGTTTTCACCGCGTCTTAAGTCAATGGCGATACGCATGCCATCTTTATCTGACTCATCACGAATCTCGCTAATGCCTTCAAGTTTTTTATCGCGTACCAATTCTGCGATTTTTTCAATCAATTTTGCTTTATTGGTTTGATACGGAATCTCGGTAAATACAATACGTTCACGTTCTTTATTGGCGCCCGTTTCACTCATCGGTTCGATGTGATATTTGCCGCGCAAATGCAGGCGACCTTTACCGGTGCGATAAGCATCGACAATGCCTGAGCGACCATAAATAATACCGCCTGTTGGGAAATCAGGACCGGTGATATGCTGCATGAGCATTTCACCAGAGATGTGCGGGTCATCGGCATAGGCCAAACAGGCATTAATCACTTCCGTCAAATTATGTGGCGCCATATTGGTCGCCATACCCACCGCAATCCCTGTGGCACCATTGACGAGCAAATTTGGAATACGGGCTGGCATGACGCTTGGCATTTGCTCCGAGCCATCATAGTTTGGCTCCCAATCCACAGTGTCTTTATCCAAATCACCCAGCATTTGGTGGGTCAGTTTTTGCATGCGCACTTCGGTATAACGCATCGCTGCGGCGGGGTCGTCATCCACTGAACCAAAATTACCTTGACCATCGATGAGCATATAGCGCATTGAGAACGGCTGCGCCAAGCGCACAATTGCGTCATAAACTGCAGTATCGCCATGCGGGTGGTATTTACCGATAACATCACCGACCACACGCGCCGATTTTTTGTAAGGTTTGTTAAAGTCGTTTGATAATTCATGCATCGCGTATAACACACGGCGATGAACAGGTTTCAGCCCATCACGCACATCAGGTAAAGCACGGGAGACAATTACGCTCATGGCATAGTCGAGATAAGATTGTTTTAATTCATCGACGATGCCAATGGGGCTAACGGAATCGGTGGACATGCACGCTCCTTTTATCAAGCTACTTAAATATACGAGTCATCTTATTTATTTTACTTTTCAAGGCGATAGCTAAGTTAACAACCATGCGTTTAAAAGCAATGCGCAATTTTGACCAAAAGTTGCAAAAAAACCCAATCAAAACTTTTAGAAAAGTAACACAGATGACTTAATATTTTTAGGATAGTAAAAAGGAATAATTATAGCATAAAACGCATGATTTAGCAGTTAACCCACCGCCAAATGTCGACGGTAACATCAAAATATCATGCTTTAATGGGTGTTATTTTACCCCCATGGCAAACTGCCCAAACTTTACCAGTTATTTTTACAAGCTATAAAATAATCAGATTAAATCTGAGGCTCGATATCAAACTGTCTAATGACAAAGCCTGTTGATAAACAGGCTTTGTTAAATGGGTATCAGTTAAGTGCGTGTTGGTTAATTGGCTATAGCTTCAGGCTATCGCAAATTCAGAACTGGCTAAACTTAGAACTGGCTAAACAATGTCTGTGCCACACCCATACAATACGGCGTGACTAAACCATGATATTGCATAGCGACGGCTTGTGATGGATTGCCCCCGTTGGCGGCAGCAATCGCGGCAATATTTTGCACTTTGCTAGCAAATCCTGCCTGCATTTTTTCTGATTGAGACTGGATGCTATTATTGTTGACGGTATCAAAACCTAACGTTTGATAAACCGGTTTTTGACGCGTGGCGCGATTGGTGACATCGATATCAATAATTCCCAACTTGGTCGCGCTAGTTTTATTAGTATCTGTGTCCCATAGCGTTTTCATCAAGCTAGTATTTACGTCAAAGAACACCATCGGATCTTGGTTACCACCACACATAATGACAGGCATTGTTGGTAAATAGCCACGCAAGTCATTGGCTTTCAACGCTTTACGCAGGGGATGTTCAGGCAGTGTGGCAGGCACTGGGCTATAGTTGGTATAGCCTTGTAAATAAGGCACTGCCCAATCGACATTTTTTTGGGCATCCGCCAAGTACCCTAATCGGTAGTCATTTTTGACTAAATACTGCGTCGTATCAAAACCAAAACTAAATGCTGGGTCAGACGGTGATAACGCATCCAGCGTTGAATTTCCCGTTGGGGCTTTTTGAAACATCGCTGAGGCAGGCAATTTACCACTTAAAACGAGCTGCATATCAGTCATGCTGGCGCTAGGCAGTAGCGAGGGGATTTCATCAGCATTGGCTGGCGCGAACATGTCACTGGGTTTGGCATAAATATTGCCATACTGCTCTTGATAGTTGCGAGCCATCAGCGGGGCAAAAAACGTCGCACCGAGCATAACTTTGCCACCAAATACCACATCACCAAAGGCTTCCATAGCATAGGGTCCAGAAATTGGCAGTGCTGCTGTCACAGGCTCTTTGAGCGTTTCAAGATAGCGCGTGGTTGCCATGGTGACATAGCCACCTTGAGAATAACCTGTGATAAACAATTTGCCATTGTCAGCGACATTGGTTGCACTGCCTGTGCGGCGTACCACTTCCCTGCCTGCTTTTAACGCATCTGCCATCTCGTGTGACTGCTGCTGGGCATTGAGGTACGGATGATAAGCTAGGCTTGATTTGTCATAACCTGCATAATTGGGTGAGATAACCACATAGCCTTGCCCTGCAAACAAAGCCGCTAACAATGTCGCCGCCGGTCCTGCTTCATTATTGGCATTACCGACTTCTGCAAAATTATAGGCTTTGGTCGTTGCCGTACCGTGGGCATTGAGTACAATGGGTCGATTGCCGCTACAGCTTGCATCCGTGCCTGTTGGAATAAACACAGCACCCGTCGCATCGGTCTTATTACCTTTGACATCGACGGTATCATATTGCATGTATTCAACACGCACACCGCACTTGGGCGTGGCTGCAACTTGGCTAAAATCGGGATCTGTGGTATTAAATAACTGGGTTAAGGCGCTGGGGGTGAGATTTTTGGTCGTTAATGGATCTTTGATTAAATTACCTGTGGGCAGTGAAGCAACGCCTGTTTTGGCAGGTGGCGTTGTCGCGGAATCATTATCGCTACCACAAGCGGCTAAGGTTGAAGCCAGCCACACCGAGATAAAAATTTTGGTTAGGTTAAAAGCAGGGTGGATTAAATCAGACTGACGGTGCATCTCATACTCCTTATGAGGAAATTAATGGTTCATATCCTTGAACAACGCATCATATTACCCAAAAAAAACGGGCATGAAAGCGATACACTCATCATGCCAGTTTTTATACTATTTGAACATCCGTTTCTAAAAAAAATTACTACTGAAACAAAAAAACCTAAAGTAGCTCTAAACAGGTTTGCGTTTAAGCTTGCTCCAAACCGCAGTTACTGGGCCCGATAAGGCGTAAATCACGCTAATCGCGAGCAATCCTGCAGGAATATTATACAGTACGATACCGAGCGCAAACACAATCAAAATCAATACCACAAACGGGACACGCTTTTTATCAAATTCTTTAAAGCTATAGTATTTTAAATTACTCACCATCAAAAAGCCGGCTATCACCACCCAAATGGCTGCCAAGATTTGAAAAGCGGGACTGGTCGCAGGCAATTCAACTTGCCAATCCATATGTACCATCACAAACGTCGTGACTAAAATAGCGGCTAACGGACTTGCTACCCCGACAAAGTATTTTTTATCAACGACACCAATTTGTACATTAAAACGCGCCAGTCTCAGCGCGGCACAGGCAGCATACACAAAGGCGCAAGCGATACCAATACGCCCCAACGGCTCTAACGCATAATGATAAATCAATAACGCAGGCGCCAGTCCAAACGCGATGCAGTCGGCTAGCGAATCTAGCTGCTCGCCAAAGGGACTTTGTGCATTGAACAGCCTTGCAGCCCGACCATCTAACCCATCTAGCAATGCCGAGATAAAAATCGCCACACAGGCACGCATATAATGCCCTTCCCCCAACGCGCTTTGGGTAATCGAATAAAATGCCGCAAGCAGCGACAATAGCGTAAATGAATTGGGAATTAAATAAACGCCTTTTTGCGCAATCGTTTTGTCAGCGACACGCGCATTTTCAATGACTTCAAAGGTGAGCCCATCGTAGTCATCGGTTTCTGCCAATTCACGGTTACGCTGATGCTCAAGCTGAATTGGATTGATATCCTTAGTGTGCTGTTGCGGCTGTTGCAGCTGTTGTAATGCGTCGATGGGTGCCTTGATAAGGGTTGGTTGGTTATTATTATCGTTATTCATTGATTATCCTTGCAGGTTGTCTCTTGCAGGTCGTCTATAATAAATCGTCTGTTGCTAGGTGCATCGAGCTCGGTAAAAAATTGCAAATTTAGCGGGTTTTGTGACCAGTTAACCCGCCAAGTGTGAAATTATTCGCCAACCAACCATTGTACTTTGGTGCGCTGCTCCACACTCATTTGTGGGCTTTCAGGATGCTGCAAAATTGGCTGTAGATATTGCAAAATTTCTTCGGCTTTAGCATCAAATTGCCAAGGTGGGTTAATCACCAACATGCCTGTCCCATTTAAACCCATCGGCAAATCGGGTGGGAAAATATTCAGCTCAAGCACTAACTGACGACGGATTTCGGTGCGTTTCATTTTTTTATAAAACAGCTCAACCGCATCGTTGTTTTTGATGGGGTACCAAAGAGCCAACACCCCGGTTGACCATTTTTTATGCGCTTTGACCAACAAATCTACCAATGCGCTAAAATCACGGTGTTCCTGTTCAAAGGGGGGATCGATTAAAATCAACCCGCGTTTTTCTTGGGGTGGTAACACCGCCAAAATCCCTTCATAGGCGTTGCGATGTTGCACGCCAATGGGCAATTGGTGCAGTTGGTAGTTGAGCGCATCAAACTCGCTTGCTTTCCATTCAAACGCTTCGGCGCGATTGTTAATCTCTGGGTGCGCGTCTTGTTGTTTTTCGATGTGATGGGCAATAAACCAAGGCGAACCTGGATATACATGCTTGTCGTAGAATTTTTTGGCGTAGCCAATATCTTGTAGATAGGTTTGCACCGCCTGTGGTGCTTGGCTGTTATCTTGCGCTAGCAGTTTGGTAATGCCATGGATGGCTTCGCCCGTTTTTTTGGCTTCATCACTGGCAAGTGAATATAAACCACGCCCACCATACGCATCCAAAATATAATAAGGTTTTGGCTTGGCGCTCATCATCTCAAGTAATTGGAGTAATAAAACGTGTTTTACCACATCAGCGAAGTTGCCCGCGTGGTAGCTGTGTTGATAATTCATAATAAATTTTTCGTAAACAAATTAGCAGGTATGGTAGCATAGCTATCAAAAATTGGCGAAGTTTTTGCTAGAAGTTTTTGCTAAAAATTGCCCAGTTAAATGTTAAACAATGCTGGAGGAAACACAGCGCACATGCCAGAGTTGAATTTTATCCCGCCCAACTGGTTTGAAAAAATAAACGATACACAGCTTGACGGTCTGGTTAATGACGGGTTTATCGTGCTAGATGACTGTTTTGACGTCAATTTTTTTCAGGCGTTACAAAAAGAGAGTGGCTTGATTGACTATCAAGCTGCCAATTTGACGCAGGGTGAGCGAATCACTAGCATTCGCGGGGATAGCACCCGCTGGATTGATGAGCGCTGTCCGATTGGTATGCAGTATCTACAAGCGATTAATGAGCTTGCGCAATTTTTTAATCAAACCTTATACACAGGCATTCGCCGTAGTGAAGCCCATTATGCCCGCTACCCTGCAGGGTTTGGTTATCAGTGGCATTCAGACAATCCGCAAGGACGTGATGAACGTGTGTTATCGGCAGTTTTTTATCTCAATGAGAGTTGGGGCGCGCACGATGGCGGTGAAATTGTCGTCATCGACCAAAATGACACACAGCAACAATTACAGCCGCAAGGTAACAGATTGGTGATTTTTAATAGTAACTTAGTCCATCAAGTCGCAATCACCCATCGTGAACGCTTCTCCATTGCCACTTGGATGAGAAAAGATGGGCTAATTAGCCAGTAATAAACTTGCCGCAATCCCCCACATCACAACCCCGATGAGGATATCAAGAATTTTCCAAGACAGTGGTTTGGCAAATAGCGGCTGCAGCACACGCGCACCATAACCCAAACTAAAAAAGAAGATAAACGAAGATAAAATTGCACCCAACGCAAACGCCAGTTTATCGGTAACCTGTGACGCAATCGTCCCAAGCAAAATCACCGTATCTAAATACACATGGGGATTGAGCCAAGTAAATGCCAAGCACATGGCAATTACTTGTTTTAAATTACCAACGTCTTCACCCTGCGCCACGAGCGATTGGTTTGATTGATAAGCCGCAATAAAACTTCGGGCACCATACACAATTAAAAACAACGCCCCTGCGTATTTGGCGATGGTAATAATCAGTGGAAATTGCGAAATCAGCTTGCCAAAACCAAACACACCACCCGTAATCAACACCGCATCGGATAACGCGCAAATCAAACACACGATGAACACAAATTGTTGTTTTAGCCCTTGTTTAAGCACAAACGCATTCTGCGCACCAATCGCCAAAATTAGGGAAAAGCACACGCTCATGCCCATGAAAAAAGTAGAGATATTCATCGGTACCATATGTCCCCAGTAACATTCGCAAACAACACAAAAAAGCCCAGTAAGAAAAAAAGCGCAGTGAGAAAAAAAGCGTATTGTAGCCAAAATGCTGAGCGATTGCGAACAATGCGACCCGCTAAGGCGCTAATTTATGCTAATATGCAGCGCAAATAAGCGAGATTTTTGAGAGATTTTTAAGAGATTTTAAGGAAACGAGAATGACTGATTATGCCAGTAACGCGACTGATTTAGACCACCTTCAAGCGCAGACCTTAGCACTGAGTTTACAGCTGATGCGCGAGCCATCAGTGACGCCGACTGACTTTGACTGTCAAAATATACTGGCTGAGCGGCTTAACCACCTCGGCTTTGATTGTGAGTTTTTATACTTTGGTGAAAAGGGCGCAACAGGACGCGAAGCAGAAGTCAAAAACTTATGGGCAATTCGTCAAGGTCGTGGGCAGGCGCAGGCGCCCGTATTATGTTTTGCAGGACATACCGATGTCGTGCCCACGGGCGATGTCAGCCAATGGACCTATCCGCCATTTGAACCTACTATCAAAGATGGCATACTGTATGGGCGTGGTGCTGCAGACATGAAAACAGCGATTGCGGCATTTACTGTCGCTGTTGAAAACTTTGTCGCCAAGCACCCCAATCATCACGGCTCAATTGCTTTCTTAATTACCGCTGATGAAGAAGGTCCTTCGGTCAACGGTACAATCAAAGTGGTGGAAACATTGCAATCTCGCAACCAGCCAATAACTTATTGCTTGATTGGCGAACCCTCTAGTACTCACACCTTGGGTGATATCATCAAAAATGGTCGCCGTGGCTCGCTTGGCGCCGTTGTGACGGTGACCGGCAAACAAGGCCATGTTGCCTACCCGCATTTGGCAGTTAACCCCATTCATTATGCTTTGCCAGCACTATCCGAGCTTTGTAGCCAAACTTGGGACAATGGCAATGCGTATTTTCCTGCCACCACCCTGCAAATCTCCAACCTTCATGCAGGCACTGGGGCTAACAATGTGATTCCTGCAACTTTAAGCGCCGAGTTTAATTTTCGTTTTTCCACTGAGACCAACGATGAGAAACTTAAAGCAACTACCCATGCGATTTTTGACAAGCATTTTCAAGACGGTGCAGCCAGTTATCACATCAATTGGAAACTATCGGGCAACCCATTTTTGACGCCACAAGGCAACCTCGTGGGCGCCTGTCAATCCGCGATTAAAGCCGTGACAGGGACAGATACAGAGCTTTCAACCACAGGCGGCACCTCAGATGGTCGTTTTATCGCAACCTTGAATGTTGACAATAGGTCGCCTGAAGTGGTTGAGCTTGGCGTGCGTAATGCAACCATTCACCAGATTGATGAGTGTGTAGAGGTTGAAGATTTGGGTAAACTTGCCGCAATTTATGAGCAAATATTACAAAACTTGCTGTTAGACTGAATACTATTAACCCAAATACTGCATGCTAACAACCCAGTGATACGGCTAATTTTGCTGGGATGGCAATCTTCGTGGGCGTGGCAACTGATTATTTACCCAAGCCAAATGATTATTCACCCAAGTCAAATGACATCAAAGACCGTTACTTTTTGGCTGACGCATTAAGCAAGTGCGGGTCATTTTTCATGGGTAAATTAATTTAGCTGCTGCTCATTAACAATCTAGTATGAAGAAGAACCTAGCATTCAGCTTAGTCTAGTTCGTCTAACCAAGCCATTTGAATCGCTTCTAGTTGTTTTTCGGTCGATTTGGTTGGGTCATCGCCAAATTCTTCTAACTGCGTCACATACCGATGCAAATCAGTAAAACGAATATATTGCACGTCTTCATCAGGGTATTTTTCAGAAAGTTGAATGGCAATTTCTAATGTGTCGTTCCATTTAAGGGACATATTTTTCTCCAGTTACTTGATGGGGGTGAGTTTTTTGATTTCGTTAAGATTGTCTTGCCAGGTTTTGATGACAGGGTGAGTTTGTTCATCTTGCTGTACAATGACACTGGTCGGTTGCACTTGCTGGTCTAGCATCAATACAATTTTGGTCAGTGCCACCACATTTAAGTCATTTTTCACCCAAAACTCGTGGCGAAAATACAGGTATTTTTTATCCCAAGCCAGTAGTTGACTGCGAAGCGTCAATTTATCAAACAAAAAGCTTTCTTTGATGTAGGTTAATTGTTGCGATGCAATCACCCAACCTAGCTTGTCCGTTGGGCGTTGCTGCATCAGCCACTGTTGGATATTAAGCTCAATAAAGCTTAAGTAGCGATAATTAGGCACATGGTGACGAAACCCCATATCATGTGGCAAAATCCGATAGTGGCGGATAATCGCATCGCTATAGCTTGGTTTAGATGACTTTGCTTTATCGGATTTTAGCATCAAGCATAAGATAAGATAACGAAGTAATAAATTCATGAATTTTCCTTGTGATATCCGCCTAATTATAGCAAATAAAAAACCCTGACTAAACTGATTAGTCAGGGTTGATTGAAGTCAAAAAAACTTAGTGACCTGTACCATTGATATGGCGAATCATGTCTTCCACCACTTTTTTGGCATCGCCAAAGATCATCATGGTTTTGTCCATGTAGAACAAGCTATTATCAAGACCTGCGTAGCCGGCACTCATTGAGCGTTTGATGACCATCACTGTTTGCGCTTTGTTTGCTTCAAGAATTGGCATACCAAAGATGGGTGAGTTTGGATCGTCTTTTGCCGCTGGGTTGACCACGTCATTGGCACCGATAATCAGCACAACGTCAGTACCTGCAAAGTCGGAGTTGATTTCATCCATTTCTAAGATGTCTTCATACGGTACAT
Source organism: Moraxella sp. CTOTU46934 (assembly GCF_031979465.1). Classification (NCBI taxonomy): domain Bacteria; kingdom Pseudomonadati; phylum Pseudomonadota; class Gammaproteobacteria; order Moraxellales; family Moraxellaceae; genus Moraxella; species Moraxella sp. CTOTU46934. Next base: position 187,098 of record NZ_DALZEG010000003.1, read on the forward strand.
CTGCTTCAGCCAATAGTACGTTCATATGACCTGGCATACGACCTGCCACAGGGTGAATCGCAAAACGCACGTCCACACCTGCTTCTTTTAGCATTTCATAAAGCTCTTTTACCGCATTTTGGGCACGGCCTTGCGCCATACCATAACCTGGCACAATGACCACACTGCTAGAGTTTTCCATCATAAAGGCGGCATCTTCAGGTGAGCCTGTACGGTAAGTTTTGGGTCCGGTATCTTCTTGTGTCGCAGCGGCTGAGCTGCTTGACATACCGCCAAACAATACGTTCAGCAGTGAACGGTTCATGGCTTTACACATAATGTAGGACAAAATCGCCCCAGATGAACCGACCAGCGACCCTGCGATAATCAGCATTGAGTTGCCTAGGGTAAAACCGATACCGGCTGCCGCCCACCCAGAAAATGAGTTAAGCAAAGATACCACCACAGGCATATCACCGCCGCCAATCGGCGCAATCCACATCCAGCCAAAAATAATAGCCAAAATGGTCATCGCATAAAACGCTGGCATCGATTGGGTGGTAAAATACATAATACCAAATGCTAACATCGCGATGAACAATAGCGCTTGGACAGGTTTTACCCAAGTGCCTTTAAGCGTCTTTGCCCAGCTTTTTGCCGCCAATTTACCAAAAGCAAACATTGACGCTGAGAAGGTAATCGCACCAATAAAACAGCCCACAAACAACTCAAACCGCGCGATGGTGCTATGCTCGACGCCGGTATGCAACACGCTCGCCAGTGCAATGGCAACTGCCGATAGACCGACTAAAGAGTGCATCAAAGCCACGGTTTCTGGCATTTGCGTCATGGCGACAGTGCGTGCTTTCCAAGTACCAACCACAGCGCCTAGCACCATCGCGCCAACAATTAATACAAATACCGGACTGGGTGCTAAAAAAAAGGTAGTGATAATAGCAATCGCCATACCTATCATACCGAATCGGTTACCACGGATGGCGGTTTTTGGGCTTGATAAACCCCGTAAGGTTAAAATAAATAGCACCGCACCAATCAAATAAAACCAATCCGCATGTTGGGCGACCCAATTCAAATTCTCATTCATCAAGCATTTCCTTCTTTGTTTGGCTCAGCTTTGGCTTTTTTATCTTTTGATTTAAACATCGCTAGCATACGTTCCGTCACCGAAAAACCACCAAAAATATTGATGCTGGCTAGAAATACCGCAAACGCACCCAAAAGACTTGTTGGGGTAAACATATTGCCATCGATGCTGACGGTCTGCAGCATGGCACCGACGATAACGATACTGGATAAGGCATTGGTCACCGCCATCAGTGGGGTATGCAGTGCAGGTGTTACCCCCCAAACCACGTAATAACCCACAAAAATAGCCAAAACAAAGATACTAAAGATTGCCACAAATGGGGTGGCAGATGTCGCAGACGCTAATAGGGTCAATAACATAAAACCTCCTAACCTCGATAGGTAAAATTAAATGAAAATTAGGTTAGCGACTGGCTAACAATACTTGACCTTGGCTAGTAACCAGCAAGGCTTTTTGGATTTCATCTTCTGGATTAAGCGCAAACACTTTATTGTCATCCATCAAGGTTGCAAAAAAGTTATACAAATTGTTGGCATACAATGCCGATGACTGCGCCGCCAAGGTCGATGGAATATTGGGCACACCCATGATAGTGACACCGTTTGGGGTGATGATATTTTGTCCGACCACTGAGCCTTCTACGTTGCCGCCTGTTTCTACGGCCATATCGAGTAAAATTGAGCCAGATTTCATTTTATCGATGGTAGCTTGGTGTATCAAACGCGGGGCATTGCGACCAGGAATTTGAGCCGTGGTAATCACAATATCTGCTTGACTGACCGCTTTATCGACAACCGCGGCTTGGTCTTTGATATATTGCTCAGACGGTGTCCAGGCATAGCCGCCTGTGTCTTTGGCTTTGGCTTTTTCCTCATCGCTCATAGGGACATCAAGCCATTTACCACCGACTGACTCCACTTGATCACGCACGGTGGGACGTAAGTCACTGGCTTCCACAACGGCTCCCAAACGACGAGCGGTGGCAATCGCTTGTAGACCCGCGACGCCCACGCCTAGGATGACAATACGCGCAGGTTTCACCGTACCTGCCGATGTCATAAACATGGGGAAAGGACGACCAAACTGGTTAGCAGCCAAAATCACCGCTTTATAACCTGCCAAGTTGGCTTGGGATGACAGCACATCCATGTTCTGTGCTCGCGACAAAGTTCGCGGCAATAGCTCCATGGCATACACTTTGGCATGGCGATTGGCATAGTCCTGCAAATTGGCATTGCGATACGGATTCATCATGCCGATAACAATTGCTTCTTGTTTTAGCTGGTTGATTTTTTCAATCGGTAAGCTATTGACCGTGAGCACCACATCACTTGTTGAGATCGCATCATCAACAATTTGCGCCCCTGCTTGTTCCAACGCATCATTGGTAATAAACGAACCTTTACCCGCATCACGTTCGACCACAATACTGTGACCCAACTTGATGAACTTTTTGATGGTATCGGGGGTAATCGCAATCCGATTTTCATATAATGCAGTTTCCTTTGGTACACCAATTTGCATACACTCTCCTCAAGCGGTTCGGTTGAATTCTCAATCCACAACTGACGATTGGCTAAGACAGTTATAAATTAAAAAAATGATAATTAAATTACCATAAATATAATTAATTATGCAAAACAATTCTAGGCGGAATAACAAGTAAATTTGACTAGTGCGTATAAAAAAAAGTTATCAATAAAACTTTTTACAAAATTTTCTTTTAATAAGATAGCTTTTTGGGGGTTAGTTTATTCGTATATTGCGTTTTTTAACATTGCCATGGTCGATTTCAAATTCATCAAAATCTTGGGCAAGCCAAAAATTACCTTGATAACTGGTAGCCACTTCTGCCCGAATATCTGACATATTCAAAGTTTTACTGCTAGGTTTATCAAAAGGTTGAAAACGCGCGCTAAAATGGGTCAAAATCAGGTTTTTTAACTGTGATAGCTGCGCAAATTCGGCAACTTGCTTGGCGGTTGAATGCATGGGGTCAAAATAGTTAGGGGCTACTTTTCGTTTATCAGCGATTGCTTGGGTATAAGTCGCCTCGTGTACTAGCACATCGGTATTTGATATAGCATCGGCTAATAGCTCAGGTGAGTCATTGTCGCCTGCGACTATCAGCACGGTTTTATGCAGCGTGGTGGTGACAAAATCCGCAGATTTTAGCAAGGTGTTATCATCTAGATTGACGTCAATACCGTACTTAAGTTTGCCCCATAGCCGTTTATCTAGCACGTTAAGCTTGGTGAGTTTTTGGGTTAATAAGGTTTTTTTGGACAGGCGCTGGGTGAATTTAAAGGCATGGCTAGGGATACGGTGTGATAGCGCAATCACGTCAACTTGTAGCTGATGGTCATCTGTCAAATCCAGGATGATGGGTGGGTAACTATCCCCCTGCACTCTATTGTCAATGGCGATAAAATTAATGTCAAAATTTATCATCAGCGCTGTCGTGGCTTGCACGGCGGCAAGATAATCGGCAATGGCTTGTGGGGCAATGACGGTTAGCGGGTGCTTGCGTCCACTCATCGCCATACTAGCCAATAACCCTGGCAAGCCATAACAGTGGTCGCCATGCACATGGGTGATACAAATCAACGCTAGCTGCATCACGGACAACGGGGTTTTGAGTAGTTGATGCTGTGTGGCTTCCCCACAGTCCACCAATAGCCAAGGGACATTTTTTACTCTGCTATAAGGATTGATGAGTGATACAGCAAGCGCGGTGACGTTGCGGTGTTTGGTGGGTATCCCTGCAGATGTGCCCAAAAAAGTGAGTGTTAACATGATTGCCTCATTGTCAAACGTATTACCTATCTTTATATTGAATTTTTCATAAATTTAACTATAAAATGCGCTAACAAATTTGACAACAACTTTTGACTGGGCTATGACATTGACTTCAACGCATCCTTTTAATCCTTAGCTTTTACCTCTTATGCTGTGTCTGACCAAATGGGCAAGTCTGTTTTAACCATCAGCCTTGTACTTGTCGATAGGCGGATTTGGGGCGTGCTTGGTTAATGGTCCAACGGCTGACGGCGGGCTGCCTGCTTAAGTTTTAAAGATTTGGTAACAGATAATAGCAATAATAATTTGGCAAGTGGGTTATTATTGGGGATGATTTCACTGAGTTTTGGTATACTCAATGCTGCTTGTATCACCTCTTATATCACCTACTGAACACAATAAGGAAATGCTATGTTCAAGTTTTTTACCCCACTCTGTTTCTCATTAAGTTTATTTGGCTGCCAAGCTGTTAGCTCAGATCAGCAAAACCACACAACCATGCCTCAGCCCATCAAGAAACCTGAGATGATGTGCACCATGCAATATGATCCTGTCTGCGTCAAAACTATCAATAATGGCATCGTCCGCTATCAAACCTATGGCAACGCTTGTATGGCAAATAATGGCGGCAATGCTATGGACAAGACTATGAGCGTCACCAAAGGTGCTTGTGAGTCAGAGACTAGCAAGTGAATGAGTTAGTAAGTGACTGAGCTAACAAATAGCTGGGCTATCATAAGTTAGCCCGCTATAACGTCTGCACTAGCTTGTTTTGCCATAGCTGACTGACGATAAAACAAGCGAAGAGCTATAATCCCTCTAATTACTTTGTGTTAAAGGTTTTGCATCTGTATGGCATTAGCGCTGATTATTGATGATGAAGTAGATTTGTGTCGCTTGATGCAGATGACACTCAAAAAAATGGGCATTGAATCCAAAGTCGCCTATGACTATGCCACCGGCATCAGCCATCTTCAAGCGTATAATTTTGATTTTTGCTTAACCGATCTTAAACTTCCTGATGGCACAGGACTAGATATCGTTAAATTTATCAGTAAAAATTATGCCAAAACCCCCGTGGCAGTGATTACCGCCCACGGTAGCATGGATTTGGCGATTGAAGCGTTAAAATTGGGCGCCTTTGATTTTGTCAACAAGCCACTTGAGCTATCACGGCTACGCCAACTGGTCGAAAACGCCTTAAAAGTAGCAGAAAATACCCATAAACTTAATTGTAAAGAAGTCTATGATCCTTTTAGCAATCGCTTAATCGGACAATCTAACGCCATTACCCAGCTCAAAACCACCATCCAAAAATTGGCGCGTAGCCAAGCGCCCGTATTCCTGTGGGGGGAATCGGGCACCGGTAAAGAAGTCGTTGCCAAGCTCATTCATGATTTAAGCCCACGCTGCTCTGCCAATTTTGTGCCTGTTAACTGCGGCGCCATCCCATCAGAGTTGATGGAAAGCGAGTTTTTTGGGCACAAAAAAGGCAGCTTTACTGGCGCTACCGCAGACAAAGAAGGGTTATTCCAACAAGCAAATGGCGGTACGCTATTTTTGGATGAAGTAGCGGATTTGCCGATTTCCATGCAAGTCAAATTATTACGCGCGATACAAGAAAAGAAAATCCGCCCCATTGGGAGCACCCAAGAGATTGCCGTGGATGTGCGCCTTTTATCCGCTACCCATAAAAATTTGGCTAAGCTTGTCGAAACGGGTGAATTTAGACAAGATTTATATTATCGCATCAACGTGATTGAAGTAAAATTACCCAGTCTCAATGAACGGCGTGATGATATTTTACTGTTAGCCAATCATTTTATTTCTTTGATTGCAGACGATTGGGGACTAGCGCAGCCACTGACATTATCGAATGAAGCCGCGGTTCAATTGACAAACCATCGCTTTGCCGGCAACGTACGTGAATTAAGAAATATCTTAGAGCGGGCGATTACCCTAGCTGATGATAATGTGATTGAAGCCCATCATTTGAATTTGCCATTATCAGCCGCCAACGTATCGCCTGACACTCCTAGAATCCATGAAATCCATGAAATCACAGAAACCCCCAATCAATCCGTCTTATCAACACCGAGTAAACCGAGCACGCCAAAAGTTGCGCCCTTAGCTGAAGCTAAATCCGCTTCCAACAGCCCCATCAATACTTCCTATATCAGCAACTTGTTTGCAAGTGGTTATAAAGTCAAACCCAATATTCAACTTACGCCCACACCGACCCAATCCACCCATGATGCGTTAACCCATGCATCGTTAACTTTAGATGCGCCGATAGGGGCTATCAATACGCCTAATTTAGCCCAGCCCTCTGCTGAAGAAGGTCAACTGCCTGCCGAAGGGCTTGAAGAATATTTGATGAATCAAGAACGCAAAGTCATTATCGCAGCGCTCAACTGCAGTGGTTGGAATCGCACCCAAGCTGCTAAACTGTTAAATACAACGTTTCGCTCACTGCGCTACCGTATGAAAAAATTGGGCATTGATAGTGACAATGATATTAATAGTGATAGTGACAGCGATGAGGATTAAAAACATCGGATAAAGGACAAATCGATATTTTTTGATAAATCTACTATCCCTACGTGGTCATAACAAGCTAGTGGAAAACGCCGGCGGATGCCTAACCACTGGTTTTCGGATTGGGCGAATAGCATGAATCGATTGCCTTTTTCATCGAGGCTTTGGTCGATATTGTCAATTTGATGCAGGCATTTTACCGCAATGATATCAATGTCTAACGTGACAGCGGGTTTTTGGTACAGAAATCTGTCTTGTTGCTGTTCAAACTTCTTGGTGAGTTGTAACCACTGCCAATAATCCATTGGCTGCGCAAATGCTAAATAAGCCACTTGGTTAAAATAAACTGGTGTATTGGATGTTTGCTTGTTTAAATTGTTATCACTACAAGTATCTTCACTACTATGAATCGCGCTGAGGGTCAAAGTGCCAAAGTTTTGCAGCCAGTCTTTGGCTTTTTGTAAATAATAAAGTTGTTTGACATTACTGGCTAACGACAAAACACAGGCTTCGATGACTATCACATCACGCGGTGGTACACTCATACTCAAATGCTCAAATAAACATATTTTTTGCTTAGGCTAATTAATTTGGCTGAAAACGGGTAATTTTAACCCCGACACTATCGGCTTGTTTGATGGCGGTTGGTTTGTGAATCGTCACTGTGACTTTTTCTGGGGCAAATTCTGCCAAAATCATCTCAGCGACCAATTGCGCTAACCGCTCTAATAGCGCCACTTTATTGGCAATGCTCACTTCAGCCACGCGCTCACTGACACTTTTATAATTGATGGCATCTTGAATATTATCAGTCTGCGACGCTTGGTATTGACAGCCCACCATTTCAATATCAAAAATCAATGGTTGGGTTATTTGCTGCTCCCACTCATACACGCCAATCACGGCATCGACTTTGAGTCCCTTCACAAATACCGTATCTGTTGAATTGCCCGTCAGCTTGATTGGCTGATTGTTGGACTTTTCGTTTGCAATTGCGTGTAAGGCATCCGCCGCTGAATATAGTGATTCATGCATGGTTTTTTGTGTAGGGGCTTGCGTGGTGCTGTGGGGCGTTTCAAGCTTAGTTTGTTGGGTGGTTTCTGGTGTGGTCATTTTTACTCTCGTTAGGTATTTCGTTGTTTGATTAAATCATAGCTAAAAAATACCAACCCTGTCCAAATAAAGGCAAAGGTAATCAATTTATAAATGTTAAAAGGCTCATGATACAAAAATATCGCCAATAAAAAAATCATGGACGGGGTCAAATAATTTAAAAAGCTCAATAAACTAAAGTTGACCATTTTGGTAGCTTTATTAAACATCAATAGCGGTATCAAGGTCACTGGCCCTGCAAGCATCAATAAAAAAATTGATGGCGACAGCCAAAAATCTAACTGACTACTAGCAACATCATGCATAGCAAACCAGCCAATAAAGACCGGCACCAATAATGCCGTTTCGATAAACATCGCAGACAGCGCGTCAAGCGGGGTATGGCGATGCATCAAACCATACACAGAAAAGCTACTCGCTAACAATAACGATACCCACGGCAATTTACCCAGCACGACCAGCTGAATCGCCACGCCTATCGCTGCCAAAATCACTGCCATCCATTGCAAAGGACGCAGTTTTTCTTTGATGACCACTAGCGATAGTAAAATACCCATCAACGGACCAATATAATAGCCCAAACTGGCTTCCAAAATCTGATCATGATTGACCGCCCACACATACACCAGCCAATTGATTGAGATAATCGCCCCCGAAACGGCAGTATAAAGTAGCCATTTTGGGTTGGCTTGAATCACTTTCACCCAGTGCCAGTTTTTAGTCACTATCATGATCAGTAAAATCGTGACAAACGTCCAAATAATTCGATGCCCAATGATTTCAATCGCATCATAATCTTTGAGTAGCTTAAAATACAGGGGGAAAAACCCCCAAATCAAAAAAGCAGCCAGTGCGGTCAATACCCCTTTGGGGGTGGTCACTACGGTTGGTTTTTCATGGTCAGTAATATCAACGGCACGGGTTGGAATGTCACTATTGATGATATCAATGGTTTGGCTTTGGGGGATTTGATTTTCGGGTATTTGATTTTTCATTAACACAACAATAAATTTTATTTTTTATAAAAAAGTAAAAACTAAGAAAGTCATAGTCTATCTTAGTTTTCATGTCATCCATGTAAAGACTTGCGAAAGTGATACAAGTTTAGCTCACGTATGGTTTAGTCAGTCACCACTTTAACTTGTAATCCTGCACTATTGACCAGTTCAGCAAAGTTAGGGAAGCTGGTATTGACCGTTTCGGTACCATGAATGGTAATCGTATCACTTGCGCGCAAACTTGCCACAGTAAAACTCATGGCAATGCGATGGTCATGGTGACATTCAATCTCACCGCCCCCAAACACCTGTGCCACATCACCGCGACCTTCAATTTCAATGCCATCATCGAGTACAGTACATGCAATTCCTAAGGTTTTTAGCCCATCTGCCATGACTTGAATACGGTCAGATTCTTTAACGCGTAACTCAGCTGCGCCATGTAGCACGGTTTTACCCGTGGCACAACTTGCTGCCACAAACAGCACAGGGAATTCATCAATGGCGAGCGGCACCAAGTGCTCAGGAATCTCAATACCTTGCAATTTTGAAGATTTCACCACGATATCGGCAACTGGCTCACCGCCGACGGTGGTTTCATTGGTCAATGTCAAATCAGCACCCATCAGCTTTAAGATATCAATCACGCCGGTGCGCGTGGGATTGATGCCCACTTTTTTGATGGTCACATTGCCTTGTTGGGCGATGGCGCCTGCCACCATAAAAAATGCCGCGGATGAGATATCAGCAGGCACTGCGATATCACATGCCGTTAATTCGCCGCCCCCTGTCACACTAATTTGATTGCCATTGTGCACTTTTGATACTGTTACAGGATAACCAAATGCCGTCAGCATGCGCTCGGTGTGATCGCGCGTCACTTCTGGCTCAATCACCGTGGTAGTGCCTTGTGCCCATAGCCCTGCTAGCAGCAAACAGGATTTCACCTGCGCTGATGCCATCGGCATTTCATAGCTGATACCTGTCAAAGTTTGATTGCCGGTGATGCTAATCGGCGGCGTGCCTTTTTCGCCCGTGGTTTGGATTTTGGCACCCATGTCACGCAGAGGCTTGGCGACCCGTTCCATGGGACGCTTGGATAAACTCGGGTCGCCCGTCATCACCGAATCAAATTTTTGTGCTGATAAAATACCTGATAACAAGCGCATACTGGTGCCTGAATTACCCATGTATAGCGGATCATGCGAGGGTTTTAACCCATGTAATCCAACCCCATGAATCACTACCCTGCCCTGGTTGGGACCTTCAATCACTACGCCCATATCACGAAAGGCCTGCAAAGTAGCGAGTGCGTCTTCACCTTCCAAAAACCCTGTCACCGTGGTGGTGCCTTTGGCTAACGAACCAAACATAATCGAACGGTGAGAAATAGACTTGTCACCTGCAACGGTGTGACTGCCTTCAAATTGTTGGGCTGGGGCGATAACGTAAGTTTGCTTCATGGCTTGTTTTTCCAAATAAGGCGTTTTATTTAACATATGTCCAAAATGTTGTCGAGCAGCTTGGGCTTGGGTCAATATACCTAGCATCTGCTCAGAATCATTGTTCTCAATAATTGCTTTCAACTGACTTAATTGCTCACTAAATTCATCAATGGCATCGAGTAGCGCGGTTTTATTGGCATAAAAAATATCATGCCACATGGTTGGGTCGCTGGCGGCGATACGGGTAAAATCCCGAAAACCACCCGCCGCGAAACGAAAAATATCCATATTGTCATTATGCTTGGCTAGTTGCGCGACTAGATTGTAGGCTAGCAAGTGGGGTAAATGACTGGTACGCGCGAGCACCTTATCATGATAATCCGCTGACATGGTCACCACTTCTGCGCCAGTCTGTGCCCATAGCGCAATCACTTTTTTAACCGCTTGTTTGCTCGTGGTATCGAGGGGCGTTAAGATGATTTTGTGGTTATCAAATAGTTTGGCATTACGCGCATCAATCCCTGATTTTTCTGCGCCGGCAATCGGATGGGCGGGCACAAAACCTTTGGGCATATCGTCACCAAACACCGCGCTGGCGTCTGCAATGATATTGCCTTTGGTACTGCCCACATCCATGATGATGGTTTTATCGGTAATAAAGGGTTTGATTTGTTCAAAAATTTTTTTGACCGCCTTTACCGGCGTGGCTATCACCACCAAGTCTGACCCTTGCACCGCAAGGGCAGCATCATCAAACCCTGCATCAAGCAGTCCGTAGTTGATACCTTTATCAATGGTTGATTGTGAACGGCTGACCGCCACAATTGATTTGACCAATTTTTTATCACGCATGGCTTGTGCCAAACTTGCGCCGATGAGCCCTAGCCCAATAAAACACACTTTTTCAAACATTTAACTTACCGATTTTTTATAATTTGCTAAAAAGACTGCGAGCGCAATCAAAATCCCACCCAACATAGTGGTGATGGTGATTGTTTCGCCCAATAAAACCACACCCAACAATACCGCAATGAGCGGAATAAAATAAATATACAGCGAGGTTTTCACCACGCCCAAATGCTTATTGGCATTGGTCCACAACACAAAACACAAGGCAGAAGCGATACCACCTAAAAACAGTAAATTTGCCAGATTAATGGGTGTAAACGCGTGAAGGTTGATAAAGCCTTCACCTGTCACAAGCATATACAGCGACGCGGTGATTATGCCATACAAAAACACTTTACGCATGCGTACCATCGGGTTGAGCGCATCGTTAATTGCACTGTTAGCAAAGCCAAAAAATGACCACGCCAACCCACTTAATATCGCTAAAATATTACCTAGCATGCCATTGGTTAAACTCATCGGCTGATTAGCCAGTACTAATGCCACGCCAACCAACGCCATCAAACAGGCTATCAATAGCAACTTGCTAAAGGCATGGGTTTTAATGATAAAACTGGCAATCAGCACCGTAAACAAGGGGGATGCTGTGACTAGCAGCGCCGCATTACTGCTATAGGTATATAGCAATGCGGTATTTTCTAGCAAAAAATACAAGGTGATACCGCACAGCCCCGACAAAAAATACAACACTTCGTTTTTTACGCTGCTAAAGGTTCGCAGTCTAGGTGACATGGCAAACAATAACCCATAGGCAAATAACGACCGATACAGCAAAATCTGAATGGGTGACATATCCGCCAGCAGCACCTTAGTGCTTGCTAATGTTGTTCCCCAAACAATGACCACAAATAACGCTAAAAAATGCCAAAATACTTCACGATTTTTTTCTAACTTTTTTTCTAACCTTTTTTCTAACATCGGCTCAGCTCAATACCTGCGCCAACGTATCTAAAAAACGGTTAATTTCTTCAGGCAAACCCACACTCACGCGTATCCAGGCTGGCAGACCGTAGCCAACCATCGGTCGCACTACCACGCCTTGCTCAATCAAAGTTTGGTAGATGTCCATGCCATCGCCGACATTAACCATCACAAAGTTGGTCGCTGATTTGACATAGACGACACCTAAGCTATCCAAGCCATCATATAAGGCTTGTTTTTGCTCATGGTTAAACGCCAAATATTGGTTAATAAAATGTTGGTCTTTAATCGCTGCTGTGGCGGCGGCATGCGCCAACGTACTGGTATTAAACGACTGACGCGTATAATTTAAAATCTCGGCAATGCTTGCGCTGCTTACGGCATAACCAATGCGCAGGGCTGCCAGTCCATAAGCTTTGGAAAAGCTACGTAGCACAATGACATTGTCATACTCTTGGGTCAAATCTACACAGCTGAGCGTTGGCACAAATTCGATGTAAGCTTCATCAATCACCACCAACACCTCCGATGGCACTTTTTTGATAAATTTAATCAGGTCATCTTTGACGAGCACGGTGCCTGTGGGGTTGTTGGGATTGGTGATAATCACCATTTTACAATTGGCAGTTTGATTGACCGTCTCAAGCATCGCAGGCAAATCATGAGCAAAATTTTTGGCAGCGACTTGTTGGGTTCGCTCACTAATACCCAAAGACGCCAACTCGTAATCCGAAAACGCGTATTGAGAATACACAATCACATCATCGCTATCGGCAAAGCTTGCGGTAATGTTATTGAGTAATTCATTAGAGCCATTACCCAGCACAATTTGTTTTGTTTCGCAGCCCAAAAAATCGGCTAACGCTTGTTTAAGCCCCTGCCCTGCACCATCGGGATAACGCGATAATTCCCCCAGTTTTGACGTGATTGCCAAGGTCACGTGTGGCGAGCAGCCCGTTGGGTTTTCATTGCTCGCCAATTTGACGATGTCACCCAAGCCATACTCACGGGTCAGCTCTTCATTGGATTTGTCCATTTCATAAGCTTTTAACTGCTCAATACTGTGATTGACCGATTGGATCGTCATATCAAAACCTTTAGTTGATGATTGATACTGATAAAATTTTATTGCCAAAAACGGTTAAATCACCGCTTTTGGATAAGCGCCTAATACCCGTAAATCTTTGACTTGCGGGCGAATCTCAGCGAGGGCGGCTTGCATATTGGCATCGTCAATATGACCGAGCATATCAATAAAGAACACATAAGCCCATTTGTTTGGACGCTCTGGGCGGGTTTCGATACTGGTCATCGATACCCCATGTTTTGCTAGCGGCTGCAATATTTGAATCAGCGCGCCCGCCTGATCTTTGGCTGCCACTAAAATCGAGGTTTTATCTTGACCTGACGGCGCTACTGCTTCGCGGCCAATGATTAAAAAACGTGTGGTATTGGACGGGGTATCTTCGATGTTTTCAAATAGTTTGTGCAAATTATATTCGCTTGCTGCCACTTCCCCTGCAATGGCGGCTGAGTGCCACTCATTTTTGATACGCCGCGCCGCTTCACCATTGCTAGAGACTGCCACACGCTCGACATTAGGATAATGGGTATCTAGCCATTGGCGGCATTGGGCGAGTGCTTGGCTGTGGGCATAAATTTTTGAAATTGCGCCCACTTTGGTATGCTCACCCACCAAAAACTGATGATGCACCGGTAATTCTACCTCACCAATGATTTTCAGATCGGAGGATAAGAAGCCATCAAGGGTATGATTGACCACGCCTTCTGACGAATTTTCCACAGGGACGACGCCATACATGGCAGAGCCGGCTTCCACTTCACGAAACACATCAGCAATCGTTGATAGCGGCACTGTCGTGGCGGCTTTGCCAAAATGCTTCAGCGCTGCCATGTGGGTAAAGGTACCTGCAGGGCCCAAATACGCAATTTTTTGTGGCGCTTCTAAGTCCAAACACACCGACATAATCTCACGGAACAAACGCGCCATCTTATCCGCTGGTAGTACCCCGCCCATAGATTCGTTGCGCGCCATCACCTTTTTTAGCACCTGTGCTTCTCGCTCTGGGCGATAAAAAATCGGATTGTCCTCTTGCGTCTTTTTGGCTTTGGCTACTTGCACCGCATAGCCTGCTCGCTCGTTGATTAATCGCTGGATTTTTTCGTCCACTTCATCGATTTTTTGGCGAAGTCCAATTAATTCATCATTGCTCATCGTTTGTTCATTCATAAAATTACAACTCAACAGTCAACACTGACCTGCGCGATAGGATTGAGGGTCGTAAATCACAGGCAGCCTAGCTTGAAATATACCTTGAAATATATAAAGTTACCAAATGGCTTTATACCAGAAATTGCCTAATACTAGCACAAATCACGCCTGTTAATCGAGTTTCGCTCGGCGCTTTTTCATCACAAATAGTGATATAGACACAATATTTTTGGCATATCCTAAAAAAAATTGGATTTTTCTGCTTGATGCTTAACAAATACTTGCAAAATAGAAAAAAAACTAGCGATTGTCACAATGTTTGTGATAGCTTTTGACATAGGTTAAACAACATTGAATGAAACCATACCATTTTGTCCCTGATAGGTTATCAGTGACACGCAGCAATTTGACATTTAGGAAAGTACATGACTAGCAGCTTAAACCAACTAAAAATGATGACAACCATTGTGGCAGATACTGGGGATTTGCAAGCGATTGCCCGCTTAAAACCAGTCGATGCGACCACCAACCCAAGCTTGATTACCAAGGCATTGTCAACGCCGCAAATGCAGCCTATTTTAATTGAGACATTAAAAAAACACCCCAATGATATCGATGCGGTGATTGATGAGCTCACCATTTATATCGGCACCGAAATTTTAAAACTGATTGATGGTCGTGTTTCCACTGAAGTTGACGCAAGGTTGTCTTATGATACCGATGGCACAATTGTCAAAGCGCAGCAATTTATCAAAGCGTATGAAGCCGCCGGGATTGATAAAAAACGCGTACTCATCAAAATCGCTGGCACCTGGGAAGGCATTCAAGCCGCCAAAGCGCTAGAGCAACAAGGTATTCATTGTAATGTGACGCTGCTATTTGGCTTGCACCAAGCCAAAGCCTGTGCCGATGCCGATGTTACCTTGATTTCGCCATTTGTCGGACGGATTTTGGATTGGCAGAAAAAAGATGAAGGACTCGATAGCATCGAAATCAGCCGTGATAAAGGCGTGAACTCAGTCAAAACTATCTATCATTACTTCAAACAGCATGGCTACACCACCCAAATCATGGGCGCGAGTTTTCGCAGTATTGAGCAAATATTGGCATTGGCAGGTTGTGACTTATTAACGATTGCGCCTGATTTGCTAGACCAACTTGCCACGATGGATGTCAAAGTCGAGCGTCAGCTATTTCCCGACATGAAATTTGTTGACCTAAAAAAAGAAACCCTCGATGAGACCCAATTTACCGAACAACATGCGCTTGATCCTATTAGCCAAGCGTTATTATCTGCTGGTATTGAAGGCTTTATCCAAGCTCGAGAAGCGTTAGAGCAAACCTTGAGAGGCTTGGTTAACTAAGCGTTGTTAATTAAAGCTTTATTCATTAAAACTTTGATGGATAAAGCTTGGTTCATTAAATTTTCATTAGCGGCTAATCATATCCTTTAATCATGATTAGCCCCATGCCATCCCACTAGCCTTTAGCTTGCAACACGGTATAAAGTGGTATAGCAAGCGGTTGATGCAAATTCACCAAATCAAGCAGTACAAGTGCGCCTAATACTTGATGTCCTGCGGATTCACAAAGTTCCACCGCAGCGCTCAAAGTACCGCCTGTCGCCAATATATCGTCCACCAACAACACATTCGCGGGCGCAAGTCCCGCCTGCATCTCTAAAGTATCACTACCATACTCTAGCGCATAGCTTTTATTCGCCACAGGCGGTGGCAGCTTGCCTTCTTTGCGTACCAATACCATGCCTTTGCCTGTTCGACCCGCCAACAGACTAGCAAAAATAAACCCCCGCGCTTCAATGGCGCCAAAGCAATCGACTGCATCAAACACTGGCTGTGGTATCGCTGCCAGTAACGCATCGATTACCGCATTGATGTGAGCGCGCAATAATGGCGTGATATCATAAAACGCAATGCCTTGTTTGGGAAAATCAGGTACCACTCTGATGATTTGCCAAAATGGGTGTGGTGAATCAGGGGAGATAGTCGATTGCATAGGATTGACCAAATTCAGAAAAAATAAGGGTTAAGTAAAAAATTAAGTAAAAATTGCTAAAGCGTGCCTCATTCTAGCAATTTTTTCAGGCTGAACCAATCAGCATTATGGATGGCGTAAAGTATTTACTTTAACCATGATGAATAGGCTAGGCTTGGGCGAACTGGTTTAAAGATTTGCGATATGGGGTTGAATGTTGCCTGTCATTGGCTTGCTTGTTTCAGTGCATACTTGTAAACTATCGCAAGTTAAATTTTTAGGTGATTGCGTAAGTTTTGCATGGTTAACATACTGCTCGGCATTGTAATTGCAATTTTTATCCTTATCTTCAATAGCAAAAGTTACCACTAATATAGGGAAAGTTATCAATGAAAAAATATCAATGTATCGTGTGTGGTTGGGTGTATGATGAGGCACTGGGTTGCCCAGAAGAAGGCATCCTTCCGGGCACACGCTGGGAAGATATTCCCGAAGATTGGACTTGCCCTGAATGTGGGGTTAGCAAAGTGGACTTTGAAATGATTGAACTATAATAAATAAATAGGGTTTTATCATGCAATCAACTAACAATGTCGATAGTGCGAGTGTCGATAGTGCCAGTGACAATAGTATAAGCTTAGACAGTATCAGTTCAAATGATGCGCCTATTGCGCAACTGTCAAATACACAACCACAACCTGTAATCATTATTGGCTCAGGCATGGCGGGCTATACGCTAGCGCGTGAGCTCAGAAAGCTAACGACTAGCTTACCTATCGTCATGGTGTGTCAAGACAGTGGTGATAGCTATGCTAAGCCAACCTTGTCAAATGCCTATGCGCAAAACAAACTTGCTGATAGCATCGCCAATGCGAGCGCGGCAAAAATGGCGGAAACGTTAAACCTGACCCTTTTAAATTTTCATCAAGTCACTGATATTAATACCGATGAACAAGTCATTGTGGTTCGCTCGTTAGTCAATGAAGCGTCTCAAACAACGCTTGCTTATCGAGATTTGGTATTGGCGACAGGCGCGCATTCTAGACTGTTACCCAATCTAGCGGTCAATCATCAAACCATTTTTGCCGTCAATCATTTAGATGAATATAAAAGCTTTCAGCAGCGTCTAAACACCCTAAAATCTCAAAAATCAGCGCCCATTAAGGTAGCGATTATTGGTGCAGGGTTGATTGGTTGTGAATTTGCCAATGATTTGATTGGTCAAAATCCAGCTAACCCGACCGCTGACATCACAGTGGCAGTGTTTGATAAAGCGGCACGCCCACTGGCTCAGCAACTCCCTAGCGAAGCGGGTATCATGCTACAAGACGCTTTGACTCAGTCAGGGGTGACATTTTATTTAGGCACTGATATCACCAGTATCACGACAAACCTTAATAAAAATATTACTACAAATATTAATACAAGCGATAATGCAACTGTGACCATCTCATTTGACAGGGATAAGCAATCACAAACTTTTGAAGCGGATATTGTTTTGATAGCGATTGGTTTGGTGGCTAATACTGAGCTTGCTGCATCAGCGAACATTGCCATAGCATCGTCACAGCACATCAATCCTACAATAACCCATTTGCCAAGAACCGTGCAGCAAGGCATCAAGGTCGATGCGTACCTAGCCACATCAGCCAAGCATATTTATGCCATTGGCGATTGTGCCAACGTGATGGGCAGCTATATGCCCTATGTCATGCCATTGATGAACCAAGCCAAAGCGTTGGCAAAAACCCTGGCTGAACCCCACATGGCACCGACTAAAGTGGCGTATCCTGCCATGCCAGTGGCTATCAAAACACCTAGTTTACCTTTGGTGGTATTACCTGTATCGGGGCAGTACAGTGATGATCAACTGTATTGGCAAACGACCCAAACCACTGATGGAATGGTCATGACCGCCCACCCAAAAGATGACTCTAATAGCATTTTAGGATTTGTATTAGCCGGTAAAGAAGCAGCAAAACAGCGCTTAACGTTAACCAAGCAAGTGGCGGATTGGCTGTCTTAGTAACTATATTAGTTGCCACGCTCGTGCAACGAGTCATCTAATGCGGCAAGTTCATTCAACAACCTACTAGCAGATTGATATTTTTGGAATAAATTATGGATTTAGCCAAATTTAATTTTGAACCCTCAGTGATTACGGACTTTATGCAAAGTGCCATAATTGATATCGGTGATGAATTACAACTGTGTGTTGAAGTTGGTGGCAATCCTGATCATCCGCCCTTGCTACTGATTATGGGCTTAGGCTCGCAGTTGGTGTTTTGGCCAGATAGTTTTGTCAAAGGCTTGATTGACGCAGGCTTTTTTGTGATTCGTTTTGACAATCGCGATATCGGGCTATCCTCAAAAATCGCCCGACCCTTCCCCCGTTTTCCCATCAACAATGTCAAAATGATGCTGCGTATGCAAGTGGGTTTGACGAACCGTCATTTTCCTGTGGCGTATAACTTATTTGACATGGTCGAAGATACCCGCCGCTTGCTTGATAAGCTTGAGCTAAAAAATGTGTATGTGGTGGGGGCATCTATGGGCGGGATGATTGCGCAAATTTTGGCTGCCAAATACCCAAAACGCGTGTCGACACTGGGTCTCATGTTTACCAGTAACAACAAGCCATTTTTACCACCCACCAAGCCAAAGCAGCTGCAAACCCTACTGTCACATCCCAAAACCACCCAAATTGATGACGTGGTCGCATACGGCGTGTGGTGTATGCAGCGTATCGGCTCACCCAAACATGTGGATGAAGAGGAAGTAGAACGGCTCATTCGTTTGCGGTTTGAACGTAGTTATCACCCACGTGGCGCGCTTCAGCAGCTGCAAGCGATATTAGCCACTGGCTCTATTGTTAAATTCGACCAAAAAATCAAACAGCCAACCATTATCATTCATGGGGAAAAAGATGGGCTGGTGCCATCGGCGCATGGTCGAGCGATTGCCAAAGCGATTGCGCACAGTGAGTTTCATTTGATAAAGGATATGGGACATGATTTGGCAAAACCCTTTATCCCTACGATTGTTAAACTGCTAGCCGATCATTATATGAAGCATGCTTAACTCGCTAATTTAATAACCGCCACAATACAAACAGCACGGCCATCACATAAAAAATTGGTGCAAGCCAGCTACTGATTTGCCAGACGGCATGACTGGCAATCATTTGCGCGATAAACAACGCACCCACAAACCCAAGCACCGCAAGCCAATCCTGCTGACGACTTTTGAGCATATCTGAGCGAATTTGCTGTATTTCACGCAGCTGCTGATCTTGGTGGCCACCCAGATTTGCCAGACTTTGCAAACTGTTATCCAGCAATTGTGGCATGTCATTGAGACTCAGTAACAGTTCAGGTAATTGCTTGCGTAGCTCGCCAATTTTTTGCATCGGGTCAAATTGCTGCTTCACCCAGCCTGTCAAAATCGGTTTGGCGAGCGACCAGATATCAAGCTCAGGGTATAAATCCCTTCCTAAACCTTCCACATGCACTAGCGTTTTAAGCAGTAGCATTAATTGCGGCGGTATATCCAAATGATAACGACGCGCAATATCAAGCACCGACATTAGCACGCCTGCAAAATCAATGTCATTGATTGGCTTACTAATCATCGGTGACACGGTGCGGCGCATATCGCGCATGAGTGCGTATTTATCGGTATTGGGTGGAATCCAGCCTGCCCGCGCAATGATATCCACTAGACCGGTAAAGTTATTGTTCATCACCGATAATAAAAGCCTTGCTACAATCATTTGGTCAGCTTTAGACAGCTCGCCCACGATTGAGCAATCAAGAGCGATGTAACGGGGATTGGGATTTGGGGTATCGGCGGGCAGCGTTTCAACAAACACATTGCCTGGGTGCATATCGGCATGGAAGAAATTATCCCTAAATACTTGGGTGAAAAAAATCGTTAATCCTTTTGCCGCAAGTGCCGCCCTATCATATCCAAGCGCATCAAATACTTGGGTTTGCGAAATCGGCACCCCAACAATGCGCTCCATAATCATGATGTTTTTGCTCGCTTGATACACTTCAGGCACATACATCATCGATGAACCCAAAAAGTTGTTGCGCATTTGGGTGGTATTGGCAGCTTCAAGGGTTAAATCAAGCTCATTGAGCAAGACTTGCCGATAATCTTCAACAATATCGATAATATGTACGGCACGCGCCGCTTCAATCCGTGCTGACGCCCACCCTGACAAATCTCGCAATAATTCAAAATCCTCAATAATCTGTTCACGGATGGTTGGGCGAACGACTTTAACCACCACTTCACGCCCATCATGCAGGCGTGCGGTGTGTACTTGGGCGATGGATGCCGCCGCTAACGGTGTGCCATCAAATCTAGCAAATAGCTGATTGATAGGTTGCCCCAAACCGCCTTTTTTTGTCGATTGTTCAATTTGCTCGATAACCGTATCGACACTAAAGGGTTTTACCCTGTCTTGCAGATGCACCAACTGCTCAATAATCTCAGGGGTGACCAAATCACGACGGGTGGAAAGCAGCTGCCCTAATTTTAAAAACAGCGTGCCCATCTCTTCAAGCGCCAGCCTAACCCCGTCTGGATGCGGTTTTTGAAAATAGCTGGCAGGGTGCATACGGATAAGCTTGGCAATGGGCTCAAGCTGCGGCGTCTCTTCAATAGGCAGATGCGTATCAACACGATAATGAGCGGCAATGCGCCACAGTTGTAAAAGACGTTTGCGATGATTTAGTAACACGTTGGCAACTCGTTAGAAAGCTTATCAATGGTGGGAATTCTAGCATGATATAAGCAATTTTTTAATGGTTAAAAAAAAGACGGGGATTTAACCCGTCATTTTGATTGTGCAAAAGCAACTTTTGCAATAAATTTACTTTTGCAATAAAGCCGCTTGCTGTTGCTTGATGGCATCGAGTCTGGCTTGTTCACGTTCAATATCCGCCCGCAGTTTTAGTAGCTGTTGTTTTAACTCATGCCTTACATTGTTATCAGTATCTGCACCGTTTTTCCACTCTCTGATATTGGCAATATCGGCAAACATCTCTTTGGCAGGTACAGCGATTGTGCCTTTTAGGTTGGCTAATAGATTAGACAATTGACTTGCCATCGGTAGACCAATCAGAGGTTGCAGTTTACCAATGATATCAGGGTCAAACCCAGCGACTAATTGTTTGACTTGCATCAGCACTTTATAATCGCCCTCAATCGGCAGATTGCCTTGTGGCTCGCCCATCAAATTGAGCAAATGCACAGGGTTGTCCACTTTGACAACACAATCAGGTTTGCTTACCACATTGCTACCTTTAGGTTCAAAAACATCAACCGTCACAGGTTCAAAGCGGATATGGTCATCATTAAAAATCGTATCAAATTCAATGGCGGGCTCTGCCATCACTAGGCGCAAAACTTTACCCGATAACGGTTGTAGCCCTGCTTGGGTGATGGGGTCAGTGGCAATCGCTAAATTAACCACTTTTTCAATCCCTGCGAGTAGTAATACAGTAAACATCTGATTCTCTTTTAGTATATAAATTTCAGTGAGCTATTATATTTTTCGCCATCAGTTACTTTTTAAACCCACGATGCACCGCCACGATACCGCCTGTTAGGTTGTTATAGTCACAATTGACAAAGCCTGCGTCTTCCATCATGCCTTTTAGGGTGCGTTGGTCTGGGTGCATACGGATAGACTCTGCCAAATACTGATAGCTTTCGCTATCATTCGCCACCAATTTACCCATGAGTGGCAATGCGGTAAACGAATACAAATCATAGACTTTACCAAATGGCTCAAACACCGGTTTTGAAAATTCCAAAATCAGCAAGCGACCACCTTTTTTGAGCACCCGATACATTGAGCGCAGTGCCGCGTCTTTGTCGGTGACGTTGCGTAGCCCAAAGCTAATTGTCACCAAATCAAAACTTTCATCATCAAATGGCGCCAGCGTCTCAGCATTGGCTAGTACAAAGTCGACGTTACTACAGCCTGCATTGAGCAGACGCTCACGACCGACCTCTAGCATCGCTTCATTGATATCGGACAATACCACATGACCTGTGCGACCCACCTCTTTACTAAAGGCTTTTGCCAAGTCACCTGTGCCGCCTGCGATATCTAGCACCCGTTGACCTGCACGCACGCCCGTTAGGCTGATGGCATAGCGTTTCCACAGACGATGAATACCGAGTGACATTAAATCATTCATGATGTCGTATTTTTTGGCAACAGAGGTAAACACTTCTGCTACTTTTTGTTGTTTTTCAGCTTTTTTGACGGTTTTGTAGCCAAAATGGGTTTCTTCATTACCATCAGTGGCTTCGGTATGCGGATTGTAGATAGCTGATTTATCAAAACTGCTAGTTGATTGCGCTGACGACTCATTGGGGATAGCGTCATTTGGGGTAGCGGATGCAGGGCGAGTGAGCTGCTGACCTTGCGGCACGGATTCTGGCAAATCAGCTGTGCCAGTAAATTGACGGTTGATAGTGGTGTCAGCTGTCAGTGACTGTTGTACTTGGCTATTGAGTTTGTCATTGGCTTGGATGCTGTCTTTTACCAAGCTGTCTTGGATTGAATTATGGTTATTGTCGTTCATGTGGTTTCCTAGTGAGGTCATCGCCAATCAAAAATTGGCAAAGTTAAAAGCGCAAAGGTACTACAATTTTTTTTTCTATTTTATCACTAAACATCAAAAGGATGTTCTTTGCCAGCATGCACATTGGTAATGATTTGCAACTCTTTTTCACAAAATGGCTCAATAAAGGCGCCAATACTTTTAATCGGTTTGATGGCAGCAAAACCTTCAGCGATAAAGTCATATAACGGCTGAAAGCCTTTTTTGTACGCTGTGCCTTTGGCGAGTGAAAATGCTTTTTGTAAGATAAATGATTTAAGATATTTATCCGTGCGATAGCACATTTGCTTGAGGTCAGCCATCTGCTGGCGTCTTGCCGACTCTGCATTCACGGACCGATAGGCTTTAATCATGGATGGCTCATCCACGGATAAATGATTTTCTTGTAAATACTGAGCAAGCTGCAGATCAAGCTTAATGGCGTTAATCGCTTCGATGATACCGGCTGCCCCTGTGCTCACGGCATTGGCAGGGATAAATTTTTCTAGTTTTTCAGCCTTTTGCACCATGCGCTCTAGCTGTTCAGCGAGCACGTTGAATTTTTCGCCCCCATATAGTTGGTCAATTAAAAATTCCCCCATCGCATGGTTGTTGGCGCTGGCAAATAAAGCTTGGTGGGTTTTATGAATACGACCGCGTTGCCAGGCTTGTACTTCCCTCAGTTTTTGCGCTAACTGGGTATCGCTGTGGTATGGAAGGGCGCGGAATTGTTTTAAATCTTGTTCTAATTGGCTTAAGCTGCTCATAGGGCCTCGATTTTTTTGCAAAATTTTTAAATTCAAAACAGAGAAACTGCAGTTTATCCATTGTATAAACCCACAGTAAAATGAAGTTCTGTGCCGCATTACCTTAATGTAAATCCAGCAAAAATACAAATCGTAAATTGTTCAACTGTGCTTTAACTGCTATCTTTTAGAAAAATAAAAACTTCATCCCTATCATTTCGGGTATTCCCCTAAGCAGGACACATGGCAATACACAGCACCAGCAATTCCAAAAACAACGATATAGCCGCTTCTAAACCCACCGATAAAGTAACCAAACTTGAAAAAAACACCTCATCTTTAACGCTTGAAGACCAATTAAGTTTTGACCTGATTACCGCGCAAACCACCCTACGCGAGCAACGGGCTGGCAAAAACTCGCGCGGGCTACTAATCTTGGTGAATGGTATGGAAAATTCAGGCAAAGGCGAAGCGGTCAAAGCGCTAACCGAATGGATGGACGCACGCTATATCAAGGTTCACGCCACCATGGGACAGCATCCTAGCCGCTACCAACCTATTTGGCAACGTCACACATGGCAACTGCCTAGAAAGGGTGAGATTGCGGTGTATTTTGGCAACTGGTACGCTGACTTGATTCGTTATGTGTTTGACTGTGGCGATGATATAGATGAACAGCGCTTACAGCAAATGATTGAAGACATTGAGGCGTTTGAACAAGATTTGGTCAATAACAACACCGATATCGTCAAGTGCTTGTTTTGGGTCGATAATAAAACGCTAAAAAAACGCTTGACCGATGAAGAGCCTGACCCTGAGCAGTTGTACCATTTAGATTGGTTTCGAAAAAAAGACGTGAAACGTTTCAAACGCTTTAGCAGCAGACTGATGGGGTTACAATCAAGCTGGCACCACATAGATGGACAGGATATTGATGCCTCAAACATCCAATTTGCGAATGTTGTATTAGCAGCGCTGCAAACCATGAACCAACTAGCTGCAGCCGATGATGACCAAGACAACCGAGCAAAAACTGATAAATCGGTTCACCTTAAAACGGACGAAAATCCTGTTAAACCCAACCCGCTGCCTTTTAAACCCACCCCTCTGATTAATGAGTTGGTTAGCGTCCAATCCCAAGCATTAGCAAAAGCAGACTATAAAAAACAACTACATAGCAAACAACATATACTCGCTGAACTGATTCGTGAGCGAGGTCAGCGCCATATCATCTTTGTCTTTGAAGGTATGGATGCGGCAGGCAAAGGCGGTGCGATACGCCGCATCATTGCCCCACTCGACCCGCGTGAATTTACCATCCACGCTATCTCTGCACCAACCGAAGATGAATTAAAACACGCCTATCTGTGGCGTTTTTGGACGCGCCTGCCCCATGATGAAATGGCAGATGTGGATATAGTGTATTTATCGCAAAAATTCAAACGCAATAAATGCGTCGCCTTACTTAAACAACGCCTGCATAATAGCCGAGTGACCATTTTTGACCGTAGTTGGTATGGTCGGGTACTCGTTGAGCGTATTGAAGGCTTTGCAAAAGAGGCAGACTGGCAACGTGCTTATGGCGAAATCAATCGCTTTGAAAACGACTTGGTACAGAGCAATGCCATTGTGGTCAAGTTTTGGCTCGCTATCAGTGAAGAAGAAGAACTTAAACGCTTTAAGGCGCGTGAAGAGACGCCCAATAAGCAGTTTAAAATTACCGATGACGATTGGCGTAACCGCGCCAAATGGCATGAGTACGTGCAAGCCGCTTCCGACATGATTCATTTGACTCACCATAAAAAACGCCCTTGGTATGTGATTGCTACCGATGATAAATATACCGCGAGACTCAAAATCCTTGATGCTATTATTTCCGAGCTATCGAAAAATTTATAAAGCGCTATCTAAAAATTTATAAATTGTTAACAGTGTGCCTTTTTACTATTTTGCTATATCTTAAAACTGTCTACCCAACTTGATGAAAGATAATGATTTTGGTGGACAGTTCCCCTATAATATCGTGTTTGATTTGATTATTTAGCCTGATTAGTTATCCTTAATAAATCCATCTAAACTGCAAGTGAGCAATATGGAATCTTTACGCAATTTTTTGAAAGGTTGGATGGGCAAAGCCTTGCTCGTTCTTTTTTTACTTCCTTTAGCCATCACAGGATTTGAGTCGATTGTCCGTAGCGGAGATGACCCCAATGCTGTCGCCAAAGTTGCAGAGTTAAATATCGATAATGCTACCTTGCAAACCATGATTAACAATCGTCGCGAAACGTTGCTTGAGCAAGTGAATGGCGATGCAAGCCTACTTAATAGCGATAAATTACGTGAGCAGATGCTGCACAATTTGATTGACCGTTATTTGATTATCAACCAAGCCAACCAGCTTGGTTTTACTGTGTCAGATGCCACCATCACCCAAATGTTGATGGCAGAAAAAACCTTTCAAGATGCCAGCGGAAAATTTTCTAATGAGTTGTTTGCTAGCTATTTAACCAGTCGCGGCATGACCAAAGAGCAGTTATTTGATTCGGTCCGTCAAGACTTGTTAGTGACTGCCTTTAGCCGCGGTATTATTAATACAGGGATTTTTGCGCAAGGGAGTATTGATAAACTTATGTCAATGCAGTCTGAGTCGCGCCCTGTGCAAGTGCTACGTTTGGACTGGCACAGCTTTGCGCCGCAGGTGCAAGTGACACCGCAAGAGATTGCAAGTTACTATCAAAAAAACCAAGCGACACTTAAATCTAGTGACATGGTGGATTTAACTTATTTAGAACTCAATAAAAATGCCCTGCCTGTTGCTGCCCCAACGGCGCAGGAATTGCAGCAACAGTATCAAAGCTATTTGAAAAATAGCAACAACCAGACCGAATACGAATTAGCCATGATTTTGATGAGTGGCAGTCAAGCACAAGCCACCTTAACCTCATTAAAAAGTAAACTTGATGCCAATCAAGCGGATTTTGCGGCGCTTGCCAAACAGTACTCGCAAGATGAAGGCAGTAAAAACGATGGCGGCAATATCGGTCCGATTACCCAATCGATGTTCCCCAATGATTATGACACCATCATGACCCAAATCAAGACCCTAAAAGTCGGTCAAGTCACGAGCCCCATCAAAACCAACTATGGCTATCATTTATTCAAATTGGTAAAAATCAATGGTCAAACCCCACCAACCATTGAAAGCTTGACGCCTGTCTTAACCGAACAAATTATGGCGCAAAAACGTGAAGCCGCCTATCAAGATTTGATTGGTAAAATCAATAATGACGCAGTTGCTGGTGCTACTATCACCGAGCTTGCCAATCGCTATAAATTAACCGCCAAATCGATTAAAAATTATCCTAAAACCAATAACTCGTCTGCACTGAGTCAACCTGCTATTGTAGCGGCAGCATTTGAGCCACTGGCGCTGCAAGAAGGCAGTGTATCAGTCGGCATAGATGTCTCTGATAAAGTGGTATGGTTACAATCAACCAATCACCGCACTAGCAAACTCATGACACAAGCAGAAGCCGAGCCGGTTATTAAAGCCAAACTTATTGAAGAGAAAGCAAAAAGTTTAGCATTGGCAGAGGCCAATGCCATCGCTGCCAAAGTCAAACAAGCCAATTCAATTGCGGCGGCGGGTGCCCCATTCCAAGATTTGGGGATTGTGACTCGTCAAGACAGCAAACTGACCGATGACGAGCGTGGTGTGGCATTTAGTCAACCTGCTGTTAACAATCAACTAGCGGTCATGACGCGGCCTACTGTATCGGGTGCAAGTTTGATTGTTGGTGGGGTTATTAGCAATGACAACGCGCAAATCACACCCGAAGTCAAACAACAAACTGCCCAAATCGTGCGCGAAAATATCGGTCAGTCCCAGTTTGAGGATTATTTAGCCTACTTAAAATCCATCACTGAGGTTACGGTTAAACCGCAGACTGCTGCGCCATAATATGCTGTGAATACATATGCGCTGCTGAATGAGTCAGCGCTTTGCTCTAGCAATAACGAGTGTTTAGCGATACGTAGCGCTATAAAAAAAAGGCTTACTAACCATGATTAGTAAGCCTTTTTTTATTGGTTGGTATTAATGATTTTCAGAGGCGTGATTGATGGTATATTTTGGAATTTCAATCGTCAAATCTTGATCTTCGATGATGACTTGGCAAGACAATCTTGAATCTGGCTCTAGACCCCAAGCACGATCTAGCAAATCAGCTTCGATATCATCCATTTCCTCTAAACTATTAAACCCTTTTCGCACGATAACATGGCAAGTAGTACAAGCTTTTGACATATCACAAGCATGCTCAATTTTCACGCCTTTTTCTAGCAAACCACGGCATAGATTATCGCCTTCATTGAGTTCAATCTCTGCGCCAGTAGGGCAAATTTGGTGATGCGGTAATACAGTAATTTTTGGCATAGCAATCTCTTAACAATTAATAGTCTTATGTATTCAAAATTAATTTGACCAATCCGCGGTTGAAGTGCCTTTCATGGTTTCATTGACCGCTTGGTTCATGATAAGTGCAGCAAAATCATCACTATGAACTTTTAGCTGCGCGCTCGCTGTTTCTAACTGGGCTTGTTCAGCAGCATCAATCGCCTGTTGAACATCAGCCATCGAGGTTTGCAGCGTATTTTTCTGCGCATCGCTTAACAAAAAGCCAAATTCTTCAAGCGCAGATGCTAGCGCCAATAATTCTCGTTTTGCTTCTACCTGACTTTCAATCAAGCTGCGCTGCAGTCGATCTTGCATGGCAAAATCAAAGCCTGCTTTGAGCAGTTTTTCCTGCTCATCTTCTGACAACCCGTAAGACGGCTTGACTTGAATTTGGCTTGCTTTGCCCGTTGTCAACTCTTTAGCCCCGACTGTTAACTGACCATTGGCATCAATTTGAAAAGTGACTTCGATACGCGCCAACCCTGCTTTCATCGCTGGAATGTCAGTCAGTTTAAACTGCCCTAACGAGCGATTGTCAGCCACCGTATCGCGTTCACCTTGTACCACATGGATAATCATACCATTTTGGTTATCTTGATAGGTTGTGAATACCTGTTTACGCGTCACAGGAATGGGCGTGTTACGCGGAATAATCACTTCAGTGAGACCGCCCATGGTCTCAAGCCCCAAGGATAAAGGCGTGACATCAAGCAGTAACACCGTATTTTGCTGTTGTCCGATTAATTGGTCGGCATATTTGGCTGCGCCTAATGCGACGACTTCATCTGGATTGATGCGTGACAGTGGCGGCTGATTAAACGTTTCTGCCACGATTTGCTGAATCAATGGCATTCGTGTCGAACCACCTACCAATACCACTTCATTAAGCTGGGACGTTTCAAGTCCAGCATCACGTAGTACTTGCGCACAAACCGCTAATGTACGGTCAGTCACAGGCTGGATGATTTGACGAAGATTGCTTTGAGTTAACACAATATCAAAATTTTGACCGCTGATTGAAAGCTCGGCAGTCACTTGGTCTGCTTTTGACAACTGCTCTTTAAGCGTGCGAGCCTGTACGTTTAGCAGCTGTTTTTGATGGTTATCAATGTTTGATGGATTCAAGCCTGTTTGTTGAATCAGCCAATTAGCAATCAAACGGTCAATATCATCGCCGCCCAGTGCGCTATTACCGCCCGTTGCCAGCACTTCATACACACCGTGATTGAGCTTTAACACTGATACGTCAAACGTGCCCCCGCCCAAATCATAAATGAGATGATAAGCTTCGTCTTGTGCTTGGTTCAGCCCATACGCCATCGCAGCAGCCGTCGGCTCGTTTAATAAGCGAATCACATGAATGCCTGCCAATTTAGCCGCATCCTTAGTCGCTTGGCGCTGTGCTTCATCAAAATAAGCCGGCACCGTAATCACCGCGCCCACAATACTATTGTCAGGTAACGCCAATTTTGCCCGATCATACAGATGTTTTAACAGGATACTTGATACTTCAACAGGGTTTTTCGCACCTTGTGGGGTTTGGATACTTGGCATGACATCGACATCACCGACTAATTCGTAAGGATGATTAAACTTAATATCCTTGATGCTTCGACCCATAAACCGTTTGACCGAGCGTACAGTATGATTGGGTGCTTGTTCTGCCATTGCTTCAGCATGACTACCTACCAAAGTTTCTGGATTGCCATTGTTATCTAAGCCAAAATACACCACCGAGGGCAAAAGCTTTTGGCAATCGATACCTTTTACCTGATTAGCACTTTGACTGTCGTCATTGTCATTGGCGTTAGATTGACACTCACTAACTTTATCGCCAATCACTTGTGGCTCACCTGAACGCACTACCGCTACCAGTGAGCGCGTGGTTCCTAAATCAATTCCTAAAGCAAAACGATGCGCATGGGGCTTGGCACTTTGATTGGGTTCAGCGATTTGTAATAACGACATAAATTGGACCAATTAAAAAATAGAAAAAATAATTTGAAAATAAAACCAGCTTAGTTTATATCTTTAGCTTAGTTTGTATCTTTATAGAAAGTCAAAACGGATGGTATTATAAATTAAAAATATGATAAACCAAATAAAACTTAACCAATGCTAGGACGACTTACTCTTTAATAATGAATTACACATACAAATCGTCATCATTATCAAAATTTTGCTTGGCTAATTCATCGGTGGTTTTTGCCACATCTGCTTGCAGTTTAACCAAAAACTGTAGTTTTTGAATGATATCTATCGCTTGCTTGGTTAAGGCATCATCATTGGCCTCAGCTGCATCTGAGTTATCAATTTTTTGATAAACTTCGTCAAAAGCAAGCTGATAATTACTTAGCCATTCGGTAAGTTTTTTGCTAAGCAAGGTAATACTTTGGCTATCGGCATCGTCTAAATCGATGCGAAATGACATGGCATCGTCTAAAAAGTCCAAATCACGAATCGGCTGATTAATAGATTGTGAAATGCCTTTGAGTGCCAATAAATGTGTCGCGCGCGAATCGGGGTTTTTAAGCGTATTATAAGCTTCATTAATAATAGCAGACGCTTGCTCAGGCTTTAGTGAGGATAATTTGGCGATTGATTCACGCAAAAAACCATCGGTATTAGCAGATAGCAAAAGGTTTTGCTCAGCTACAGACGCATCAAGATTAGTATCAGGATGGAACTTAGATTGAAGCTGGCGAAGGGTCTGCTGAAGCTTGGCTATATCAATTTGATAGTGTTGGGGTACATTCATCAACTCAAAATAATTAACCATTTTCAATTTCCCCTACCGAGCCATCAATATACTGACAAAAAAATATTAAAAACTAAACGGTGAAAGATTCACCACAGCCACACTCACCTTTTTGGTTTGGATTACTAAATTTAAAGCCTTCATTGAGACCTTCTTTGACAAAATCCATTTTCAAACCATTAAGATAAACCAAGCTTTTTGGATCGACAAATACACTAACCCCGTTGCTTTCAAAACGTTGGTCGTTAGGGTCTGGCTCATCGACAAATTCCAGCACATACGCTAAGCCAGAACAACCTGC
Source organism: Moraxella sp. CTOTU46934 (assembly GCF_031979465.1). Lineage (NCBI taxonomy): Bacteria > Pseudomonadati > Pseudomonadota > Gammaproteobacteria > Moraxellales > Moraxellaceae > Moraxella > Moraxella sp. CTOTU46934. The sequence continues at coordinate 218,023 of NZ_DALZEG010000003.1, forward strand.
GGTTCGGATACCTACGCGGATACCTTCGCCATGACCACGGTTTTGTAAAAAATCGCGTACATGTTCAGCTGCATCGTTTGATAATTCAATCACTTTACTACCCCATCTACTAATTTCAATCTTTAAGCGACTCACTTTAAGTAACTGAGCCAAAGTCTTATTGAGGATGAATCAATAAGACTGTGACAATCGTGAAATCAATCAAGCTTCAGATTTGGATTTATAATCTTCAATCGCTGCTTTAATGGCGTCTTCTGCCAGCACTGAGCAGTGCACTTTAACCGGTGGCAATGCCAGCTCCTCTGCGATATCTTTGTTTTTAATTGCGCTAGCTTCATCCAGGGTTTTGCCTTTAAGCCACTCTGTCACCAATGAGCTTGAGGCAATGGCTGAACCACAACCATAGGTTTTAAAGCGCGCATCTTCAATGATACCGTTATCACCCACTTGGATTTGCAGGCGCATCACATCTCCACACGCTGGGGCACCGACCATACCGGTACCGACATTTTTGGCATCTTTATCTAAGTTTCCCACATTTCGTGGATTTTCATAATGGTCAAGCACTTTATCACTGTAGGCCATTTCATTTTCCTTTTGGCTGGTTACGTTAAACGTAACTGACTAATCTTTACTTATTAATTTGATTGAATAAATTTTTAATGGAAATTAATTTTTAATTCAAATTAATGTTCATTCCATTCCACACTATTTAAATCAACGCCTTCTTTATACATATCCCAAAGCGGTGATAAAGCGCGTAATTTTTCAACCGCGGTTCGCATCTCAGCAATCGCATGGTCAACATCTTCTTCGGTGGTATAACGTCCCAAACTAAAACGAATTGAACTGTGAGCAAGCTCATCTGATAATCCAATCGCACGTAATACGTAGGAAGGCTCAAGCGTCGCTGATGTACAAGCAGAACCAGACGACACGGCAAAATCTTTCAATGACATCATCAACGATTCGCCTTCTACAAAGTTAAAGCTGATGTTGACGATATTTGGGATGCTGTGATTGATGTCACCATTAAGATAAACCTCATCAAGCTCTTTTAAGCCATCCCACAGACGTTGGCGCAGTTTTGTCAGTCTGGCTTCATCTTCTGCCATACGTTTGCCCGCAATGGCAAAGGCTTCACCCATTCCTACAATCTGATGCGTTGCCAAAGTACCTGAACGCATACCACGCTCATGACCACCACCTTGCATTTGTGATTTTAGACGCACACGTGGTTTACGTCGAACATATAGCGCACCAATACCTTTAGGACCATAAATTTTATGCCCAGAAAAACTCATCAAATCAACTTTTAATTGCTCTAAATCAATCGGGGTTTTACCGGCTGCCTGTGCCGCATCGACATGAAAAATAATACCTTTTTCACGTGTGATTTCACCAATCGCCGCAACATCTGTTAAAGTGCCAAGTTCGTTGTTAACCATCATTAGGGTCACTAAAATAGTATCTTCACGAATAGCGTCTTTAACTTGGTCAACCGTAATCAGACCTGTCTTTGGCTGTGGGTCTAAATAGGTGATTTCAAAACCTTCTGTTTCTAATTCACGGCAGACGTCTAGCACGGCTTTATGTTCAATTTTACTGGTAATAATGTGTTTGCCTTTACCACTATAAAACTGTGCCACCCCTTTAATCGCTAAATTGTCTGACTCAGTAGCACCTGAAGTAAATACAATTTCACGTGGATCGGCGTTGATTAACTCCGCGATTTGCTCGCGTGCGGTTTCAACTGCTTCTTCCGCTTGCCAACCAAACCCATGTGAACGTGAGGCAGGATTACCAAACACGCCATCAAAGGTCATGTATTTCATCATCTTTTGGGCGACTTGCTCATCAATTGGTGTAGTCGCGGCATAATCTAAATAGACTAATTTATTCATGCTAACAAATTCTCCCCGGAATTTTGTTGTAAGGTTTTGCTGTTGTTACTAACTTTATTGCTGATTTTCTTTGATCGTTGCGATACGGGTGCCTCTGTCATTGGGTTTACCGCAGACTGATTTTTATCCTGCATGTCTTCAACCATTAAAATTTGACGCTCAGAAATTTCACGGATAATTTGACGGTTGATGAGCGTATCTAGTGTCACGGTGGACAAATAGTTTTCAATTTGCTCTGACAAGCCATTCCATAAATCATGGGTTAAACACATAGCGCCATCTTGGCAGTTACCTTTACCTTCGCAAGCTCTGGCATCAACCGACTCATCAACTGCTGAAATAATACTCATAATTGAGATTTCATTGATGGGTTTGGCAATATGGTAACCACCTGATGCCCCACGAGTGCTTACCACCAAACCTTTTTTACGCAGCTTTGAAAACAACTGCTCAAGATAAGAAATAGAAATCTCTTGACGTTTTGCGATATCAGACAATGACACAGCCAATTCATGTTTTTGCTCTTGCAATGCCAAATCTAGCAGCGCCGTCACTGCATAGCGTCCTCGGGTTGTCAATCGCATAATAGCCCCACTTAAGTTAAAAATTTAAATCTGTTCAAGCATCGTAAATTGTGAAAACGCGTTTTATGGTTGGTAGGACTATTATATGAAAATCCGAGTCTTTTAGTCAAGATTAATTCTTACTAAAACGCTCGGATTTATTTATTTCTCAGATTTATTTGTTTAATGATAAGCGACTTTAATCAAAGCAATGCAGGCAATAGTTGTTATTTTACTACCCAACCAATCGCACAAATGATGAATAATACAAAAAATGCAATTGCCGCGCGTTTCATCCATTTATTTTTACTTTTTAATTCTACAATTTGTGCTTCAAGCGCTGTGTTTTGTAGGGCTGCGGCATTAACTTGGCTATTGAGTGCCTCGACTTGTTGTTTATAGTCAGCATCGGTTTTGATAGGTTTTTTGACTTTTTGCTTGTCTTTATCACCTTTGACTGCTTTTGTGATGACTTGTAATAGCTGATTGATACCAATTTGATGTAAAAAAGCCTTCACCTCTGCCATCTTTTGTGCTTCGCCGCGGATTTGTAGCTGCTCGATGGCTTTGGGCTGGTTGGTAAATAAATTCTGGGCGATTTGCCAAGTAAAGCCATTGATGGTCACATCGACCTGCTGAGAAGGCTGTAATTGACTGTCTAACAAAATGCCGTTAACGGTAAAAGTCACATAAAAAGTGACGCTTGGGATATAAGCGTGAATACGAACGACGGTATTGGTAGTGGCTAAAGGATAAACAGTCTTACGAAGATCTGCATCAAAACGTAGCAACAGGGTCAGCAAGGTTTCAATAATCACTAATACCACATTGAGCGCTGTCGTGGCTATATTGCTTGGGGCATTGGTCGAAGTTTGAAAATTATCGTTCATTAAATTTCCACAAAATTAATCAAATATGGGTTTTGTAATTTGTCGATAGTGTAACTTCAAAAGGTTGTTAATAACATTAATTATTGTAAGTCTGGTATAAAACAATGCTAGTCGTTCAATATTCATATTGGCTGCTAATAAAAGCATAATGGCTAGATTGATTTTAGCCATATGGTTTTATATAACAAGTTTTAGCGATTTTTGTTGAAAAAAAATGTTATCGTTTGGTGTGCTAACCACTATATTTTGCAAAAACACGTTAATCAATGCTTAATTCCACAGAAATTATGCTTAAACTGCTTGTGAAGCCGTTGGAGTTTACTTATAATCGAATCATAATTACTTATGCAGCACTTGATACTTAAGGCTTTGAGCCTAATTAATTGCCAAGCGTGTGCTTTGTATATATAACGTTTATTTTCATCCCTAAAAATTTGAAGGATATTCTTATGAATAAGTCAGAATTAGTTGATAGCATTGCTAAAAAAAGTGGTCTTTCTAAAGCCCAATCAACTGAAGCATTAAATGCCTTTATTGCAACGATTGGCGAAGCAATGAAAGCCAATGATACCGTGTCACTGGTTGGCTTTGGTACGTTTAGCGTGAAAGAACGCCAAGCACGTACAGGTCGTAACCCACAGACTAAAGAAGAAATTCAAATTCCAGCAAGCAAAGTGCCAAGCTTTAAAGCAGGTAAAAGTTTAAAAGATATGGTTAACTAATTAACCCTATATCTAAAAAAGGCGTATTTTTAATTAAATACGCTTTTTTATTGCCTATTATTTCCTTGCTAAGTATAAAAACTAAACTATAAAAACTGGGCAAAAACTTAAGTAAAAAACCACTATTTTTACATAGTGGTTTTCTTATTTTATAAACTATAGTTAACCTATTTTGGCACCGTAATGATTTGACCCACTTTTAGCGAGGCCGTTGGTGACAAGTTATTTAAGCTAGCCAGTTCTTTAGGGCTGATGCCAAAGCGTCCTGCCAAAGAAATTAAGCCTTCGCCTGCTTTGACTTTATAGGTTGTTGTGGTTTTCGGGATTTTGATGTTTTGACCAATCAATAACGACTCATTACCTTTTAAGTTATTTAAAGCGGCAAGTTCGCTTTTGGAAACGCCATATTTTGCACTCAAGTTTGTCAGGCTATCACCAGATTTTACTTGGTAGCTTTGCGTATCACCACGGCTATATTTGCTTACTGGTTTTGACGCTGGCTTGTTATCATCCTCTGATTGGGCGTCTTTGGCTGCTTTGGTCTCTTTTTTTGTTTCTTTTTTGCTCTCTGGTTTTGCAGAGTCCTGCTTGCTCATCGGTTCGCGGGTCGCTGTCACACTAGCCACCGTACCCAATCCTGCTTGAGGAATAACCAGTTTTTGCCCTTGAATTAAGTTGGCTGTGGGTTTTAGATAATTGGCTTTCGCCAAGTCTGCTACCGTTAAATCAAAGTTATTGGCGACACTACCTAAACTATCACCTGGACGTACTGCGTAGGTAATCGATTTGCCAGCTAGCGCATATTTGACCTTTTCAACTGTGACAGGCACGATGATGACTTGTCCTTTTTGCACACGATAATTGGTGTTAAAACCGTTGACATCGGCAATGTCTTTGGGCGATACGGACAGTCGATCAGCGATACCCGACAAGGTATCACCCGTCTGAACCGTATAACGACTTGATACCGGTTGCACTTCAGCTCTAGCAGGGGCAGGCTTTTGCGCTGCGGGCTGTGCCACTGGCGGCTCTGGCATTTTGTCTGGAATTAACCACAAGTTTTGGTTGGTACGCACTTGATAAGTGACTGGTAAATTATTGAATTTTGCTAACTCACTGACATTTAGATCAAACTTGTCGGCGATGCCTGTCAAGGTATCCCCCGCTTGCACGATATAGCTATTGGCTTTACGTTTTGGCGCTTCTGCTACTTTGGGTTCGATAGGCTTGGCGTTGTATAAGTAAAGTGTTGAACCTGCTAGCAAGGCAGCATTTGGGTCAATTTGGTTCCATTCAGCGATATCTCGCCAATTTACACCCATGCGACTGGCGATATTTGCCAAGGTGTCGCCAGCTTTGACTTGATAGGTGCTGCGTGTGCCACTTGGACGTTTTTTGGCAGCTTGCTTGCTAACTGTGACAGCTTTGCTTTCACTGGTGGTATTGGATTTGCTCGTGGTCGCTTGCGCCGTGTTTGGGGCTTTGCCATTTAAGCTCGACGCTTGGGTAATTTTGACCTCTTTTGGCAACACCACTGGCGGTTCTTCGTAACTGAGTTTTTTGGTTTCGCCTTTGGCTTCTAGCACAGATTGCTGGGTCTGAATAGCATTGAGCTTGATATTACCATCGGTAGGGTTAATCGCTTGCTCTACTTGGGGTGCGGTTTTTTCAATTTCTTTAGCAATCAAGTTACGCTCTTGATTGGATAAAGGCGGCTCTTGCACCACGGTGTTGTTGGCAGTAACAACGGCTGAAGTGGTTGGTAATGTATTGGTAGACTGCATTTCAGCGGTCACTATTTTTTGCTCAGTGGCGGTAATCGGTGGTTCTTTGATTACTGTATTGCGGCTTTGGATGCTTGACGTACTAGGAATGGGGGCGATATAAGTCGTGGTTTGGTTTTTAACCATACTAGTTGCCATCGCCGCCAAATCGCTGCTAGACGATGGCAAGTTAACTGTTTCTTTTTTGCTATAGGCTTGTTTGGCGGCACTGAGTGAATCACCCTGACTTGTGGTTGTATTTCGGGTTTGGTTGCCAGAGTTTGTGGTCGGTGTGTTATAAGTCGGTGTAACAGTTTTAGGCGTGACATAGCTATTGTTTGCCAAATAACCTTGTTGACTCATATAACCATTACCGCGTAATTGGGTGATTTTACGGTCAACTGACTCATTGAGATCATTGGGAATCAAAATACGGCTTGGGCCCGACATATCTACCGTACCTGCAATCAACGCAGGATTTAGGGCGCGCAGTTCATCGTAGCTTACGCCTGTCAGACTGCCAATTTCATACAAGCTCACGCCAACATTGGCAGGGACACTTCTAAAATGCTGACGGTTCGCAATTGCGGGTAAATACACATTGTAGGTACTCGGATTTTTGACGATTTGCGCCACAGCCAAAAACCGAGGGACATAGTTCATCGTTTCAGTAGGTAATTTGAGCGACCAATAATCCGTTGGTAGACCACGTGCTGCATTATAATTAATCGCGGATTGGACACGGCCTGGACCGGCATTGTACGCTGCCAATGCCAACTCCCAACTCCCAAACTGGTTATACAAAGCCGTCAAAAAGTCATAAGCGGCACGGGTTGACTCAATCACATCGCGTCGACCATCAAAGGTGCTGGTTTGATTCAACCCATAAATACGGCCTGTACTTGGAATAAACTGCCATAACCCTGCAGCAGACGCGTTACTATTGGCATTGGGGTCATAAGAGCTTTCAATCACAGGCAATAATGCCAGTTCTGTTGGGATATTGCGACGTTCAGCTTCGCGCACTGTGTAGTATAAATAGCGGCTAGCACGCGCTGTTAAGCGGTTTAGATAGTCTTGGCGGCTAATAAACCAACTTTTTTGCGCTTCAATACGCGGATCGTACACATTGGAGTTCATACGAAAATTGACGCGCAGCCTATCCCACAAATTACCATAGCGCTGAACCAACAAAGCGTTATTCTCTACCATGGTCATGTCGGTGGCTTCAAGCAGGCCTTCCAGTTCATCCAAACTATCCATATCCAGTAGCGCCGCATTTTCTTGCGCGCTACGCACCGTGCTTTTGCTGTGACTGGATGATCCAATCATGGGTTTACCGGCTGGACTGGTGGTGCTGGTGGTTGGCGCACTGCTACAGGCTGCCAAAATAATAGAGGAAATAGCTAAACTTAACGGTTTGATAGTTTTTTTTGATGAATGGCTTATCGAAAGCAACATGATAATTCCTAGCTCTTTTTTGCAATTTAGATGTAGGACATATATCCATCTCATAGCGTAAAACTATGAAAGAATATAAGCTAAAATTTGACATTATAAATAAAAAAACGGCTGTGATTTCAAGCCAGTGAAATTAAATATTGGCTGAAATTATACTAGAATCCATAAAAAAAGTGGCACAAAACTTTTGTACCACCCTGTTTAACACCACTTTTAATACCACTAAATTAGTGCTTTTCAATCACAAGCTGGCTAATCGCCCTGGACAATAACACTGAGTTACCGCTTTCAACGAAGGTAATACGTGAAGTTGTTACTAAACGTGTCGTTACGTTATTTTCGACGATGACTTCCGTCGTTATCGCATCTGCCTTGGCATGGTTACCGCTAGATACCACATTGTTTAATTGTATATCATAGCCATATCGCGTTGCTTTTGACCAGTTGTTTTGCAAGAGGTTTAGATAATTGCTTTTATTTAAGGTGGTGGTTTTTCCTTTACGCGACACAGATATCAAGGCATCATCAGCCACTAGGCTTGCAACGCGCGAAATGCTCTTAGCATTTGCTGCAGCCGCCATCGCCGCACCGTAATTATCGATATCACGCTGGGTGATTTCAGCATTTGCCAGCGTTGGGGCGGTTAACGAAGTCGCCATGACTAACCCTAACCATAATTTTGACCTTACTTGCTTTCGGATTTTATCAATCGGTTGAAAATTTAACGTGATAGTCATGAGATTTTCCTTCAATTGGTAACACCCAATTGTTTGACCCTAAAAGAAATAATTTGTTACAACTAAGCATAGCATAACCATTAACTTTATTGTTACTTCATTGTTAATAATCAAGCATAAAATAGTGAATAATACTGATAAAATCCTGTGACCATATTATCCAAAATTATCCAAAATCGCTGGATTTTCTACTCACCGTTCATCTTCCTAGCGCTGAATTATTTCAGCAAACAAGGGTTAATCATTTATTAATTTGGCTAAATCGGTTATCATTACAGGTTGTTTTTATCACTGTTTTATGACTAAATCTCAATTTAAGGGTATTTTAACTATGCTACTTACCGCTATTTTAGCATTTATCCAATCTGCCCATGCGGAAGGTGCGGCGGCAGCACCTACTGGAACGGGTGCTTCCACCATTATGCAAATGCTATTACCATTGGCTTTTTTTGCTATTTTTTACTTCATTATTATCCGACCACAAAGCCGTCGTAACAAAGAGCATCGTCAAATGATTGATGCCATTAAAGAAGGCAATGAAGTGGTATTTGCCGGTGGCTTGATGGGAAAAATCAAAAAGCTTCAAGGTGAATATGCGGTTGTTGCATTAAATACTACCCAAGAGGTGATGGTGCAACGAGCCTCAATCATTTCGGTATTGCCTGTGGGTACCATTGATAGTCTTAAATAATTGCTGATGCAGCTCACCTGTCAGGTTGGCGACCTAGCATTCTGTTAAGTTGCCAACTGGCTATTATGATATTGTACTGTCTTGTTGATCGCGGTTAATAGCCCTAGTAGAACAACTAGTTACCTAAAAAAATCAAGTTTAAGAAGTCAAGATTATGCACTACCCTGCTTGGAAATACTTTTTAATCGGCATTGTGCTGCTACTGAGCACCCTGTATGCCCTACCAAACCTTTACCCAGACAAGCCCGCCGTTCAAATCACGGGGGCTTCCGCTAGTACTACATTGACCAATGATGTGCTAAAACAAGCGGAAACCATCCTAAATGCCGCCAATATCCCAACCAAAAACAACAGTTTTGATGGTAAATCAGCTTTGTTAAAAATTGGTGATGAGTCGACTGAAACGCAGCTTAAAGCGCAACAAGTGCTAAAAGAAAAACTTGGTGACAATTATGTTGTGGCGTTGAACTTGGCACAAACCACACCAGCATGGCTACGTAATATTGGCGGCAATCCTATTAAATTAGGGTTGGACTTGCGTGGTGGTGTACGGTTTGTACTAGAAGTCGATATGAGCAAAACCGTCTCTCAGCGTTTGGAAAACTTAGCCCGAGATATCCGTACAGAGCTACGCAACCAAAAAATTGCCGTGACCAATTTACAAGCAGGGCAAAATAATCTGACTTTAAACTTTGTCGATAATGCCGCGCGTGATCAAGCTATTAATGTGTTACGTAGTCGCTTTGGGACAAATTACGAGTTACAGCCGCTCATCAATGCGGCGGGTCCAGCGATTAACATGACTTTGACCCAGTCGACGATTTCACAAATCTCTCAAGATGCGGTCACCCAAAACTTGACGACTTTGCGTAACCGTATTAATGAGCTAGGCGTGGCTGAAGCCGTGGTGCAATCACAAGGTGCTAATCGTATTGTGGTAGAATTACCGGGGGTACAAGATACTGCAGAAGCCAAAAGGGTCATTGGTCGTACCGCCAATCTCGAATTTCGTATGGTTTCTGACCAAAATAATACTTTCCAAGCCAATCCATCTGGGGTATTGCCTGCAGGCACTGAAGCCTACTCATTTGGTGAAGTCGACAGCCCACAAAAAACCTTATTGGAACGTCAAGCTGTGGTCACCGGTCGAAACGTACAGGATGCCCAAGCAGGGATGGATCAAAATGGTCGCCCCCAAGTGAATATCACGCTGGATAACGCGGGTGGTCGTTTGATGCAAAACACCACAGCAAAATCAGTGGGCAAACAAATGGCGGTGCTGTTTATTGAAAATAAGCAGCGTGTCACCTTCCAGCCAGACCCAGTGACGGGTCAAAATAAAGAAGTAAGAACACCTTACGCAGAAAGCCATATTATCAATCAAGCGACCATTCAAGGCGTCTTTGGCTCAACTTTCCAAATCACGGGCTTAGATAGTAATGCAGAAGCCTCAGAGCTGGCTTTGTTACTTCGTGCAGGTGCGCTAGCGGCGCCCATGTATTTTGTTGAAGAACGTACTATTGGTCCATCATTGGGACAAGATAACATCCAAAAAGGTATGTTCTCTACCCAAGTCGGCTACTTACTCGTGTTCTTATTTATGATTATTTTTTATCGTTTATTTGGTTTGATTGCCAATATTGCGTTAATTTTTAACTTAATGATGATTTTAGCCATCATGTCATTGATTGGTTCTGCCCTGACATTGCCGGGTATCGCAGGTATCGTGTTAACCATCGGGATGGCGGTGGATGCCAACGTGCTGATATTTGAACGCATCCGCGAAGAGCTTGCCAACGGCGCCAGACCAAAATCTGCGATTGTGGCAGGTTTTAACCGCGCATTTACCAGTATTTTTGATGCACAGCTGACTACCTTGATTGTCGCATTTATTTTATTTGCGATTGGTACAGGTCCGATTAAAGGTTTTGCTGTCACCTTAGCCATTGGTATTGCCAGCTCTATCTTCACCTCAGTGACCGTCACGCGTGCACTGGTACAGTTAGCTTATGGCTACCGCAAAACTGTCAAACGCCTAAGTATTGGTTAAGGAGCGAATAATGAATGATGACAAGTTAGAGGATCTAGACGGTTTAGATGGCTCAGAACCCATTAACCCCGAGCAAAAACTCTCAGAGCTCGGCGTACGTCGTAGTGATGAAATAGCATCAAATACCCAGCACCGCAAAACGCCGCGCCGTAATGGTAAAGGGGTGAATAAAAATTTGGTCAAGCAACCTGCCAACTCCTCCGATACAACAACCCAAAACGCTGGATTAGCAGTGGCGAACACTGCCAGTGCTGAATTTTCGGCAGAGGATTTTGGCGGTGAAAAATTCTTTGCCGGTCGGCGTATCATTGATTTTTTAAAGGTAGCTAAACCTTTTGCCATATTATCTGCCATCTTAACGATTCTGGCTTTGGTCGCTATTTTAACCAAAGGTTTAAATCTAGGCTTAGATTTTACTGGCGGTGTGTCAGCCACGGTTGTTTATGAACAACCGGTACAACAAGCCCAAGTTCAGTCAGCCTTAACGAGCCATAAAATCAATGACAGTGTGGTGCAATATTTGGGCAGTAACAAAGAAATTCTGGTACGCCTGCCGCCGCAAAAACAAATCGAAGGGTTATCAAACTCTCTCGATACTGCGTTAGATTTACCCAATAACAATGCTAACATCAAGAACATTGACGTGGTTGGCAGTCAAGTAGGTAATGAGATTTATATCAGCTCCTTGGGGGCAACGGCACTGGCATTACTGTGTATGTTTATTTACGTGATGGTGCGCTTCCAAGCCAAATTAGCCTTAGGCGCGGTGTTGGCGTTATTTCATGATAGTATTATCACCGTGGGTATTTTCGCATTTTTTGGCTGGCCATTTGATTTGACCGTGCTTGCCGCGGTGTTATCATTGATTGGTTACTCGATTAACGATACCATCGTCGTCTTTGACCGTATCCGTGAGAATTTTCGCCGTGTCCGTGGTGCTAGCCCAGCGCAAATTGTCAATTTATCGCTCACTGAAACGCTACGTCGTACTATTATGACCATTTCAACAGTGTTGCTGGTGGTGGTCGCGATGCTGCTGCTTGGCGGCGAAAGCTTACATTGGTTCTCTGTAGCATTGCTCATTGGCTTGATTTTAGGTACTTTCTCATCGGTGTATATTGCCAGTGCGATTCCACTGTGGCTCGGTATGTCGCGCAAAGACTTTATTGTCGAAGTCAAACCAGAATTTGTTGAGGACGAAGTGGTTTTTGAAGACCGCAATGCGCCTATCTATGACAACAAAGTATTAGATAATCAATAAATGGTTTAAGCGGCAAAAATACCCTACTTGCTAGGGTATTTTTATGGCTAAAATTTAAACAAGAATAGCAATGATGACAAATGAATTGTAAGCATCCGACCATCCCATCTACCACCATTCTAAAAAATACGAGATAGTGCCCACTAAAAAATGAAGTGGGCACTAGAATGGCACAAATAGACATA
>NZ_DALZEG010000004.1:0-202857 GCF_031979465.1 Moraxella sp. CTOTU46934
TTTATCGCCCTAAGTGAAAATCCACACAAGTTGTTCTTGTGTTCGTTGTTATTTAATGTACCAAAGATATCGTCTATCATCTGGTGAGCTTGATATTGTAATACGTTTTGTTTTACGCTGTCAAGCTTTATTTTAATTCTTGCTAAGCTTCGTAACTTGTTTTACTTATTTGTAAACTCTTCGTCGCTCAGTGGTGGCGTATTATACGTGAATCTAAATGGGTGTCAACAGGAAAATATAAATAATTTTAAATTAATTACTAACTTTCTTTTATATTAATGATTTTATTCATATTTTAACTGTTTAAAAAACTCAAATCTTCTTCTGGACGCTTGGTAAACACTTCACAGCCGTTTTCAGTGACCATCAGTGTGTGTTCCCATTGGGCGGACAATTTACGGTCTTTAGTAATTACCGTCCATTTATCGGGTAAGGTTTTGGTTTGCCATACACCTTGGTTAATCATTGGTTCAATGGTAAATGTCATGCCTGTCGTCAGTTGTAAACCGGTATTTTTTTTACCATAGTGCAGAATTTGTGGTTCATCATGGTATACGTCACTAATTCCATGTCCGCAATATTCTCTTACTACGCTAAAACGCTCGGGTTCAGCCACCGCTTGAATCGCTGCGCCAATATCGCCTACATAGGCGCCATTGCGAACAGCTTTCATCCCTGCATATAGTGCGTCTTGGGCAATTTTGCAGATACGCTGCGCCATGATAGATCCTTCACCGATAATCCACATTTTTGAAGTATCACCATGATAGCCATCTTTTATCACTGTGACATCAATATTGACGATATCGCCCTCTTTTAGGATACGGCTGTCATCGGGAATACCATGACAAACAACATGGTTGATTGAGGTACAAAGCGTATGCTGGTAGCCATGATAGCCGACATTGGCAGGAATGGCTTTTTGGATATCGACAATATAGTCGTGGGCAAGCTTGTCTAATGCCCCTGTCGTTACACCTTCTTTGACATATTCATCTAACATCACTAAGACGTCGGCGGCTAACTTACCAGCGACGCGCATTTTTTCAACGGCTTCCGGGTTATTTAATAGTGTTTTCATACAATAATTATCTGATTTTACAAAAATTTAAGAAGACGTATTATAGCGCTTTTCGCCTTTTTCACAAAACTACTATTTGTTTAAACAGTTGTTACTTGAATTTTGGAAGGGTTGTAACTATTGTGATGTTCTACAATGACAACAAAGGCTGGGAACGTCTATGGCTAATTCAATTAATATCGATACACAGAAGTATGTAAGACCGTCTGAAGCTGAAATCAAGGCAAATTTGAATGATGAGCAATATTATGTGACACAGCAAAACGGCACTGAACGCCCTTTTAGTCATGAATATGATCACCAATTTGAACGTGGTATCTATGTGGATATTGTGAGTGGTGAGCCGCTTTTTAGCTCATCGGACAAGTATGACTCAGGTTGTGGTTGGCCCGCCTTTAGCAAACCGATTGATACAGCAGTAATCAATGAATTGTTTGATGACAGTCACGGTATGCGACGTACTGAAGTACGCAGCCGTGTTGCTGATTCGCATTTAGGCCATGTGTTTAATGACGGTCTTCCTGAGCTTGGCGGCATGCGCTATTGCATCAATGGCGCATCGCTACGTTTCATCCCTGTAGATGAGATGGAACAAGAAGGTTATGGTGACTTAATCGGATTGGTTGAATAATTACCATCTGCATTTGCTAAAACATATAGCTTAACCATATAAAAATGTGTTAAAATAGCAGTTTGTCATTTTATCTTGAAATGGCAGATTGCTTTTTTTATTTACTAACATGACACACACATTGCTATTTTCAAGCTAACAAACTTGATAAGAGTTAAGCTGGGTGTTTGCAAATTTGATTAATTAAAATCCTGTAGATTTTGATGCGTGTTTGCAAATCGGCTTAATCGGTAATGTGGAGGCATAACCCAACTTTACTTAAGGAAATCTCATGGCGTCAGCTAATCCTACCCAAGTTTCAATGCGTGATCTTTTAGAAGCCGGTGCACACTTTGGTCACCAAACTCGTTTTTGGAATCCAAAAATGGGCAAATTTATTTTTGGTGCACGTAACAAAATTCACATCATCAACCTTGAGCACACCGTTAAAGCGATGAACGAAGCACTAAACTTCGTAAATCGTGAAGCAGCACGTGGCAACAAAGTACTATTTGTTGGTACTAAACGTGCAGCAAGCAACGTTATCAGCGAACAAGCCGCTCGCGCTGGTATGCCTTATGTTGACCATCGCTGGTTAGGTGGCATGTTAACCAACTGGAAAACCATCCGTCAGTCAATTACTCGTTTGAAAGAATACGAAAAACAAGCTGAAGATGGTACGTTTGCTAAGTTAACCAAACGTGAAGCGTTAGAGCGTACTCGCGAAATGGAAAAACTTGAGCGTGCCTTAGGCGGTATCAAAAACATGAACGGTCTACCTGATGCAATTTTTGTGGTTGACGTTGACCATGAAGCGATTGCAATCAAAGAAGCAAAAAACTTAGGTATCCCTGTTATTGGTATCGTTGATACAAACTCAAACCCAGATGACGTAGATTATGTCATTCCTGCCAATGACGATGCGATTCGTGCGGTAACGCTATACGTATCAGCGGTTGCAGATGCAATTATCGCTGGTAAAGAATACGCTAAAACTCAAGGCGGCAAAGCAGCAAATCAAGAAGAAGCAGTAACTGAAGCACCAGCAGAAGCTGCGGCAGAATAATGGTTACCGTAGTATCATAGCAGCGCATTGCTTAGGTTGTTATGATACTGTCATCAAAATTTTATAAACTAACTTTGATAGGTAAACACAAAATTGGTTTATAAAAATTCGAATTTGTAGCGTAATATTAAAGGGCAAAAATCACCCATTTTTGTCCTTTAATCTTCAAATTTTTAGACAATAAACAACCCAATTCTCATCTATAATGATAATCAATTGAGGTATCTCATGGCAGAAATTAGTGCAAAACTGGTAAAAGAATTACGTGACCGTACAGGTCTTGGTATGATGGAATGTAAAAAAGCCCTGCAAGAAGCAGACGGCGACATCGAAACCGCAATCGATAACCTGCGTAAATCAGGTCAAGCAAAAGCTGCTAAAAAAGCAGGTAACATTGCTGCTGATGGTGCTATCATTATCGCTCAAGAAGGTAACAAAGCCTTACTACTTGAAGTAAACTGTCAAACTGACTTCGTGGCAAAAGATGCTAACTTCACCGCATTTGCAAACAAAGTAGCTGAACTGGCGCTTGCTAACGATACCACTGATGTAGCGGCTATCTCTGCATTGCCGTATGGCGATGGTCAAACGGTTGAAGAAGCCCGTGTTGAGCTCGTACAAAAAATCGGCGAAAATATCCAAGTACGCCGTGCAGAAGTGATTGAAGGTGACAACCTAGCCTCTTACCGTCACGGTATCCGTATTGGTGTAGTGGTTTCTGTTGAAGGTGGCAATGCAGACACCGCAAAACACGTAGCGATGCAAGTTGCAGCATTCAACCCAATCGCCGTTGATGAAGCCAATGTACCTGCTGATATTCTAGCGCGTGAAAAAGACATCATCGAAGCGAAAGCGAAAGAATCTGGCAAACCAGACGCCGTGATTGAAAAAATGATCACAGGTGGTCTACAAAAGTACTTGAACGAAGTGACTTTGTTGAACCAACCTTACGTTATCGACAACGAGAAAAAAGTTGGCGATATATTAAAATCTGAAGGTATGACGGTTAAAGCATTCAAACGCTTAGAAGTGGGTGAAGGCATCGAGAAAAAACAAGAAAACTTCGCTGAAGAAGTGGCAGCGGCACAAGCAGCAGCAGCTAAATAATAAGCGACAACCGCTAGGTTGTAGACTTATTAAAAATACCCCATTCATTTGGGGTGTTTTTTTGTCTAATTTTTTATTTTTTAAATTCAAAAAAGCGAGTTGAAGGCTCGCTTTTTTATGTCAAGCGCTTATTTATATGTATGACGATTATTTGGCTGCGGCTAACGCTTGCTCAAGGTCAGCTTTGATGTCGTCAATATGCTCAATACCAATGGATAAACGAATCATGTCTTCGCTGACACCTGCTTTTTGCAACTCTTCAGCATTTAACTGGCGGTGTGTAGTAGTTGCAGGGTGACAAGCGAGTGACTTGGCATCACCGATATTGACCAAACGGGTAATTAATTGTAGCGCATCAATGAACTTCGCCCCTGCTTCACGACCGCCCTTTAACCCAAAGGTTAGAATCGCTGATGGCTTACCACCAAAGTATGTTTGCGCAAGCTTATGCTCTGGATGGTCGGTTAATCCTGCGTACTTGACCCAAGCCACTTGCGGATGATGGTTTAAAAATTCTGCCACGGCTTGGGCATTTTGGCAATGTCGCTCCATGCGCAAGGCTAACGTCTCTAGCCCAAGCATAATTTGCCAAGCGTTCATTGGGCTTAGTGCCGCACCGGTATTACGTAAGGGCGCAACGCGTGCACGGGCAATAAACGCCGCAGCACCCATGGCTTCGACAAAATTGACACCATGATAGCTGGCATCTGGGGTATTTAAAATCGCGAAACGTTCTTTGTGAGCGCCCCAATCAAATTTACCACTATCGATAATCACCCCACCCACCGACGTGCCCGAACCGCTCACATATTTGGTCAATGAATGAATCACAATATCAGCCCCATGCTCAAATGGACGGCACAATGTTGGCGTGGCGACGGTATTATCAATTACCACAGGTACGCCTTTGCTATGAGCAAATTCGCTAATTTTTGCGATATCCAGCACGTTACCCAATGGATTGCCAATACTTTCGCCAAATACCAATTTAGTACGTTCATCAATCAAATCAACCAAGGTCTCAGGTTGGGTATAATCAAAAAAACGCACTTCGATACCTTGACGTGGCAACGCATGGGCAAATAAGTTGTAAGTACCGCCATATAAAGTTGATACTGAGACGATGTTATCACCTGCCTCACATAGCGTTTGGATGGTATAAGTAATCGCCGCCATCCCGGATGCCACCGTTAATGCGCCGATGCCGCCTTCTAACGCTGCCATACGCGCTTCAAGCACAGCGTTGGTTGGGTTCATGATACGGGTGTAGATATTGCCGGCAACTTTCAGATCAAAAAGGTCAGCACCGTGTTGGGTGTTATCAAAGGCATACGAACTGGTGTGGTAGATAGGGACAGCGACAGCTTTGGTGGTTGGTTCTGGTTCGTACCCTGCATGAATAGCGAGCGTTTCTGGGCGATGCGGTGGGCTCATATATATTCCTTTAATTTAGTTTAATTAGCAAAAAAATCTCTTTTGCATTGTAGCGATTTGCTAATCAATTTTGCAAATTCACAATAGAGCATTATTGGAACATTAATGGCATGTTTTGGAATATAGATTTATAGTGACTTGGCCTCTAAAAGTGCGCCATATATCCATTGATAACCACCAATGATAGACAAACAAACACAGCACCACTAAGCTTTGCGAATAGGCTTTATAAAAGAACCCGCTACCTTTTGGTAACCACCATGGAATGAAACAAGCCATCATTATTACGGGCTTTCACGTAATTACTCTAGACGAAGATAAATTAGAAAAAATAAATTAGCGATAATGAACTAGAAAAGATAAATCATGGAGAACGCCCCACCGTTAAATACCTAATCTAACAAAAGTGTTGAAGCTGGTCACACCAGAATAAACCCTAGAGAGCAATTCAGACGAAAATACCCTTAAAATAGTATCAAATACGCGTAAACTAGCCTGCCAATTTAGTGAAAACAAGCGTAAAAGTATCTTTAGCTTGTAAAAAAACCCATAATGACCGTTGTCAGTATGGGTTTAACCAATGATATTAAAGCAGGGGTATTAAAGCCATTGTATCGAAGCCCTATGATTAAAGCGTTAACTCGTGTCTAAATTAGCTTATAGCTGTAACTCACTGATATCTGCAACCGTTAAAAACAACCCACGCACTTTTTTTAGCAGCGCCAACCGATTGGCTTTAAGATTAGCATCTTCACTATTCACCATCACCTGCTCAAAGAAGTCATCCAATGGCTGCTGCAGCGTGGCTAGCGATTGTAAAATCTGGGTGTAGTTGGCGTTGTCAGTATGTTGGTGGGGCTCAATACTTTGCGCTGCAGTTTGCACCGCTTGATACAATGCTTTTTCGGCAGGTTCTTGTAAATAAGCCGTTTGTATTTGGCTTGCAATCTCACCCTCAGCCTTGGCTAAAATATTGGCAACGCGTTTATTGGCCTCGGCAAGTTGTTTGGCGGGTGGCAAATCACGGAAAGCTTGGACGGCTTTGATACGATGGTCAAAATCCATTGGCACTTGCGGTTGTAGCGCCTGTACCGCCATAATTGTATCCACGCTCACGCCTTGGTCTTCATACATGGCACGGTAGCGTGAATTGATAAACTCCATCACTTGTTTAAAAGTTTTTGGTAAGTCGTCAATTTTGCCTACATAACCCAATAAAGCTTGCTCAAGCAATACTACCAAATTTAATGGCAGTTGCTTCTCAATCAAAATACGCAGTACCCCAATCGCCGCACGGCGCAGACTAAACGGGTCTTTTGAACCGGTTGGCGCTTGGTCAATGCCAAAAATACCGACCAGCGTATCCAAACGGTCTGCTAATGCCAGCGCCGTTCCAATGTTGGTCGCGGGTAGTTTATCGCCGCTAAATTTTGGTAGATATTGCTCTTCGATTGCCGCCGCCACTGCTTCTGGCTCTTGGTTTAAACGCGCATAGTAAGTCCCTGCCACGCCTTGTAATTCTGGAAACTCACCCACCAAGGTACTGGCAAGGTCTGCTTTTGACAGCAAGCCTGCTCGTGCCGTTTGCTCAACGTCTTCGCCAATTTGGGTAGCAATAAAAGCAGCTAACTTGGCAATACGCTCAGATTTTTCCCAAATTGTCCCTAACTTATCTTGGAATACGCGGGTTTTGAGATTTTCAGTCAGTGCAAATAATGGCTGTTTTTGGTCTTGTAAAAAGAAAAACTCGGCATCGGCAAGGCGTGGACGTACCACTTTTTCGTTACCAGCAATCACTTGCGCTTTATCTTTACTGTCAATGTTACTGATAAAGATAAAATAAGGCTGTAATTTACCTTGGCTGTCAGTCAAACAAAAATATTTTTGATCCGCCTGCATGGTGCTAATCAAGGCCTCTTGCGGCACTTGTAAAAATCGTGGCTCAAAGCTTGCGCGTAGCGCTACTGGGTAGTCGACCAGCGCAGTGACTTCATCAAGCAAATCTTGCGGTACGATAGCGGTCGCCCCTACTTCATCGGCAAGCTGTTGGACTTGCGCTTTAATCTGTTGTTGGCGTTTGTCAAAATCAGCGATAACGTGCGCCTCGGCAAGGTTTTGCTCATAGCTGTCCGCCGTGTCAATTCTAACCTTATCAGGATGATGGAAACGATGTCCGAGACTATAACGACCCAGTTCAACGCCCTGCGACCCTGTCTCACCTGACATTAACCCTTGAATCGTTGCTGGCAGCACTTGGTCGTCTTTGAGTAGCACCAACCATTTGACAGGGCGAACAAACTCGGAACGCTCTGCGCCACTACGCATGCGTTTGGCAATCGGCAACTCATCTAAGGCTTTTTGAAAAATACTCGGTAGTAAATCAGCCACAGGCTGACCGATGATATTCATTTCATAGCCGATATAATCGCCTTTATCACCCTTGATGGTAATCAAATCCTTGACGTCAATACCCAAGCCTTGGGCAAACCCTTGTGCCGCTTTGGTTGGATTACCGTCCTTATCATAGGCAGCTTTGACTGCAGGACCGCGTTTTTGTTCGATTTTATCGGGCTGTTTTTCACTAATTCCTTGAATCTGTAAGGCAAGGCGACGCGGGGCGGCAAAGCTTTTAATGGTATCAAAGCGAATATTGGCATCTGTTAGCGATTGGGTGACATGGTCGTTAAGTGCATCGCGCAATGTTTTTAGATTTTTTGGGGGCAATTCTTCGGTGCCAAGTTCAAATAAAATAGTAGACATGCTAAAGCCTTGTTGATTCAAATAGGGTAAATATAGGCGATTATAGCAGAAATTTAAGCCATAAAAATGCCCCATCATTGGGGCAAATCAAGAAAACCGTCAGCGCAAAACGAAAATTAAACTTATCGGCTGGCACTTGCCGAAGTCGTTGCAGCGGTTGTAGCGACTGGCGTATTGACCGCCGCTTTTGGTTTGGCTTTGGCAGGATTGACGACAAAGTTAATGCCTAACAACAACAGCGTCACCCCTAAAATCGGGCGCAATTTTTTCTCAGGTAATTTACTGCTCAATAATGTGCCTACAATAATGGCAGGAATCGCGCCAATGAGCAAAAAGGTCAGCATGTGAAAATCCACACTGCCTGACAGCAAATGTCCGAGACCTGCGACCAAGGTTAATAGCACCGCATGTACCACATCTGAGCCGATGATACGAATGAGGGGCAATTGGGGAAAAATCAGCACCAGCGCCATGACACCAAATGCCCCTGCCCCAACCGACGATAAGGTCACTACTACCCCGAGCAATATGCCCATCAGCACTAATTTATATTTAGGGATTTGGGAGGTGAGGCTGTCAGTTTGGTCATTTTTGCGGTATTTATCAAAAAACGCCTCAATACGGTTGCGAAAAATCAGCGAAATCCCGGTAATGGTCAACATCACGCCCAATATCAAGGTCATGATGAGTTTAATGGCGTTGATATTACCCAAGTAAGTAGCGACGAGATAATTGGTGACAATGGAGGCTGGAATACTACCAATCGCTAGCCATAGCACGATTGGCCAAACGACATTTGATTTTTTAAAATGTACCACACCACCAAAAAACTTGGAAATAGCGGCGTATAGCAAATCGGTGCCAACAGCAATATGCGGCTCTACTTTTAGCAGTAAAATCAGAATCGGCGTCATCAGTGACCCACCGCCCACGCCCGTCACACCCACGCAAAATCCGACAAAAATACCCGCTAAAATAAAATAAAGTTCCACTCACCGCCCCTTGTTACCTGGCTTATTTGCTGCGGCTATTGTAGTAGAATAGCGCGTCGTTGCCCTGTGGCGATTTTTGATATAAATATGCGAGATTAGAATATTCTGATAATTTGATATTTTTTATTAGCGTTGATAACAAAATAAGCAATAAAATAAGGCAAGAAAAAAGGCAATAGAAACTATCTATTGCCCTTTTTAATTTGACCGTTCAAAGAAAATTTTTTCGTCGATTTGACAGAAGCTATTGTTATTTATCCGCTTCTTTCATCTGTTATTTTGAAATAGCTTCTTTTGGTAGATATTTTTCTAACGCATCTGCTTTATGTGCATCATCCGCCAATGGGAAGCCCAATTTGGCGCGCGTTTCTACATAGCTTTGTGCGACCTTACGTGCCAAGGTGCGCACACGCAAAATAAAGCGCTGACGCTCAGTGACTGAAATCGCCCCACGCGCATCCAACAAGTTAAAGGTATGTGACGCTTTGAGCACCATTTCATACGCAGGCAGCGGCAGATTAAGACCGACCAACTTATCGGCTTGGCTTTCATAAAAATCAAATAATTCAAACATTTTTGCCACATCGGCATGTTCAAAGTTGTAGGTCGATTGCTCTACTTCGTTTTGGTGGAATACATCGCCATAGGTGACACGACCAAATTCGCCATCCGTCCATACCAAGTCATACACACTGTCCACGCCTTGGATATACATGGCAAGGCGCTCAAGACCGTACGTGATTTCTCCTGTCACAGGAAAACATTCAATACCACCGACTTGCTGAAAGTAAGTAAACTGGGTAACTTCCATGCCATTGAGCCAAACTTCCCAACCAAGCCCCCATGCACCAAGCGTTGGTGATTCCCAGTTGTCTTCTACAAAACGGACATCATGCGTTAAGGTATCAATGCCAATCGCTTTGAGTGACCCCAAGTACAATTCTTGAATATCAGGTGGATTGGGCTTGAGTACCACTTGGAACTGATAATAATGTTGTAACCGGTTTGGGTTGTCGCCATAGCGACCATCCGTTGGACGGCGTGATGGCTGCACATAAGCGGCATGCCAACGCTCTGGACCTAATGCTCGTAAGAAAGTGGCGGTATGAAACGTGCCTGCACCCATTTCCATATCGTAAGGCTGTAACACCACACAGCCTTTTTCTGCCCAATAATTTTGCAAAGTTAAAATCAATTGTTGAAACGTCATCATACGAGAATTACCACTATATAGTCGGTGATTAGGCAAACCGTGTTTATCAAAATAGTTGTCCAGTTAATTTTGATAAAGCGTCAGTTTTTTTAATTAGTCACATTAAAAATTTAAATTTTTTTGCGTCGCAAATAGCACTTAAAATAGGCGGTACAATTGCCGAACGATATTTTTACTTAAAACGCCCAAAATAGCAAACTTATCCAATTTTTTAGCTATATATAACCATGGTTATTGAGCAAATTAAGCGGTGGGCAAAACTACAAAGCATTAAAACAATATACATTTCGCGACAAATCAGTTACCGCATTTTAGCACTTTTTTACTAGATTTACGAAAATTCCTGTTAACCTTGAACAAGTGATTTCGACGATTGATTGTTAGCTTTTTTTATGCGCTTTTAGCTTTTTTAATCGTTTTTTTTAAGATAAATCAGCCAAATTTGATACGTCATCCATTGTCGTTTTAGTTGGGTTTTGACTTTTAATTTTCATCTTTTACCGCCATAATAACCTATACAAGCTTTTACTTAACTTATCTTAAGTAATTGTTTTCAATAACTTTTCATGAGGTCAACCATGCTTATTTCGGCAAGTCTATTATTAGCTGCTACGTCGTTAACTTCTAACTGGTTGTTTTTAATCGTTCTAGTGACTGTCGGTATGCTAGCGATTGCTTTTACCCCTTATCGTTTTGTATTGGGCTATTTTATATTGGGTATGGTGTACTGGATTTCGGTGGAAGGGCTACATTGGGCAGTCGTTACGCTGTCATCGTTGACTGGCACAGATGCGTATGTGGCGGCAATTGGCTTATCGATGATTCCAATTGTGATAGCGTTAAATGGAAAACCTAAGTTTAACAAAGCCGCAAGTCAAGCTACTACCAACCAAACCATGTTAAAAAGTAGTATTCAAATGAGCGCCGGTCATCGTCCTGTGGTATTAGAAAAAGATACTGATTTTCATCAAAACTTTGTTCGTCATGCTTCTGTGTTTGACTCAAAACACTAATAAAAATCCTATCCCCTTATTGCTAATTAGTAGCAAGTTATTTAACCCATCATGTTGATGGGTTTTTTATGCGCTTTAGCTTGATAAAAGGTAAAAGATTCGCTGTCTTACGCTGCTCAAATACACAAATCAAACGCTTTGATTACAAAAAATGATACTGGTATGTTAAACATTACTGTAACTTGGCATCGATGACCTTATAATATATTGTATAACAAAGCTATTAAATCCTTTGTAGTAGCGAATTATAATCTCTTTGAAGTGAATGACTTAATTATTATCATTTATTAAAAGACCTTGAGCATTGCAATATCTATAAAATCTATAATTTTGGAGGACACGTATGTTATCTCAATTAACCCAAATCAAATCAGATCCCCTTGACGTATTATTGTTTGCCGTTGGCTTGCGTCTAACCCAACTTGCCAAAATGGGCGATGACAAATTTAAAGGCTTATTAGAAAACCGTAATTTTACCATTCAACTCGGCAGCGACGCGGAACAAACGTCACGCTATTATGAGATTAATAACGGTACTTTTAGCCAACATGCAGGTCCAGCCAAAGAGCCAACATTGACGATTACCTTTAAAGACTCAATGACGGGTGTGAAATTGCTCACTAAAGGTGAGGCGACGGCATTTATGACGGGCATCCAAAATGGTGACTTAAAAATGTCCGGTGATTATTCACTGCTAATGTGGTTTAACCAAATCGCAAAATTTATTGTGCCAAAAGTACCTGAGCCACTTAAACCTGTGGTTGAACAAGCAAAACCCTTGATTGAAAAAGCCACACCTTTTGCTAAAGAACTTTGCAGCAAAGCCCTAGCAATGATTGGGGGCGCGAGCGCGGGTAAAGCATCTGGTAGCAGCAAATACTTTAATGAAGCCAACACCAAAGATGTCAATGCTGACAGTGATTCTGAAGCTACGAGCAAATTAGACACCCTTAAGGCGAAAGCGGCTGAAATTAAAGATGATGCGGTGGAAAAATTTGATGAGCTAAAAACCGAAGCCAAAGAAAAAATCGATGCCCTCAAAGAAGATGCGAGCGGAAAATTAGCGGATATTAAAGACACCGCTAACGAAAAACTTGGCGAAACCAAAGAAAAGTTGGATGAGGTTAAAGCGCAAGCGGCTGATAAAATTGACGATGCTAAAGAAACTGCCACTGAAAAGCTTGATGAAGCAAAAGCAGCCAAAGATGATAAACTTGCGGATGCTAAAACCAAGCTTGAAGACGTCAAAGACCAAGCAGCTGAAAAATTAGCTGATGTTAAAAGCTTGGCAGGTGAAAAACTAGATGATGCTAAATCAAAGGTTGAAGAATTAAAAACCCAAGCCGATGACAAACTAGATGCGCTAAACGATGAAGCCAAAGAAAAAGTCAGCGAGGCAAAAGATAAAGTCGAACAAGCTAAGCAAACGCTGACCGACGAAACAGCCAGTGATTCTGATGCATCCGATAATAAAGCCATCGAAGAGAAGTATGAAGCGGCTAAAGATACTACTAACGCTCAAGATAGTACGGCTAAAGATATTACAGCAGATAATGATAGTATCCGTCCTGACAACGTGTTTGCCAAATCAGCGGATAATGACAACTTAACGCCTGCGCTGCGTAAATCTGCTGAGATTGAGGCAAAGCATGCGTCTGATGAGGTCATTGCCGACAATGTCAAAACTAGCGCAGTCAGTGATGATAAATCACCTATCACCAATATTTCCATTACTCGTGGTGATAGCTCTCAAGACAAATAAGCCATTGTCATTAAATGATAAAAAACAATCACTTTAGGTGGTTGTTTTTTTTTGGTATGATGAGACACCTTTTATTATTTTAAGCTTTGTTTTAATTAGGATTATAGCTGTCATGGCAGACTTATTAGCAATTCAACAATCACAACAACCGATTGGCACCACACTGACCCCCCAAAGCCGCCCAACTCGCGAGCAAATCCAAGCTTGGTTTGAACTACCTTTGATGGATTTACTGTTGCTCGCGCAAAACAAACTTCGCGAACACTTTCCACCCAATGCGGTACAAGTCAGTACCCTGCTATCAATAAAAACAGGCAATTGTCCTGAAGATTGCGGCTATTGCTCACAGTCAGGACACCATAGCACCGACTTACAACCTGAAAAGAAAATCGAAGTACAAAAAGCGATTAT
Organism: Moraxella sp. CTOTU46934; assembly: GCF_031979465.1. Taxonomy (NCBI): domain Bacteria; kingdom Pseudomonadati; phylum Pseudomonadota; class Gammaproteobacteria; order Moraxellales; family Moraxellaceae; genus Moraxella; species Moraxella sp. CTOTU46934. The sequence continues at coordinate 13,450 of NZ_DALZEG010000004.1, forward strand.
CGAGGCCAAAAAAGCCAAAGCCGCTGGCTCTAGCCGTTTTTGTATGGGTGCAGCATGGAAGCACCCAAACGATAAAGATATGCCCTATGTGGTTGAGCTGATTAAAGAAGTCAAAGCATTAGGCTTAGAAACCTGCATGACGCTTGGCATGTTATCCGGTAACCAAGCGCAAGTACTTGCTGAAGCGGGATTAGATTACTATAACCATAACCTTGATACCTCACGCGAGTACTACAACCATATCGTCTCCACCCGTAGTTATGATGACCGTCTAACTACCCTTGACCATGTGCGTCAAGCAGGCATTAATATTTGCTCAGGTGGTATCATTGGTATGGGTGAAAGTCGTGATGACCGCATCAATCTACTCACAGAACTGGCTAATCTGCCAAAACCCCCTGAATCAGTCCCAATCAATATGCTGGTACCCATTGAAGGCACGCCGATTGCAGATCAGCTGCAAGGCACGCGCTTGCCTGTGCTTGAGTGGATTCGCACCATTGCTGTCACGCGCCTTGCTTGCCCAACTAGCTATGTGCGTATTGCCGCAGGTCGTGAAGGCTTAACCGATGCCGAGCAAGCCATGTTGTTTATGGCAGGTGCCAATTCTTTCTTTTATGGGAATCGTTTATTGACCACCGATAATGCTACCACCAACCATGATGATCAATTGATTGCCGATTTAGGGTTGACGGTTGAAAAAGCCGAGCCTAGACAAATCCCGGTGACCAATGCGATGAATGGTCGCATCGGGAGTTTGGCTGTCGTTTGATATGCCAAGAAACCGCCGAAGTGGCGGTTTTTTCTTAGATGCTTTAACGATGCCTTAACAGAGTTGAAAAGTATGTTAGCCAATTTTGCCCTTCAATCAGCCCTTGATGAACAGCGCCAAAAAGACTTGTATCGTCAACTGACACCCATTAGCCATGGCGTGACGCCCACCATTGACATAGATGGCAAAACCTACGTCAACTTTGCCAGCAACGATTATTTGGGACTTGCCACCGACCCACAACTCATACAAGCGTTTAGCCAAGCTGCAAAAACTATCCAGCAAGTCGGTAGTGGCGCGTCGCACTTGATTACGGGGCATACGCTTTGGCATGAACAGTTGGATACCACCCTTGCCCAAGTGACAGGCTATGAACGGGCATTAACTTTTAGCACAGGGTATATGGCGAATGTCGGTGTGATTCAAGCGTTGTGTGGTAAAGACAGCGTGATTTTCAGTGATAAGCTCAATCATGCCTCCATTGTCGATGGAGCAATCCTTAGCCGTGCCAAAGTCATGCGTTTTGGGCATCGCAATTATAGCCAATTAGAGCAGCTGCTTTCGCAAAGTAGCGCTAAGCAAAAACTGATTGTCACCGATCATATTTTTAGTATGGATGGTACTATTGCCGATTTGGATGCGCTGCATGCGTTAGCGGTTCGCTATGAATGCGCCTTGATGGTCGATGATGCCCACGGTTTTGGTTTGCCCTATCAGGCTTATAAAAAAGCCCAACCGCAAGCGGATATCTATATCGGTACCTTTGGTAAAGCGATAGGTACCAGTGGCGCATTTGTCGCAGGTTCGAGTGAGTTGATTGACTATGTGGTCAATTTTGCCCGTTCATTTATTTATACTACGGCGATGCCCCCTGTGCTTGCCAGCGTGACTGAAACTAGCATTGCCATGTCGCACACCGATACTTTGCGCAGCGATCAATTACTTGCCAATATCAAACAGCTCAGTCAAGGGCTAGTGCAGCAAAATTGGCAAGTAGGTATTGATAATCAAATACCGACCACCGCCATTATTCCTGTGGTCATTGGCAATAATGACAGAACCCTGCAGCTTGCCAATGCGTTAAAATCTCGCGGTTTTTGGGTCTCGGCAATCCGCCCACCTACAGTGCCGGTAGGCACAGCACGGCTACGCTTTTGCGTAAGCGCTCGTCATAGTGAACAACAAATCTCGGATTTACTTGCTGTCATGCAGACTTTAAAATAACAGCTATTTGCAGACTTTTTTAGGGCAAGTTTATTTAGAATAAGCTGATTTAGGGTAAGCTTGTTTAGTTGCATCATCATCGGGGTAAGCAATGACAGAATATTTTTTATGGTTTAAAGCTTGGCATGTGATTTCATTGGTGTGTTGGTTTGCCGCGATTTTTTATCTACCACGCTTGTTTGTGTATCATGCCATGAGTACCGATAAAATCAGTCAAGATCGATTTGCGTTGATGGAGCGTAAACTGTATCGCGGCATCATGACACCTGCGATGATTGCCACTTGGATTTTTGGCTTGTGTATGCTGCTACCTAATTGGGACAGTTATAAAACCCAAGTTTGGCTACATATCAAGCTAGCCTACGTCATTGCGTTGACGGTATATCATGTAGCTTGTGGTCGATTTCGCTTAAAACTCATTGATAACCCTAACTATAAAACCCATGTTTTTTGGCGGTGGTTTAATGAGGTGCCTGTGTTTATTTTGGTCGCCGTGGTGATTTTGGTGATTGTTAAACCGCAATTTGGCGCGTAATCATTTTGGCACTTCAGGGCTTCAATCATAGCGCAAGGGTTCAATCATAGAAGGTTGCCATGATTGCCTGCGCTATTTTCGGTGAGTGCAAGGTGTAAATACGGGTCAAGGTCAGCTTGTTTGAGCAGCCAATCGACATAATCAGCCGGCAAGTCTTTAATGGCAACCCCTTTATGTTTGCCAAAGCGCATTACCGTGGGTTTTCGGGCATGTTCACTGGCTTGATACAGCTGTGCCATATCGGTGATGCGATGCTGATAGCAGATAGCTTTTAATACCAAAAAAGTAAACCAAATATCGTATTTGGCACCATGCGCGAATTTGATATTTTTTTTGGCAACCTGCGGCTCAAAAAAACACAGTAGCGCCCCCAAACTATGGCTATCTAACTGCGGGAAAAAATGCCGTGCCAGTGCCAAAGTGCAAATACGCTTAATGTTTGATAAATCACAGTTGGCATTGGTGAGCACGTCAGCATCAAAGTCGATATTGTGCCCAATGAGATACTCGCAGTCTTTTGGTAACTGAAAATCAGTATGCGGCGGCTTGTCTGCCACATCGTCGTCAAAAATGCCTGTGATGGCTTGGCTGCCCAAAGTAATTTTTTTGTGTGGGTTAAAGCGCTGCTCAAAGGCGTTGTGGGTCTGTAGTATCAGCTCGCCTGCCGGACTAAACACCACGCCAATGTAGGCAATTTCGGTCGCATGGGGCTCAACCAATCCATGCGCTTCTGTATCTAAAATATAACTACTCATAACCTTAAAACTTACTAAATCGCTCAATTCACCAGTTGTAGAGAATCATCATACACGATTTGGCGATAGCTTCGTTAGGTTTTCAGTATCTTGGGTGCACCAACCGCTGGGTAAAATTTTTGCTTGGTATTTGCCACTTCGCTAACCCTATTAAATTAGTCAACTTAACCAACAAGGGTATGGGTCTCAGGATAACGAATACGGGTCGGTTTAGGGGTGGCGATAAAATACGCCAAAGTTAACGGTCCAAGACGCCCCATATACATCATAAACATAATCACCCATTGCCCAGGCTCACTCAATGTCGGGGTGAAATTTCGCGATAACCCGACGGTTGACGATGCCGATATCACTTCAAATAAAATATCAGTCAAATGCCCTTCTGGCTCAAATATCGTTAAAATAAACGCCGCTAAAGCAATCATCAAAATCGAGGTGCTCATCACCGCAAACGATTTTTTTACCAAGTGATCAGAGATAGCACGATGAAAAATCGTCACTTGCGGGTGCTGACGCAAATATGCCCTAGTCGATGCTAGGATAACCACAAACGTGCCGATTTTGATACCGCCACCTGTGGACATTGAGCCTGCGCCAATAAACATCAATATAAAAGTCAATAACGTACTGGCATCTGTCACTTGGCTATAATCAATATTATTAAAGCCTGCAGTACGTGACGTCACCGCCATAAACCAAGACGCAAACCACTGCCCAGCTTCGCTCAATCCGCCAATCGTTTTGGCGTTATGACGCTCAAGTAACCAATACAGTATACAACCAATGATATTGAGCGCTAACGTGCCCAAAACCATGACTTTGGTGTGCAGGGTAAATTTTTGCCAGCGCTTGTGTTTGATGATATCTAAAATCACCAAAAACCCGATACCGCCCGTGATAATAAGCAAGCTTATGATAAAACTAATCATCGGCTGGTGCACATAGGCAGTCATATTGTTGCCATTTAGCGCAAAACCTGCATTGTTAAATGCTGAGATACATAGAAAAAACGCTTCATACATCGCATTTTTTAGCCCTTTTAGCGGTGCTAAAAATAGCGTTAACCCTAAAAAACCCAAGCTCTCGGTGATAAAGGCAATTTTGATTACCGCTTTGGCGGTACTGCCAATTTGGTTGCTATGAGTACCCAACGCTTCTTGCGCCGTGATTGAGCCAGATAACCCCATTTTACCTTGCAGACTGGTCAATACCAAAATTGCAAAGGTCATAAAGCCTAGACCGCCAAATTGAATCAGCGCGGCAATCACCAGTTGTCCAAACGTGGTATAGTTGGCGGTATCTACGACATTTAGCCCCGTAACGGTCACCGCAGAGGTCGCAGTAAAGGCTGCCGCTAGGATACTAATCGGTTGAATCGTTGCGATTGGCAATGACAGCAAAACCGTCCCCATCACGATTAACGCTAAAAACCCCAAGGACAAAATCGCAGGCGAGGACAAATACAGTCCCTGTTTAGTAGGCGGTTCTAGGTCGTGAGTACTGGATTTTGATTTATCAACAATTTTTGGTTTGTCGCCTTTTTTGACTTCACGAAACGGCATATCTACAATTACCTTTTTTACGTGAGTAGCGGGCTAAATAGCCGTTTGGCGAATGGCTTTGGCAAGGCGACGCAGCGCTTGGGTATCACCACCCACCACCAATTTATCCCCACCTTGAAAGAAAAAGCCATCGGGTAATTGGTTAAAGATTTGCTGGTTGCGTTTTAGCATGATAAAAGTAATATCAGGATGGCTGTGTTGGACATCCGACCACGGGTGCCCTCGCCACTGCTCAGGCGGGTCTAGACGAACCAAAAACTGCTCGTCACCCAACGCCATGTATTGTTTGACCATCGGATAGTTCATTTTTTGGGCAATACGAATCCCCATGTCTTGTTCGGGATGAACTATATTATTCACCCCTAAGCTTTGTAGGATTTGGTGATGGGAGTCGGTTTTGGCTTTCACCCATAGGTTTTGTACGTTCAGGCTTAGTAGGTTGAGTGTACATAGCAAGCTGGCTTCAAGGTTATCACCAATGCTCACGAGTACCCCGTCGAAACTTGCAAGGTCAAGCTCTTCTATGGTGTCTTTGTCGGTGGCGTCAGCAATCACGGCACGGGTGACATATTCACTGATGTCATCGACCAGTTTTTCATCAATATCAATCGCTAGGACTTGGTTGCCCAATTTTTCAAGCTCTTTAGCGCAGGTAATACCAAAAACACCCAGTCCGATAATGGCAAATTGCATTTTGATTTTTCCTTTCTTAGCCCACTTCCTGAGCAATTTTTTTTAAATCATCAATACAGATAACATATTTTCTCATTATTTTTTAGCGCGCTGGCGACTGGCTTCATACAGCACCATGCCAGTGGCGACACTGACATTTAAGCTTTGGATTTGCCCATGTTCATTGCCGGGCATCGGGATATAAACCAACTGGTCGCAGGTATCTGCGGTCAAACGGCGAATACCATCACCTTCTGAGCCCATCACAATCGCCACATCACCTGTCAAATCACAGTCTTGCACGGGCTTTGCCGTGTCATCGAGTGCCGTACCAAACACAAACACCCCTTGTTTTTTGATGTCAGTGAGCGTACGCGCAAGATTAGTGACTTGGATAAAAGGCATTAATTCCACCGCACCGACAGCGACTTTTGCCACGGCTGGGGTGATGCTTGAGCTATGATTTTTGGGAATAATGACGGCTGAGACGCCCATTGCCACAGCGGTACGCAAACACGCGCCAAGGTTGTTCGGGTCGGTGATTTGATCAAGCACCAGTAGTAATAGCGGTTTTCGCTCGGCTTGGTGTTTGTCAACTAAGTATTTGAGATCTGCCTCATCTTGGAGTTCAGCAGGGCGGGCTTGTAATACCACGCCTTGATGCTGCGGACTTTCTGCAAGTTTGGTGAGTTTGTCTTTGGCGCTGATTTGTATCGCAATCCCGTAAGTTTGGGCAAGCTCGGTGATGTTGGCTACCGTGGCATCATCTTGTTTTTTACCGTCTTGAATAAAGAGTATCAACCCATCGATACCGCGGTGTTGCAAGATGGATTGCACGGCATGAATGCCATAAAAGTAACTCGGTTTTGCCATGATTGATGACCCTTTTTTCAATTTTATATTTGCCTTGCCCCTAGCCTTGTATATTATCCGTTAGCCTTCTAGGTGGCAAATGTACTGCACGACTGCTTCATTACGTAGCTCATAACTGCTATGCCCTTCGACCAAGAATGCTTGACCGGCACGGTAATAAGTAAATTCTTCCTCGCCTGCCAGTTTGACTTCACACTCGCCTGCCAAAATTTCGATACGTTCAGATGAGTCGGTTTTAAATTCATAGGCTGGCACATCGGCATCACAAGGCAGCACGATTCCTAGCATTTTTTTGCGTCCATCTTCAAACCAAACGGTCCGACTAAAAGTGCGACCTTCATAGTAAACATTCGCTATTTTTTCTACCGATACATGGTCGAAACGATTAGGTGACGTCATGAGATTCTCCTTAAAATACACAGTCAGTTGACTTGATAACGCTGCCTTGTTATAAAAAATTATAAAGAATTATAAAGATGGGCAAGTCGTTTTGCGGCAACCCGCTTTTTTTAGTCGACAAATGGGTTCTATAATCAAACGCAGTCCGTGACTTGTCGCAATCAGCCAATGGTATTGCCGATAGATTGTTAACGGTTGATAAAAAATTATGTTCCGTTATCCTTATGCAGACGTTGTTTAGACCAATAGGATAGCATCAAATTTAGTCAACTTTTATGACAATCTATTATAACAATCTATGTTTTATCACAATCGATGAAACCGCCCTCAGCTTAACTAGGCGAAGATTGCTAGACACAGATACCCATCAAAGATACCCAGCTGACTGAAAGTTGGATTTTTGCGTTGCTTATTTTGTAATTGTCCCAATTATGCTATTGTTTAGTGTGAAACAGCTAGATGGAATTTTTACTGATTTTTGAAGACTTGTCTAGGATTATTGTGAGCTTTTCATGAGAAGGTTACAATAAAGTTTTTGCAAATTTGACCGCCAATGTGCCACTCTTAACGTCAATGATAGGATTGATATGCTGACACAGTTAACCTTACAAAATTTAGCACTCGTCACCAATGCTGAGATTGAGATGAATGCTGGATTTAACATTATCACTGGCGAGACAGGTGCTGGTAAATCACTATTGCTTGACGCCTTGACCTTGTGCGTGGGTGGTCGTAGTGACGCAGGTTTGATTCGGCATGGACAGACCACGGCAGACGCTTTTGCAGAATTTAATATCGGTCAATTACCTAAAGTCATTGCATGGCTGAGCGAGCAAAATTACCCATTCGAAGACGATACGCTGCTGATTCGCCGGCAACTTGCCAACCAAAACGGTACGCTTCGTAGTAAAGCTTGGCTCAATGGCATGCCCATTAGTATGAATGAGCTTAAAACTTTAGGTGGGTTACTGGTCAATATTCACAGCCAACATGCCCAGCAAAGTTTGCTACGTCCGCAGTTTGTGATGGAATGGCTGGATAGTGCCACGGGCTTAAACAGCCAAGCAAGCGACGTGAAACAGGCTTTTTTGCAGTACGAACGCCTTAAATCACAAGTCGCGCAGCACGCCAAAGACGAGCAATTGCGCCAGCAGCAAATTCAGCTATTGAGCAATCAATTAGCCGATATTGAGCCAATTGCCACTGTCTTATACAGTGAACTTGAAGCTGAATATGATGAATTATCTAACCTTGAAAACCTCATGCAGCAAGCCGCCTTGTCGGTGCAATTACTCGATAATGACAGCGATGAGCCCGATGTGATAGGCTTGCTTAATCGGGCGATTAAACTGTGTGAAGCGCAAACCGAGCTTAGCCAAACCTATGCTGATTGTGTTGAACAGTTGTACTCAGCACATACCCAAATCGCTGAAGTCGCTAGCACCCTGAGCAATTATGCCGAAGGGCAAAGCCTTGACCCCAAGCGGTTAGCACTACTTGATGAGCAGTTATCGACGTTCCACCGACTGGCGCGCAAATATCACACCACCCCTGAAAGCCTTGTTGAAGACAGCCAAGCCTGGCAACAGCAATTAGATGACTTGCAATCGGTGATGTCGCCTGAAGCGATGGCAGAGCAAATTGAAGAAGCTTATCAAGCCTACTTACAAAAAGCCCAAGCGTTGGATGACAGTCGCCAAGCTAATGCCAAGACATTAGCTGAAGCCCTAGTCGCACGGTTAAAAGCATTGGCATTGCCCAATGTGCAAGCAGCATTTGAATTTACCCCACTTGATAAACCGCAAAGTATCGGGTTATCGCAAATAGAACTGCTATTTAGTGCCAATGTCGGTATGCCGATGCAACCGATTCACAAAATCGCCTCAGGCGGTGAATTATCACGGCTAGCCCTTATCATGCAAGTCATTGATGCGCAAGGGGTTTGCCGTAATACGACCACCGATATGGCAACGACCACCCGTCAGTTATTGGTATTTGATGAAGTGGATGTGGGTATCAGTGGTGGCACGGCGCAAGTGGTGGGCGAGTTACTGCGTGAACTGGGTGAAGAACAACAAATCATTGCTATCACTCACCAATCGCAAGTCGCGGCACAAGCCCATCAGCATATTTTGGTGTACAAAACCCAGCAAGAAAAAGCCCAGTCTCACTTAAAAATTCTGTCGGGCGATGAGCAAGTGCAGGAATTAGCGCGCATGTCGGGCGGGGTCAATATCACCGAAGACACGCTCAAACACGCGCGCAGTTTGCTAGCAAGTCGCCGTGTCAGTTAATTTAACATTGCTTGACGCTTTTAATGTTTATCGTTTTTAATGCTTATTGTTTTTAATGTTTGCCGCTTTTAAGTCGCTTTTAATTAGGTATGCCACTGAATGTCAAGAAACCAAAATCTTACCAACCATTTTTTGATAGCCTCGCCCAATATTGACGGCGGGATTTTCTATCAATCTTTGGTCTATATTTGCCGTCAAGACCAACAAGGCGCGTTAGGGCTAGTAATTAACAAACCCATCGAAACCAGCAACGTTGCCAAATTGTTTGAAGAATTAAATATTGATGTGACCATCACCGACTTGCACCGAAAATTACCCTTAGATGGAGGCCCCATGAACCCGGAAGTTGGGTTTGTGCTCCATACGGGACAGCCAGATTGGGTATCTTCGTTTGCCATCACCGAAAACGTCTGTATCACCACTAGCAAGGATATTTTACAAAGTATCGCGGGTGGTCAAGGTGTTGAGCATTTTGAGCTTTGTTTGGGTCATGCCAGCTGGGGAAAAGGGCAGCTAGAAGAAGAAATCAACCAAGGCGATTGGTTTGTTTTGCCGGCATCAATGGGGCTATTGTTTGATATCGACCATCAGACTCGCTGGCAAGTCGCCGCTCAGCAGTTGGGCGTTGATTTTAACAAACTGAGTACGGATATCGGGCATGCTTAACCTGACTATGGCACAAGATACCCATCACACCCACACTATCGAAACGGTGATGGGGCTTGATTTTGGCATCGCAAAAATGGGTATCGCCTTGGGCAATACCTTAACCCAAACCGCAAGCCCGTTGATGCAGTTTAAAATGGATAATGGCAAACCCAATTGGGATGAATTGCTAAAAATTATCGAGTCATGGCAAGTGAGTACCATCATCATCGGTTTGCCGCTGAATATGGATGGTACTGCATCAGAGCTTGGCAATCGTGCCAAAAAATTTGCTCGTAGGCTTAAGCACCAGCTTGAGGAAGCGCATCGACCACGGCCGATTATTTTGGCGGATGAGCGCTTAACTAGCCGTGAAGCCAAAAATTTGGCTTGGGAATATGGGTTAATCAAAAGTGACAAAGAGCCGATTGATAGTATCGCCTCAGCGATTATGCTCGGCAGTTGGCTTAGAAGTGGCGAAGGAGCGCTGTTATCATGACTCAATTAAATGCACCTGCCATGCCAACGACCAAAGGCTTTTCTGCCCCTGTTCTTGGTTTGATTGAGCACGCACAGCGACTCAACAAATGGTCAATTTATCTGGTTTATTTAGCAATTGCGCTATTTTTATTATTTGGTACCCTAAAGAGCTTGTCACAGTTTAAGGACAGTCAAACGATTTATACTTTGTTTCATTGGGTGCCTTACGGACTTGTTGGACTGACCATACCGCTATCCTGCTATGTGGCGTTTATTTTATACCGTTACCGTTTAAGCCAGCCGAGCATGCTTGCGCTGTGTATCGGTATGGGATTTGGCTTGTTTGTTATCAGTAGCTATGTCGCCCTAGCCGCCTGGATTGGGGTGGCGTTTATGTTTAAAGCCAATTTAACCCGTTTTTTTAATTTTATCCAAGAAAGTCGACAAACAGAAACTCAAAAAACAGAGACTCAACATGCCTGATGCCAATTACCAACTCGATACCCAAGGGCTGATTTGTCCAGAGCCGATTATGCTACTGCATAAAACCGTTCGTAAAGCGCAGTCGGGAGAGGTGATTCATGTCATCGCCACTGACCCTGCGACCACGCGCGATATCCCCAATTTTTGTCGTCATCTGGGGCATGAACTTATCGAGCAGCAAGACATCATTAACCCGCAACAACACCAAAACCCTGATCCGTATGCCAATGTGTATCATTACTGGATTAAGAAAAAAGCTGGTTAAAAAAACGCCCCCTTATCCCGAGATTTCAAGTCATTTATGTCCCAAGTCGCCGCGCGCCAACCTCGCCAAGTCAAAGCCTTACACCTTCATGATGAGCCCAGTTATATTCAGCAGTTTCGCCAAGAATTGCTAACCCGAGGACTTGCCACCAATACGCGCAATGCTTATATTCGTGACTTGATGCTGTGCGAAACCACCTGTAGCAAAGCCATCACCCGTTGGGATGCCAGTGACGTGTTGGCTTGCCTAGCAGCGCTCTATAAACAAGGCAAAACAGCACGCAGCCAAGCACGTGCCTTATCATCGCTTAAACAGTTTTTTTTATGGCAAATCAACGCCAATCAGCGTGATGACAACCCGTGTGAGCATATCAAGACCCCAAAACTTGGCCGCGCGCTGCCCAAAGATTTATCCGAAAGTGATGTCGATGCCCTACTCGCTAGCCCAGATACATCGACCCCATTGGGCATGCGTGACCAAGCCATGTTTGAAGTGCTCTATGCCTGCGGGCTACGTGTCTCTGAGCTTATTCATTTATCGCTTAGTGAAGTCAATCTCAATGCAGGCTGGTTACAGGTTACCGGTAAAGGTGATAAGACTCGGCTGGTACCCCTTGGCGAAGTGGCGATTGATGTATTGACTGATTATTTGACCCTGGCGCGACCACAATTATGTATCATGAAAAATGGGCGAGAAAGTCGCTGCCAAGCGGTATTCTTGACCCAACAAGGCGGCTACATGACCCGCCAAAACTTTTGGTATGTCATTAAACGCTACGCCAAGCAAGCCGGCATCGAAAGCGAAATTTCTCCACATACTTTACGTCATGCCTTTGCTACTCATTTGCTCAATCACGGCGCTGACTTGCGCAGTGTACAGATGTTATTGGGTCACAGCGATTTATCAACCACCCAAATCTATACCCATGTGGCTACGGCAAGACTGCAACAGCTACATCAGCATCATCATCCGCGCGCTTAAGGCTGTTTGTTTATAGACAAATTTTTTGAAACCCATAAATCATAAAATCGGTCGTGAAGCCCATTGACCCTGCTTGCTGGCAGCGCTCGATTAATGCTTCACGTCTGGCTGGCTGCGCCCGAAACGCATAGGGCGTCATCGTCAATAAATCTTGTAACTGCATAGCGGTAAGCGAAATGGTGGTTTCCACCCGCGTTTGCTTAACCAACGCAAAATACGGTGCTAATTCATCGATAAATTTGTCTGAGTCGTGCGCCACGATTTGTTCAAATAGCCCATCACGCATCTCAATCAAGTGATTGACGGCAGGCTTGGCAATCACTACAAAACCCTGATCGCTGACTAACCGATGAAATTCATCCACCAAAATCGGGCTAAAAATACTGGTCAATATACTCACCGCATGACTGGCCAATGGTACTTGCGAAGCAGATGCCACTAAGCAATATTTTTGCGTGGTCGTGCTAATTGGTTTAAGTCGTTTGGCGGTGGCGAGTACGGCAGGTTTGCTGATATCAAGCGCAACTAACTTGCTTGGGTTAAGCTGTAAAAATCGCTCAGTGTAATACCCTTCGCCACAGCCAATGTCCAGCCAATTTACCGATGGTTGGGCGGATAATAGCCCTTTGCAAAAGTCATACAGCCCATCTTGCAGCGACTGATAAAACCCCGCTTGCAGAAAACGACGCCGCGCCATAATCGACTCATCACTATCACCGGGGTTTTTGCTATGCTTATTTTGCACCGGCAGTAGATTCACATACCCTTGTTTGGCGACATCAAAGCTATGTTGCCGCTGCTGCGCATTTTCACCGGTGCATTGCCAAACTTTTTCACCCACCTTTAGCGGACTTTGGCAAATCGGGCAGCGAAAATTTGCAGAAAATGTCGAAGGGGATGCCACCATAAAAATATCTCAAAAAAGCTGTTAAAAACCCAATTGATGCAAAGCGCCGTTAGCGAACGTAGCAAAGTTAGCGAAGTTTCAACGTCATCAGCCCTAAAATAACCAAGACAATGGTAATAATCCAAAAACGGGTGACCACTTGGGTTTCTTTCCAGCCGCCTTCTTCAAAATGGTGATGCAGGGGCGCCATGCGAAAGATGCGTTTTTTACGCAGTTTGTAAGAGCCTACTTGTAGCATGACCGATACCGCTTCTGCCACAAATAGACCACCCATGATGAACAGTACAATCTCTTGGCGCGTCATCACAGCAATGGTGCCGAGCATTGCGCCTAACGCTAATGCACCCACATCACCCATAAACACTTGGGCGGGATGCGCGTTAAACCATAAAAACCCAAGCCCTGCGCCAACCATGGCACCACACACGACTGTGACATCGCTATTATAAGCAATATAGGGCACGTGGAGATATTCAGCAAAGCGAAAATCCCCTGACACATAAGCAAACACCCCTAAGCCTGCCGCGACCAACACCACAGGAAAAATGGCGAGACCATCCAAACCATCGGTTAAGTTGACCGCATTTGAGGTGCCGTTAATCACAAAATAAGTAAAGATAATAAACGCCAAACCCAATGGTACAGCGGAGAAAGGAATTGACACGTTTTTAAATAACGGAATCAGTAAATCTTGCATGGCGTGAGCTGTCGCCACATGCGGCTGCTGACTGGCAATCCAGTACAAGGACACACCCACAAATAAAGCACCAACCGACAACCAAAAATATTTTTTGCGTGCAATCAAGCCTTTTGGGTCTTTATATTTGATTTTTAGCCAGTCATCTGCCCAGCCCACCGCACCAAAAATCACCAAGACCACCAGCAAAATCCATACGTAGGGGTTGGTTAGATTCGCCCACAGTAGCGTGGTCACCAAAATACTGCCTAAAATTAAAATCCCGCCCATGGTGGGTGTGCCTGTTTTAGCAAGGTGACTCTGTGGGCCGTCGTTACGAATGGCTTGTCCATATTTGAGCGCCCGCAGCCGTTCGATGACGCGGCCACCAAACACCATACTGATACCCAGCGCAGTCAGCACTGCCAATAAAACACGTAAGGTCAGCGATGACACAGCCGAAAATGGGGAATAAAATTGGCTTAGCCATTCAAATAACCACAATAGCACGAGTGGACTCCTTAGGGGGTTCTGGGTAAAAACAGGGGCTTAAGGTCCCTGTCATTATCATGATAGGATACATGAAAAATCGCTATGAAAACTATCTGTGAAAACCGTCTATAAGAACCGTCTCACGTTGACTCATTAGCAAAAACCCATCATAAAAAGTTGACTATTTTAAGTAAAAATTCACAAAAAATCAGCCAATTTTTATCAAATGGCTGATGAAAGCTCTGTTTTTAGCTAGGATGGCTGACGGGTTAACTCGTCAATTACCTGCTCCATCATCATATAGCGCGAGCCTTTAAACAAGATATGCCAAGCGTCATCACTACTCGTCAGCTTATCTTTGATCGCTGCAAGTAGGGTGGCTTTATCTGGATATGCCTGTGCTTGCATGCCGGATGCCTGCGCTTGCGCGACGGTAACAGGCGTTAACTCCCCCACCGTATACAGCACAGTCACGCCCGAGGCGGCAATAGCCTCACCGAGCTTGCGATGCTCCTCTTGCGCGGCATCACCCAACTCACCAATATCGCCCAATACCAACATGGTGGGCGCACCTTGACTCACCAACACTTGCGTGGCAGCAAGGACGGCACTGGGATTGGCATTATAAGTATCATCAATTAAAGTATGTTTACCAAACTCAATAAAATTGAGCCGACCTTTGGCAGGTTTGGCGGCATCGAGTCCTTTGGCGATATCATCAATCGACAGCCCCAAAGCTTGCGCACAGGCCGCGGCGGCTAAGGCATTGCTGATGTTGTGTTCACCTGCAAAGTTTAAGCTGACGTTTTGACTCTCGATTTCATCAATTTCAAAATTGAAATTTAGGCTAAAGGTGCTGGTATTACCGACTTCCACATCATCAGCAAACACATCGCCCATCAGTAGCACCGTATCTTCATCTGTTAAGCCAATTTCTTTGGCTTGTTGCATATCCACGCCAGCATCCGCCAAGGACACGTCACGCTCGCCAAAGGTCAGAATATTTTGGGTAAATTGTTGGGCATTATTGAGTAGCGTATCAAAATAATCATCACCAAATGGCACAATCGCTGTACCTGTGTCACTTAATCCTTGATAAATCTCAGATTTGGTTTTGGCGATATTATCACGCCCGCCAAATTCCCCCAAATGGGCCGTGCCGATATTGAGCACACAAGCGACATCAGGCTTGACAAGCTGGGTGGTATAAGCAATCTCTCCGACATGATTGGCACCAAGCTCCATGACGGCGTAACGATGCGCATCGGTCAGCTCTAGCAGCATCATCGGCACGCCCAAATCATTGTTGAGATTGCCGCGGGTGATAAGTGTCGGCGCAATACGGTTTAAAATACTGCCAAGCATTTCTTTGGCAGTGGTTTTACCGCTCGAGCCTGTAATCGCGACGACTTTTAGATTGGGATGTTGGTCACGGCGGTAAGCACCTAATTTGCCGAGTGCCAATTTTGTATCAGTCACTACGAGTTGCGGCAAATCACTTTCGACTGCACGACTGACAATCGCTAAGACTGCGCCTTTATCCTTGGCAGTTTTTACATAATCATGCCCGTCAAAGTTGTCACCTTTAATGGCTAAAAAGATATCGCCTTGTTCAATTTTGCGGGTATCGGTGATAATTTTTGTGGATGTCTGGGTAAAATCACTGTGAAAGGTTGGGTTTAGGTCTTTCACAGCTTCGGTTAAGTTGGCAGATTGCCAAATATATGCAGTCATTGTCGTCTCTTTATTCGGGTCTCTTTATTGGGGTCTTGTTATAGTTTATTACTAGCGAATCTCGTCATCTTGCCCATCATTGCGCTTGCGTCTTGCCAACGTCAGTAAGATTAATGGCATGATTGGGGCGCACGGCTTGCCCTGCATTGGACTCGCTTTGGGCATGACGGATTAGGTAGATTTTTTTCATGATGCTAGGCTAAGTTATTTGCCAAATTTGTCAATGGCATTTTTCACCATCACTTTATCATCAAAATCGTGGCGTACCCCTTTGATTTCTTGATAGGTTTCATGCCCTTTGCCTGCAATCACCACGATATCGTTAGGCTTGGCATGCTGCACCGCATATTCAATGGCCTTTTGACGGTCTGGCTCGATAATGGCTTGATAGTGCTGCTGGCAAGTCATGCCCGCTTGCATATCGTTCAAAATCGCGTTAGGGTCTTCACTGCGTGGGTTATCGGCAGTCAAAATCACTTTGTCAGCCAGGCGCAGTCCTGCTTGCGCCATCAGTGGACGTTTACCCTTATCACGGTCGCCACCACAGCCAAATACCGCCCACAGCTCACCTGTACAGTGCGATTTTAAACTGGTCAACACCTGCTCTAGCGCGTCTGGCGTATGCGCATAATCCACGATAAAACAGCTGCTGGTCGATGGCACCCGATCCATACGACCTGTGGCGCCGCGAAGCTTTGGCACTGCCGCTTGGATTTGCGCCACACTCAATCCCATCGCGGCACTTTGTGATAACGCGAAGGCACCTGCGATACTCGCGAGCAAATTGGCCACATTAAATCGCCCTAACAATGGACTGTTCACCGTTAATTCACCTTGTGGCGTGACAGCCTTTGAAAGAGCAATGGTCAAATCACCCCCTTGCAAGCTAGGCAGGATGGTTTTGGCAAAAAAATCGGCTTTGTCATTGGTCAAACTATACGTCCACACGGTTAAATTAGAGGCGTTAGCTGCCTCAATCATCAATTCACTAAATTCATCATCTAAATTAATAATCGCGTGAGTGAGGGTGGGAAAATGCGCTTTATCAAACAGTCGCGCTTTCGCCTGCGCATAATCGTCCATGTCAGTATGATAGTCGAGATGATCACGACTTAAATTGGTAAACATCGCCACATTGACAGGTACGCCTTGCAGCCGCTGCTGGTGCAATCCGTGAGAGCTGGCTTCAATGGCTAAGGCTTGTACGTCTTGCTTGGCAAAATCATCAATCGCATGTTGCAGATTAAAGACTTCTAGGGTGGTGTGGGTACTTGGGGTAAGATTGGGCGCCCCTTTTTCACCAAGCACGCCATTACCTGCCGTGCCCATGACCGCAGTTTTGATGCCCGATTGACTGATGAGTTGGGCGACCAATTGACTTACGGTGGTCTTGCCATTGGTGCCTGTCACCGCGATGACCGCCGGTAACTTGGTGGGATGTTGCTGTTGCAAACTGGTTTGAATCAGAGAACCTAAAAAATCACGAATGGTGGGTAAATAAATAATCGGTAACGTAAACTGCGACTGGATCGCGGATACATCAATTTCTGACAATACAAACGCCGCTTTGTTTGCGACTTGGGCAAGATAACCTGCAACTTTTTCCAAATCTAGGCTATCGGTCGCGTTTTGACTTTTTAGCAATACAAATACATCGCCTTGACCCACTTGACGGCTATTGACCACAAACTGCCCAAATGGTTGATTCATGACAGGGTTTAACAGTTGTCGCACGCTTTCTGGTAGCGATAGCGCAGACATCATCGGTTGCAACGTAATCATAGCTTTTTCCATAGGGTTGTTATAAGTCATTGACACTTTCGATGCTGGCGGCAGTGGTTTCTTTACCCGATAGCGGCTTGTCAAACGGCACATTGTACAAACGCAAGGCTTCTTTCATCACACTGCGGAACACGGGTGCTGCAACCAAACCACCAAATTTGTAAACACGCGGGTCTTCAACCATGATAGCCACCACAAAACGTGGGTTGGAAGCAGGGGCAATACCGACAAACGCGGTGCGGTATTGGTCGTTATAATAACCGCCTTTGGGATTGGTGCGTCTTGCCGTACCGGTTTTACCCGCCACACGATAGCCATCGATAGCCGCTAAGGTTGCCGTACCACCAGGCTCAGTGACTGACGTCATCATATCGACAATGGTAAGGGCATCGCTGGTTTTGATGACTTGCTTGGCGGCAGGTTTGGCAAAAGGAACGGAGACATTATTGGTACTACTGCTATTGAGCGCGTTATCACGGGTACTTTTAAGGAGCGTCAATGGATGCATTACGCCCCCTGCACCTAGCACACTGTAAGCCTGCGCAAGCTGGGCGAGCGTAACTTGTAGACCGTAACCGTACGACACAGTTGCGCGGCGTGCGATTTCATTTTGCTCAGGCGTTGGCACTAGACCTGCAGATTCACCGGGTAATTTTAGGTTGGTTTTTGCGCCAAACCCAAAGGCTTTTTGCGTATCACTCATCGCGGTGGCAGGCAAAGAAAGGGCGATTTTTGCCGAGCCGATATTACTCGATTTTTGCAGTAGGGTACGCAGACTAATGGTGCCTAAATTGCCATGGTCACGAATAGTATGCCCTTGCACCACCATGCTCCCTGGACTGGTATTAACCAGTGAGTTGGCATTGTACTGTCCTGACTTTAAGCCCGTGGCAACGGTGATGGGTTTCATCACCGAACCGGGTTCAAATACATCCATCAAGGCATGGTTACGCTGGTTTTCATTGGATAAGCTATTTAAGTCATTGGCGTTAAACGACGGCCAGTTGGACATCGCCATCACTTCACCTGAGTTGACATCAACAATCATACCCGCTGCCCAGCGCGCCTGCTGCACCCGTCCGACTTTTTCAAGTTCTTGGTACAAGATATATTGTAGCCGTGAATCAACGGTTAATTGTAAATCCTTGCCAGCGACTTCAGGTTTGACTTGTTCGATTTCTTTAATGCTGTTGTTTTTGGCATCACGCATGACCATGACTTCGCCATCTTTGCCCGATAGCATGTCATTAAATACGCGCTCTACCCCAGCTTGCCCTTGGTAATGCGTGCCATCTGTCATGTTGGTACGCGCCATAAAGCCCAATAATTGGGCATTCGGCTGTGGCTGTGGGTAGTAGCGCTGATAAAACGTGTCGGTACTGACCCCAGCAAAATTGGCATCAATGAGCGGCTGTGCTGCTTCAGGTTGCACATTTTTCATCAATGGAAAATAATGCGACCCTGCGCCCGTGGGCAATACAGCTTTTACCGCCTCTTTATCGGCAAGATTGATGTTGTCATTGATACGTACCGCATTTTTAAATTCGCTGACGCTAATGCCTGTCAATGCCGAAAGTTTTGCTAAATCCATGTTCTGCAAGCGTTTTGCAACGCGCTCAAGCTCACGGCTGACCGATTTACTCGGTTTAGACTTTTGCAATTCTTGTTGGCGCGCTTTGAGCTCATAGTATTCCACCGCATAATCATGCGGACTAAAATACGCAGAGGTTAATGGCGCTGAAATCGCAAGCGGCATGTTATTGCGGTCGGTGATCATACCCCGGTAAGACGGCTCTTTTTTGACGGTGGTAATGAGCGAATTACCTTTACCTTGATAGTAGGACTTATTAATGACTTGGATGTATGCCAATCGCCCAAAAATCGCTACAAATACCAGCCCCATCGCTATCCAAATGGACTTAAAGCGAATGGCATCTTCTTCAATGCTGCCTTGGCGTGACGCCCCACTACGACGCTTTGACGCATTTCTTTTAGGGGCAGTGACTTTGAGCACAGGCACTTTGGTGGGTCGCCCTGACATGGTATTGGCAACTTTGGTGGTTATCGATTTTTTATTACGAGTATTCACGCGGTTGCCTCATCAATGCTGCGTTTCTGGATTGATAGCTGGAGTGTTTGACTCGTTGCTGCTGGCGTCACTAGTAAATACCGTGACTTTGTTGTCGTGAATAATCATACGATCGGACAAGTTAGGGTAAAACATATTGAGTTCGGTCACCGCGCGGTTGGTCACTTGCGGGGTAGCACTAAAAGTTTGCTGCTCAATCAGCATACGTTGGTGTTCCATTTGCAGCTGGCGAAATTGTTTTTTGAGTTTTTGCAGCTCGCCATATTGTTGGTGATAAGTTTGGATTTGCTCGACGACGCTCACCCCTGTCCACAAAATCGCAATCACTAATAGCATCATCGCAACCGCATATAGACTAACGCCGCGATACTCAGTATCGAGCATCTCGCTAATACTGGCACCCAAGCCTTCACTGCTTTTTTTCATCGTCGTGTTATTTTTTACCGTTGCGTCGTTATTTTTGGCGGAGAAAAGACGAGTTTTTTTCGGCGAATTTTGGTTATCGCGGCCATTTGACATGGGGTCACTCGTCATGGGAGGCAGGGGCTGAGATTTTGGCATTTTTATATCAAAGAGCTTTTTATATCAAAGAGCAGGGTATCAAGATAAAACAAGTCATTATAACGCAACCCATCTAAGTTTGGTTAATGCAATCGTTTTTTATTGTCTGTTATAAATATCATGTTACAAAAACGGCGATTTTTACAGTCGGGTGGCGGAACGAAGCCAAGCACTTCTAGCGCGCGGGTTGGTTTTTATTTCCGTATCCAACGGGGCGACACGCTCAGGCTTAGACAGGAGTTTGGGGCGTTTGGGTGGCATCGGCAAATTGGCATCTTCAGGATATTGACCTTTACTGTGTTTTTGCAAAAACTGCTTGATGATGCGGTCTTCTAGCGAATGAAAACTAATCACCGCCAAGCGTCCCCCTACCTTAAGCGCCATGAGCGATTGATCCAAAAAGCTATCGATATCACCGAGTTCATTATTGATAAAAATACGCATGGCTTGAAAACTTTGGGTGGCAGGGTGCTTGCCTTTTTGCCAGTTGGGATGCGCCTGTTTGATGGTTTCTGCCAGCGCTAGGGTAGAATCATAGTGCTCCATTTGTTTGATTGCCCTTGCAATACGGCGACTGTGTCGTTCTTCGCCATAGTTATACAGCACATCGGCAAGCACAGTTTCATCGACGCGTTTTAACCATTGGGCGACCGATTCGCCACGGCTGGTATCCATGCGCATATCAACCGCGCCATCGCGCATAAAGCTAAAGCCGCGGCTACCGTCATCAAGCTGCGGTGAGGACACGCCCAAATCTGCCATAATCCCATCGACCTGTTCAATCCCTAATCGCTGCAGATTGTCTTGCAGTTTGGCAAAACTATCATGAATCACTATCACGCGCGCATCACTGGCTGCCAATGCTTGCGCCGTTTGTATGGCTTGGGGGTCTTTATCAAACACGAGCAGACGACTGTCTTTATCCAAATAAGTTAACAGCAATCGGCTGTGCCCACCGCGCCCAAATGTCGCATCGACAAAGGTGCCCGTTTTTTTGATGATTCCTGTTTCTAGCGCCGCTACAGTTACATTGAGCACACTTGCTACCGTTTCCTTTAATAAAACGGTTTCATGGATAAATTCAGGTGCGCTAACAGTCATAACAGGCTCAATGGGACAATAAGAAAAAAGAAATTCGCTAAACAATCGCTAGGGTGAAAACAAATAAAAAGCATAATTTATCTAATCCCCTATTATCGCTGAAGCGAGCCTAAGGTCAAGTAAAATCATAACCTTGACTGGGTTTTTATGATAAAAATGCTCATCTTTGATAAAACCTACCGATAAAAAAGACGGTCATAAAACCGTCATTAATATTCGTTAATACTCGCTAATATTAAAGGGGCGCTTAATCGTCATAGCCATTAGGATTTTGGCTTTGCCAACGCCAAGTGTCGGTACACATACGCTCGATATCAAACTCAGCTTGCCAGCCCAACAGATGCTTGGCTTTATCACTACTGGCATAACAACTGGCAATGTCGCCAGGTCGTCTTGGTGCTATGCTATAAGGCACGGGTTGACCAGTGGTTTTAATAAAGGCATTGACCAATTCTAATACAGATGTTCCCTTACCTGTACCCAAGTTAATCGGCTCAAATCCAAGCTGGGTTTGGTGTTCCAAATACTGTAAAGCGGCGACATGCCCTTTTGCCAAATCAACCACATGGATGTAATCTCGCACGCCTGTCCCATCCACGGTATCGTAATCATTGCCAAACACGCTTAACTGCGGCAGCTTACCCACTGCCACTTGACTGACATACGGCATCAAATTATTCGGGATACCATTGGGATTTTCCCCTATGGTTCCCGTATGGTGGGCACCAATGGGATTAAAATAGCGCAGTGAAATTAATTGCCAGTGATTATCTGCTTTTGCCAAGTCTTCGAGCATATGTTCAATCATCAGCTTGCTTTGCCCATACGGATTGGTCGCAGAACGCGGTGAGGATTCGACAATCGGCAAGGCTTCTGGGTCACCATAAACGGTTGCGGATGACGAGAAAATCAAGTTTTTTACTTGGGCGCTAGTCATCGCATCGAGTAGATTGAGCGTGCCTGCAACATTGTTTTGATAATACCACAGTGGCTTGGCAACCGATTCACCAACCGCCTTTAGCCCTGCAAAATGAATCACCGCAGTGAAGTCATGCGAGGCAAAGGTTTTGGCAAGCAGCTGTGTGTCCAAAATATCGCCTTCGATAAACTCAATGGATTGCCCTACAATTTGCTGGACACGCGCCAGTGAGGCTGGGCTACTATTGGATAAATTATCATACACCACAGGGGTGAATCCTGCGGCAATTAGCTCAATTAACGTATGTGAGCCGATATAGCCTGCCCCGCCAGTCACTAAGATTTTTTTGCTTTGATTTATCATTGTTTTGCCTATTTTTTACAGCCTATACCCGTATAAAAGCCAACGAGCTGCTGAATTTGTGGTTCGGTTAACGTATTTTTTGCATCAAAAATGGGTAATGCAATGTTATTTAAACGATTGATATCTGGCTTGACCGGTAGCGACCAATTGACGATAAACAACGCTTGCACTTGCGTAAGCGGCGCATAGGCATCGTCGGTCAATGAAAACAGCGGATGATTACCATATAACTCTAACAATTCTTCTTTGGTATTGTTGGCATACACAATCGTCTTGATATTGTATGACCATAATAATTTGATCAGTGGATGAAACGCTGAATGGGTGGTGCGTCCTGTACCATTACGATAGCCTGAACCCCAAATCATCACCGTTTTATTTTCGATAAAGCCATCAAAATATTGCCAAAATTCACGGAAAATCAGTTCTTTTTGGTCTTCATTAATGGATTTTACCGCCTCTAGCAACGACGTCTCTACTTGGTTATGCTTAAAACCATCAATCAAAAAATCCAATTCTAGCGGTAATGACTTGCCACCAAATCCCCAACCTGCTTTGAGATAATCTTTACCAATGCGTTTATCAAGCCCAAGGATTTGCTCGACTTGTTTGATATTGACCTGTTCACTGGCGGCGAGACGTGCCATTTCATTCATGAAAGACAAGCGTGTTGCCAGCATTCCCATGATACTACTGCGCGCAAATTCTGCCGTTTTGATATCGGTAATAAAGTGCTTGTCACTTTTTTCAATAAAAAACAGCAAAATGTTGTTGTACGCGCTACTGCCTTGCGTTTTTTCGCCAATCAGTGCCAAATCAGCTTGGAAAAAAGAACTAAAATTCGCCCCGTCTTTCATAAAAATAAAGGGAAGATAATACACCCAAGTAGTCGTCAATTTGCGCGCGAATTGTTCAATCTCACCCATGGCTTTGGCACCGCTGATGATAATCTGGGTGGTGGGGTTAAAATGAAATGAGCCAAATTGGTCAAGCGCCTGCGCTGACACACCATCGACAAACAACCAAATATCATCTGCGCTGACATACGCTGAAAAATCATGGGTTGGCAAAGGCTGGGTAATGATGTTGCCTTGAGATTGGTACAACTGCCACAGTAGCACCATCTGCCGATCAAACTGGTAATCATTCATGACCTGCTGAAGGCTATCGTCATCGGTCAATAGCCTAACTTGGTATTCGAGGGTGGCAAGCAAAATACAAGCATTGATTGATTCATTGGTACTGCCAATTACATATACAGTTTTTGTCATTGTTTTTGTCATCGTTTTCTTCTTTTATCCCTATCATTCATCAGCTTGCAAAGGTTGTTTTAATGGTATTTAGCAACTGGTTGGTTGAGCTGTCAAATGGCTGCGCTTGTTGCGGCGATAATTCTTGCGTTGATACCAAGGCATCGAAGACTGCATTAGCCATCACTTTACCCACTTCAACCCCCCATTGGTCAAATGGGTTAATCTGCCAAATGACTGACATGACAAACACTTTGTGTTCATACAGCGCAATCAATGACCCTAACGTTCTTGGGGTCAGCTGTTTGAGTAAAATGGTCGTTGACGGCTGATTGCCGCGATAATGTTTGAATTTATCCATACCATTATTGCTGTCTTTGATGGCGGCATTGCCAAACGCCAGCACTTGGCTTTGCGCTAAGCAGTTGGCAAGCGAAAGTCCGTGCTGCTCAAGCAAGTTTTTATTGATTGTTTGGGCATCGGCGTAGCGTTTGATGGGCGCAATAAAATCACAACTGACTGCCTGTGTGCCTTGATGCAACAACTGATAAAACGCATGCTGGGCATTGGAGCCAATATCGCCCCACAAAATCGGACAAGTACTGTAAGTCACTGCCTCACCTTGGCGATTGACGGATTTACCGTTACTCTCCATCTCAAGCTGGGTTAAATAATTGGGAAAAAAAGATAACCGACCATCATAAGGTAAAACCGTATGGGCGTTAATGTGTAAAAACGTACTGTTCCAAACACCGAGTAGCCCTAACAACACAGGCATGTTTTGAGAAAAATCGGCGGTGGCAAAATGCCGATCCATCGCATAGGCACCTGCTAGCAGCTCATAGAAATTGTGCATGCCAATTTTTATGGCAATCGCCAGTCCAATCACCGACCACATGGAGAATCGACCCCCAACCCAATCCCAGAGCATTAGTTGGTTATCGACATGGATACCCCATTCTGACATCTTATCGGCTTTAGTAGAAATCCCAATAAAATGACGACGCAAAATAGTGGCTTTGTTATCATGACTGGCTAACAACCATGACATCGCCGTCTTGGCATTGGACAGCGTATCAATGGTGGAAAATGATTTCGACGAGATAATAAATAGCGTGGTTTGCGGATTTAATACCTTGAGCAAACTATCAAGCTGGGTGCCATCCATATTGGAGACAAAATGCACACTGATAGGGGTATCTGTCCATTCTTTTAGTGCCGTTGTTGCCATCACAGGCCCTAGATCTGAGCCGCCGACGCCGATATTTACGACATCGGTGATTGCCTGACCAGAATAACCACGCCAGACCCCATTACGAATCCGCTCTACCAACTTTTCCGCTTTTTGTAAGCTGGTATGCACTTGCTCAATGACATTGACACCTTCGACCCAAACCTGCTCGCCTTGCGGCTGTCTTAACGCGGTATGCAGCGCAGGGCGATGCTCAGTATCATTCACGATTTCGCCTGTCATCAGCCGATGGATTTCTTGCGCTAACTCACGCTCATTTGCCAGTGTGATTAAATTACTAAGCACAGCCGCATCAATTTTTTGTTTACTAAAATCCATGATCATGTCGCACGCGGCAACGCGGTACTGTAAGCCGCGATTGGATTGTTGGCTAAACAATTGATTAAGCGTGGCCATACTATCTGCTTGAGTAGACAGTGTTTGCCATGTACGATTCGCACTTTTATCGGTTGACATTCGTCTATGACCCTATATTAATTTGCTGTATGTTGAAACGCTTCAATACCCAATTGAGTGGCAAAATAACCCACGGCTTGTAAGTAGCTATTCATGTCACCTGCATCAAAACTGTTACCCACCATGCTAACCACGTCTACCCCTTGCGTGCTAATAAGCGCATCAATGGCATCGGTCAGCTGAATTTCCCCACCCACACTTGGCTGTGTGTTGGCTAGATACTCAAAAATAGCATTATTAAACACATAGCGCCCAACGACAGCCAAGTTAGAAGGCGCGTCCTCAGCTTTGGGCTTTTCCACAAACCCCATCACAGCAAACGACTGGTTTTGTTCAGACTTTGCTACCATTTGTGTGCTGGCTAGCTTGGCAATGCCATATTTATGAATATCACTTTCTTTGACAGGATCAACCAATATCTGTGAATGTTGCTGCTTGGCAAACTGCTGTAGCATGTAGGCTAAATTCTGCTGAGTATAGTCAGTGTTATAAGGGTTCAAAATCACATCGGGTAACAGCACAGCAAACGGTTCATCACCTACAATGGCACGGGCTTGCAAGACGGCATGCCCTAATCCTAACGGTTTGCCTTGGCGCACACTGGTAACTGTGACCCCTGCAGGTAGCCAGTTTAAACTATCTGCTAGCGCCGCTTTGCCTTTAGCGCGTAACTGGGTATCAAGCTCACTATTGATATCAAAATAGTTTTCAATGGCGTTTTTTTGCGCATGATTGACCAAGACAATATTGGTTAAACCTGCGGCAATCGCTTCTTCAACGACATATTGAATGGCTGGCTTATTGCCAAGCGGTAGCAACTCTTTTGGCACGGCTTTTGATAGTGGTAGCATACGCGTGCCAAACCCTGCCACAGGGATAACAGCGTGAGTGATTTTTGTCGACATAGTGACTCTTAATAAGACAAGTTGTTCAAATAGTTGATATCAAGCTTAACATATTTTTATGGCAAATATTTTATCTGCCCGAATATTTTAAAGGCATTATTAAAATTGATTGAGGGTGTTTTTCTCACACCAGCGTTTGCTAACACCAGCGGATAATAAAAAAGCAGATAACCCAATGATTATCTGCTTTTGATTAGTCAAAATAGCCGATCATTACCAACCAGTGACTTCTTTTACTTTTTCACCGATTTTTGAAGGGTCACGGGTATAAGCAATACCAGCCTCTTCAAAGGCTTTGAATTTTTCTTCTGCTGTACCTTTACCACCTGAGATAATCGCACCGGCATGTCCCATACGTTTACCTTTTGGTGCTGTGACACCTGCGATATAACCAATGACGGGTTTAGTCACGTGGTCTTTAACGTATGCAGCCGCTTCCTCTTCAGCCGTACCACCGATTTCACCAATTAATACAATCGCTTCGGTTTGTGGGTCGTCTTGAAGCAATTTCAATGCATCGATTTGGTTCATACCTGGGATTGGGTCACCACCGATACCGATACAGGTTGATTGACCAAAGCCAAGTTTAGTGGTTTGAGCCACCGCTTCATAAGTCAATGTACCAGAACGTGAGATGATACCGACTTTACCTTCTTGGTGAATGTGACCTGGCATGATACCGATTTTGCATTTACCTGGGCTGATCACGCCTGGACAGTTTGGGCCAACCATACGGATGATTTCTTCGCCCTTGGCTTGTAGGTCAGCGTTGACGTTTTCTAAGTAACGTTTGGCTTTTAGCATATCTAGGGTAGGTACGCCTTCGGTGATGACCACAATCAATTTTACGCCAGAGTTAATCGCTTCAACGATTGAGTCTAATACAAATGGTGCGGGTACAAAGATAACAGAAGCATTAGCACCTGTTGCTGTTACTGCTTCATCCATGGTATCGAATACTGGACGATCAAGGTGGGTTGTACCGCCTTTACCTGGGGTAACACCACCAACGATGTTGGTACCATAAGCAATTGATTGCTCTGAATGTAGAGTACCGTTTTTACCTGTGAAACCTTGCACTAATACTTTAGTGTCTTTTCCAACTAATACGCTCATTGTTTTTCCTTTTACTTTTTCTGTTTGATTTAAACGATTAACCAGTAGGGCACATAGCCCTACTCGCTCATACCTGTACTTTCTTCATTAGGCATTATTAACCGCATCAACAATTTTTTGACCGGCTTCAGAAAGACCTTCAGCAGGAATTAATTTAAGACCTGAATCACGTAAGATTTGCGCACCTTTTTCAGCGTTGTTACCTTCAAGACGCACAACCACAGGTACAGTAACGTTGACTTCTTTTACCGCTTCGATAATCGCTTCAGCAATCATGTCACAACGTACGATACCACCGAAAATATTGATGAGTACGCCTTGGACTGATTTGTCTTCAAGAATTAATTTGAACGCTTCAACCACACGTTCTTTGGTCGCGCCGCCGCCTACGTCTAGGAAGTTAGCGGGTTGACCACCATATAGTTTGATGATATCCATGGTTGCCATCGCAAGACCGGCGCCATTCACCATACAACCGATGTTACCTTCAAGCGCAACATAGTTTAGGTCAAATTCTGAGGCTTTTAATTCACGCTCATTTTCTTGTGATTTGTCGCGTTGTTCAGCGACTTTTGGTAGGCGATAAAGGGCATTTGAGTCGATACCGATTTTGGCGTCAACACAGGCTAATTCACCAGATTTACGAACGGCTAATGGATTGATTTCAAACAACGCAAAGTCATTTTCCGTAAAGGCTTTATAAGCCCCTGTCATCAATTTGGCAAATTCGTTGATTTGTTTGTCTTTTAAACCCAGTTTGAAAGCCACTTCACGAGCTTGGCTAGGTTGTAAGCCTACCAGTGGGTCAACTTCTACTTTCAAGATTTTTTCTGGGGTTTCTTCGGCAACTTTTTCAATTTCAACACCGCCTTCAGTTGACGCCATAAATACCACACGACGGGCTGAACGGTCTACGACTGCACCTAAGTACAATTCAGTTGCGATTGGGTACATGTCTTCGGCGATAAGTACGCTGTTAACAGGTTGACCATTGGCGTCAGTTTGGTAAGTTACCAAGTTTTTACCAATTAATTCTTCAGCAATTTGTTTGGCTTCTTCACGCGTTTTAGCGATTTTTACGCCGCCCGCTTTACCACGGCCACCGGCATGTACTTGGGCTTTAACAACCACGGCACCGGCGTTGCCTGCCATTTTATCAAACGCTGCTGCGGCTTCGTCGCCATTTTTAGCGATGATACCTTCCTGTACTGGCAATCCATAGCTTTTTAATAATTCTTTGGCTTGATACTCATGTAAATTCATGAATTTGTCCTCTCGGTTTTGGTTTACATTGTTTTAAAATTATTTTTGAATATTGTCGTCAACAGTGAGCTAACCTAGTTGATAATGAGGTTAGCTCACTTACCTTATTCAAACTATTGATGCATAAGCTAATTAGCCCATTTACTTGTAAACTAAGTTACTTATGAACTAAGTTACTTATGAGCCAAATTCCTTGTGAACTAGCTTATTTGCGCTTACGTTGAATCGCATGAATCGCACGACCATCCGCTGATAGCACCGCCTCGTGTACCGCTTCAGAAATGGTTGGATGAGCAAACGTCATCAACTGCAAATCTTCAATACTTGATACGAATTCCATCGCAATCATGCCTTGATGAACGATATCACCCGCACCCGCTGACACGACATGCATACCCAATAAACGGTCAGTTTTGGCATCGGCGACCACTTTGATGAAACCTTGGCCTTCACCAGCGGCTAACGCACGGCCATTGGCAGCTAAGCTGAATTGACCTGTTTTGACTTCATGACCTTGCTCTTTGGCTTGTTCTTCAGTCAAGCCCACCCATGCAATTTCTGGGTGTGTGTAAATCACGCTAATAATGGTGTCATAATTGACTTGAACTTTTTCACCATGAATGCGTTCAACTGCCATCATGCCTTCTTCCATCGCTTTGTGCGCCAGCATTGGACCACGCACCAAGTCACCGATTGCATAGACGCCATCAAGGTTGGTTTGACAGAAGTCATTCACCGCTACCAGACCACGTTCAGTGAGCTCTACCCCTGAATTTTCGCCAAGTAGGTTTTCTTTATAAGCACGGCGACCCACACAAACGATGAGTTTATCGAAGGTTTCTTGTCCTGCTTGACCTTTGGCGTCGAACGATACAAGTACCTGACCGTTTTCTACTTGAGCCTGAGTGACTTTGGTATCAATACGAATATCCATGCCTTGGGCTTTTAGTAGTTTTGCCGCTTCTTTGCTCACGGCTTTGTCCGCCGCTGCTAAAAATTCTGGCATGGCTTCAAATACTACCACTTCACTACCCAAACGACGCCATACCGAACCTAGTTCAAGACCAATCACACCACCACCAATAACGCCTAGACGCGCAGGCACTTCGGTAAAGTCTAACGCACCGGTTGAATCAACGATATATTCGTTATCAATCGGGGCAACAGGGATATCAATGGGCACAGAACCAGAGGCTAAAATCACATTTTTAGCGGTAATAGTGGTAGGCGCAGAACCATCTAATGGGGTAAATTCAACGTGTTTATCCGCACCTTTACCATCAAGTAATTTACCTGTACCTTGTAGCCAGTCAGCACCGTTACCTTTTAACAATGCAGCCACGCCACCGGTTAATTGCTTAACAATAGCGTCTTTACGACTTAACATTTTGCTGATGTCAATCGCCACCTCACCTGTGGTGATACCGTGGTCGGCTAAGTCATGCTTGGTTGCTTCATAACGATGTGAGCTGTCTAGCAATGCTTTTGAAGGAATACAACCGACGTTCAAACAGGTACCGCCTAACGCTGGCTCGCCCTTATTAATACGTTTTTCGATACAAGCCACGCTCATACCCAATTGGCCTGCACGGATTGCGGCTTCATAGCCACCAGGGCCACCACCGATAATTACCAAATCATAGCTTTCTTTCATAATCTTCACCAAAAATTTGAGTTGTTATTGTTAAAGTTGTTAAACAAAAAAGCCTGTATCAACCTTTGCCAATACAGGCTTTTTTCATTATAAATCGAGAAGTAGCATCGCTGGGTTTTCAACCAATTCTTTGATAGTGACCAAGAATTGTACGGCTTCTTTACCGTCGATTAAACGGTGGTCATACGACAATGCCAAGTACATCATAGGTAGAATTACCACTTCGCCATTAACCGCCATTGGGCGTTCTTTGGTAGCATGCATACCCAAAATCGCTGTTTGTGGTGGATTGATGATTGGGGTTGACATCAATGAACCAAATACACCACCGTTGGTAATGGTGAAGGTACCACCCGTCATGTCTTCAATGCCTAATTTGCCTTCACGCGCTTTTGACGCATAGTTACCAATCGCACGTTCGATATCTGCCATACCCATTTGATCAGTGTCACGTAATACCGGCACCACAAGACCACGGTCGCTCGATACCGCAACACCCACATCATAATAACCATGATAAACGATATCGCTGCCATCAATAGAGGCATTTACCGCTGGAAAACGTTTTAACGCTTCAGTAGCAGCTTTTACAAACAATGACATAAAACCTAGTTTTACACCGTGACGTTTTTCAAAACGCTCTTTGAACTCACTACGTAAGTCCATGATAGGTTTCATGTTCACTTCGTTAAACGTGGTCAACATCGCAGTTTCTTGGGTAGCGGCTAACAGACGCTCAGCAACACGGGCGCGTAAACGTGTCATTGGCACACGTTTGTCTGCCCGTTGACCGACGGCATTGGCAACCACTTGACCGTTGTCTGCTTTAATTGCATTGTTGGCTTTTAAGGTTGGGTTTGCCATGTCTTCTTTGGTCACACGGCCGCCACGACCTGAACCTTCAACGTCTGCAGGATTGACGCCTGTGGTATTCGCGGCTTTACGAACCGCTGGACTTTGGTCTTTATAATCTGCTTCAGCAGTCGCTTGAGCGGTAGGCGCTTGTTGTGCAGCTGCAGGCGCGGCTTCAGCTTGGGCAGCCGGTGCTTGGGTTTCAGCAGGTTGGCTTGCTGGTGCAGCCGCGGTTGCGCCTTCAGTCAGCTCACCGATGACTTCAGCAGAAAGCACTGTGTCATCAACTTGTTTGAGAATTTTGCTAAGCACGCCGTCAGCTTGTGCCACCACTTCCATCACAACTTTATCGGTTTCGATTTCACACAATACAGCGTCACGGCTTACTTGATCGCCTTCATTAAAATTCCAAGCAACAATTGTACCGTCAGCAACGGATTCTGGGAAAACGGGGACTTTAATCTCACTCATGGAAAACTCCTAGTTAATTTCACATTCTTTCATTTTTAATGGGTTAAATTCATTGTTGTCTTAGCACTCGGCGCAATTGCCTATACCAAAAACCAAGAAGGATTAGTACGCATCTATTAAGTACTAATCCTTTAAAACGCTTAGTCAGTCGCTTGTTTTTCTGCGATTTCCGCTTTAGCTTCTAGCTTATCTTCGGTTGAATCTTCATTCTTTGGCAAACCCAATGCTTCGTTGATAACTTTTTGTTGTTGGGCAACGTGCATTTGCATCGAACCTGCGGCAGGTGCTGCCGATGAAGGGCGAGCCACTGGCTCAAGCAAGTAGGCTTTAGTCGGACGAGTCGCGGGTTTTGGTGGTGCAATCAAACGGAATAAGTGCGGTGCTAGATAGTACCAAGCACCTTGGTTACGTGGCTCTTCTTGTGTCCAAACAATACCTTCAAGGTTTGGATATTTTGCCACTTCTTCCAAAATACGTGCTTCAGGTAATGGAT
The DNA here is from genome assembly GCF_031979465.1 of Moraxella sp. CTOTU46934. Classification (NCBI taxonomy): domain Bacteria; kingdom Pseudomonadati; phylum Pseudomonadota; class Gammaproteobacteria; order Moraxellales; family Moraxellaceae; genus Moraxella; species Moraxella sp. CTOTU46934. Next base: position 45,726 of record NZ_DALZEG010000004.1, read on the forward strand.
AAAGCTGCTCGATACGCACAATCGCCACATGGTTAAGACCCAATTCACGACGTTTTTCAAGCAAGTCATAATATACTTTACCGCCACACAACACTAAACGCGTCACTTGGTTATTATCAAGTTGGTCAATCTCTGGAATCACGGTTTGGAACTGACCTTGCGCAAGCTCTTCAAGCGTTGACACTGCCAATTTATGACGTAGCAATGATTTTGGTGACATCACAATCAGCGGTTTACGCGCTGGGCGAACCACTTGACGACGCAAGGCATGGAAAATCTGTGCAGGTGTAGTTGGGGTCATCACTTGCATGTTGTCTTCAGCACATAGCTGTAAGAAACGCTCTAGGCGCGCTGATGAGTGCTCAGGACCTTGACCTTCATAGCCGTGTGGTAATAACATGGTCAGACCACATAGACGTTGCCATTTGGTTTCACCTGATGAAATAAATTGGTCAATAACCACTTGTGCACCATTGGCAAAGTCACCGAACTGTGCTTCCCAAATCACTAGCGCATTAGGTACCGTCGTTGCGTAACCGTATTCAAACGCCAATACTGCTTCTTCTGACAATAATGAGTTGAAGGTGTCAAAACGTGCTTGGTTAGGGCTCATGTTGGCAAGCGGTACATACATACTGCCGTCTTTCATGTTGAACAGTTCTGAATGGCGGTGCGAGAAAGTACCACGACCCACGTCTTCACCCGTAATACGGACAGGGTAGCCTTCTTCTACCAGTGACGCATAAGCCAAGGTTTCTGCCGCGCCCCAGTTCAAGGGCTCTTGACCGGTTTGCATGGCTTTGCGCTGTTCAACCACCTTTTGCACTTGGCGTTGTAGCTCATAGCCTTCCGGCATTTGCGCCATTTTCTCACCATAAGCTTTTAATTTATTGATATCAACGCCCGTATCCCAATTGTCTTCAAGCTTATGACCAATATAAGGTGTCCAATCTACATACAGCGTTTTATTTGGCTCACGCACCAAGGCGCTAGCAACATATTCGCCTTTATCGAGCGACTCACGGTAGTCATCTTCAAAAGCCACAGCTTCTGCTTTGCTAATAACGCCTTCAGCAACCAATTTATTGGCAAATAGCTCACGAGTACTTGGCAGTTTTTTGATGACCGAATACATAAGTGGCTGAGTGGCGGAAGGCTCATCCGCTTCATTGTGACCGTTACGACGGTAACAGTACATATCAATCACGATATCTTTATGGAAAGTTTGGCGATAGTCGTGGGCAAGCTGTGCCATAAATACCACGGCTTCTGGATCGTCACCGTTTACATGAAAAATCGGTGCGTGTACCATCTTGGCGATGTCGGTACAGTATTCAGTTGAACGCGCATCTTCTAAGCGGCTGGTGGTAAAACCCACTTGGTTATTGATAATAATATGCAGCGTACCACCTGTTGAATAGGCACGGGTTTGTGACATTTGGAAAGTTTCTTGGTTGACACCTTGACCGGCGAACGCAGCGTCACCGTGTACCACGATTGGCAAAACGGCATCACCGGTTTTATCTTGACGGCGTACTTGGCGGGCACGCACTGAACCAATCAATACAGGCGATACAATCTCAAGATGCGAGGGGTTAAATGCCAAGGCTAAGTGTGCTTCGCCGCCCGGTGTCATTACGTTAGATGAATAACCATTGTGGTATTTTACGTCACCTGAACCCACGGTCGGTTGTTTTTTACCATCAAACTCATCAAACAAATCTTTGGGGTTTTTACCCAAAATATTCACTAATAAGTTTAAACGTCCACGGTGCGCCATACCGATAACCATTTCTTTGGTACCGTTTTCACCCGCACGCTGAATTATCTCATTGACCATTGGGATAAAGCTCTCGCCACCCTCAAGACCAAAACGTTTCACACCGGTATATTTACGCGCTAAGTATTTTTCTAATCCTTCCGCTGCTGTCAAACGCTCAAGGATAGATTTACGTTTTTCATTGTCAAATTTGACATAGCCAAGATTTTGCTCTAGGTATTTTTCAATCCAGCGTTTTTCTTTGGCAGTGGTCACATGGAAATATTCTGCACCAATGCTGCTACAATAAACTCGCTCCAACACTTGGATGATTTCACGCAGTGTGGCTTTGTCTTTACCAATGTTTAGGTCACTGACAGGGTAAACAGTGTCTAAATCCGCTTCAGAAAGACCATAATACGCCAAAGTCAATTCTTCAACTTCTGGACGTGGCATCAGTCCTAATGGATCTAGATTAGCAATACGATGACCACGACGGCGGTAACTGGTAATCAGTTTTTGCACGCCCATTTGGTTGTCCGCAAATTCGCGAATTTCAGAAGGGCTGACAGCGCCTGCAGCTGATTGACCAGTAACTTTGTGGGCAGTGGTATTGCGAGCTAATAGCAAAAATTGGTCTTGGATAGTATGGTGAAGGGCGTTTTTATCATCATCTTTGGCAAACTGCGCAAAATAAGGAATGTATTTTTCATCAACGCTTTGTGGATCTTGAAGATACTGTTCATAGAGTGATTCAAGATAGACTGCGTTATCTGCTGACAGTTCAGTAAACTGAGCAGATGAGACAGAAGTTTGGTTTTGGTTAGCCATGATTCTTTCTACTGTAGTATTTAAAGGTGGAAATAAAAATTTTAGGGAATAGCCTAGCATTTTTATAATTAACAAAAAATTTTGTTAAGGTAATAGTTACCATTCATTTACTAAATATAGCAACTCACGCCGCTTGGCGTGTGGAGAAATAGCTATCAAATGGTAGTAAAAGAAGAGTAATGTGAAAGTTAGTTTTCTCCTTCCTTAGAAAATCTAAATGAATATTCCCTATAGATACCTATCGTATATTATACAAAATTCATGATAATTTATCTCATTCATTAGGCTGAAAAGGTATAAAAAATATTATGATATTGGGATATGATTTATTACTTTAATTAATAGATAGCCAATTACTATGAATTTATCACATCTCAATAAAAAAAGCCCTGTCGATACAGAGCTTTTTTGTCACCAAACTGTGGTACTAACCTGCTTGGTCTAACAGCATGTTACGTAAGTGACCAATCGCTTTGGTAGGATTCAAGCCTTTTGGACAAACCGACACACAGTTCATGATGCCACGGCAACGGAACAAGCTAAATGGGTCGTCTAAACGCGCTAAACGCTCCTGTGTGCTAGTATCACGGCTATCTGCCACAAAGCGGTAGCCATTCAACAAGGCTGATGGACCTAAGAACTTATCTGGGTTCCACCAGAATGATGGACAGCTGGTTGAACAACACGCACATAAAATACATTCATATAGACCGTTTAACTTTTCGCGGTCTTCAGGTGATTGTAGACGTTCAGTCGGTGGTGCTGGCTGGTCATTGATCAAGTAAGGATGAACTTTTTCATATTGCTCATAGAATTGGTTCATATCTACCACTAAGTCGCGCACCACAGGTAAACCAGGTAGCGGGCGTAAAGTAATTTTTTGTGGTAGCGTGTTCATGTTAATAAGACATGATAGACCGTTTTTACCATTGATGTTCATACCGTCAGAGCCACAAATACCTTCGCGACACGAACGGCGGAAACTGATGGTTTCGTCCATTTTTTTCAAACGGACAAGTACGTCTAATAACATACGGTCAGAGTCTAAAAGCTCAATTTGGTATGTCTGCATACGGGGTGCTGCGTCTTTATCTGGATCGTAGCGGAAAATCTCGATGGTGCGAGTACCTCTGCTCATAATGCTAAACTCCACACGTTTATGGTATTGGTTTATAGGGTCTTTACAACAGTTTGCAAAGACCAAAAAATATTAATTAGAATGTACGCACTTTTGGCTCAACATAGTCTACAGTCAGTGGGCTCTTACGAACAGGTTTATAGATAACACGGTTACCTTCAGAGAACCAAAGGGTATGTTTCATCCATTCGTGGTCATTACGACCAAGCGGCGCATACGAATCATCTGCCGCACGTTCGTAGTCAACGACGGTGTGCGCGCCACGACATTCTTGACGCAGGGAAGCTGAAATCATTGTCGCTTTGGCAACTTCATAGAGATTCGCCACTTCAAGCGCTTCAATACGGGCGGTATTAAACACTTGCGATTTATCAGCTAGGTGAAGACTATTGACCTTACTTTCAAGTGCCAAGATTTTTTGTACACCTTCATTCATTGACGCTTGGGTACGGAATACACCCGCATGTTGTTGCATGGTACGGCGGATTTCGTCAGCCACATCTTGCGCATTTAGCCCTTGAGTAGATTGCTGTAACACATTCAAACGCGCCAAGGTTTTGTCAAGAACACGCGGTGATAACGGCTCATAGTCATGACGGTCAGCGGCGTGGAACTCATCAATGATATGTTGACCCGCTGCACGACCAAATACTACCAAATCAAGTAGTGAATTAGTACCTAGACGGTTGGCGCCGTGAACGGATACACATGAACATTCGCCGATTGCATATAAGCCTTTCACGATTTTTTGCTCGGCGTATAAACCTTCCGCATCCGTACCTGCCTCAAGATCTGGCATGACAACTTGACCATGAATATTGGTCGGGATGCCGCCCATTTGGTAATGGATAGTCGGTACAACTGGGATTGGCTCTTTGGTAATGTCAACGTTCGCGAAGTTTTTACCAATTTCATAAACCGATGGTAAACGCTTCATGATGGTATCCACACCTAAGTGCGTCATGTCAAGTACTACGTAATCGCCCTGTGGACCACAACCACGACCTTCTTTGATCTCTTGGTCCATTGAACGTGATACAAAGTCACGAGGTGCTAAGTCTTTTAGGGTTGGTGCATAACGCTCCATAAAGGCTTCGCCATCTTTATTACGAAGTAACGCACCTTCACCACGACAACCTTCTGTCAATAATACGCCCGCACCCGCGACACCTGTTGGGTGAAATTGCCAAAATTCCATATCTTGTAGTGGAATACCTGCACGCACTGCCATACCTAGACCGTCACCGGTGTTAATAAAGGCATTAGTAGACGCAGCGAAAATACGACCTGCACCCCCCGTTGCTAGGACAGTTGTTTTCGCTTGGAATACGGCAACACGACCTGTTTCTTGCTCCAGCGCGATAACCCCGTTAATGTCGCCTTTGCTATCTTTGACCAAATCTAGCGCAATCCACTCGATAAAAAACTCTGTGCCTTGCTCAAGATTTTTTTGATATAGCGTATGCAATAATGCATGACCTGTACGGTCAGCTGCCGCACACGCACGTTGTACCGCTTTTTCACCGTAGTTGGCAGTATGGCCGCCAAAGGGACGCTGATAAATCGTACCGTCCGCGTTACGGTCAAATGGCATACCCATATGCTCAAGTTCATATACCACTTTTGGTGCTTCACGGCACATATACTCGATGGCGTCTTGGTCACCTAACCAGTCAGAACCTTTGATGGTGTCATAAAAGTGAAAATGCCAGTTATCATCACTCATGTTACCCAAACTTGCGCCAATACCACCTTGCGCGGCAACCGTGTGAGAACGCGTTGGGAACACTTTGGTTAATACCGCAACATTCATACCGCCACGCGCCAATTGTAGCGACGCACGCATACCAGAGCCACCGCCGCCAACGATAACCGCATCGAAGGTTAAGGTTTGAATATTGCTAATGGTGTTGTCTTGTTTTGTTGCCATTGCTTTAATTTCCTAAATGATGGTTCGATTCTATCCATACACATACTTGAAAAGCCATGGATGTCAAAATCGATAAATACGTTAACAAAATTTATCTAACAGGATGTTTAGAAGAAAATCATCACGCCCCAAAATAAATAAACCAAGACTGCAAGAATCATGGCAGATTGCAGCACAAAACGTAAACCATTTGACTTAACGTAGTCTGTTAATACAGTCCACATCCCTACCCACGCATGACCCACTAATGCTAGTATCATCAATAGCGTAAATAAGCGCATTGGTAGGCTTAGCATAAAGCCTTGCCATAATTCAAACGTTGGTTGGTGGGTTAAGAACCAGCCCAACATCACCAATGAATAAACTGCCAATACAACCGCACTAATACGTTGTACCACCCAATCGCGCGAGCCTGAGCCTGTTAAACCTGTTGCACTTTTCATTAGAACATCACCCATACAAATGAACCCACAACCCAAAGCGCTGCAAGTACAAAGCCAATGAATGTCGCAGTACGACCACTGTTTAATTCTTCATTCATGCCCATGTCGGCAAATAAATGTTTGAAACCCATCACAAAATGGTAGCCTAATGCAGCCACAAAGATCCAAGCCAAAAACTTCACCAAGGGGCTCGTGAAAATATCTGCAAAGCCTTCAGCACTGGCAAGCGACGTTTGAAAAATCCATAACATCACAGGAATTAGGAGAAATAGCACCACACCAGAAACACGGTGGGTAATTGAAGCCAAAGCAATTGGGTTTTTTGAATTAACATTAATTACTTGGCTTAAAGGAAGGTCAATCGGTCGGTTGCTTTTCACAGCGGGCATCCTTTATTCGCAGTTATAACTTACCTGTGTTATCGCTATGCCAATATCCAAAATATCAAGCACGAACTTCAAATCACTTGTAGGATTTGATGAATCACATAGCCTGTCAAAAAACAGGTAAATCGAAGATAAGGAATAGCTAGCGTACTTTGGATTATTCACAGAATAGATAGTTATTAGCCGCAAACCTAATCGTATCTCACAATTAAAAACTAATAAATTACCAACTAATAATCGACAAAAAGCCACCCACAATTTACTTTTTAATTTTGTTAAATCACAAAGCTAAAAAGTAAATTATGTTTAGCAAATATTAATAATACAAAGCTAGCCACCAGTAAAATTTTTATAATTATAAGAGTCTTTGATTACAAATACAAACAAAAACAGAAAAAAAACCATCTTTTATCAAACCACTGTAGCCCACTATTAAAATTCAGAAATAATTTGACAAGATTACGCGTTTTGAGACTTACCTATCTAGATATTTAACCGCATCAAGGGTCGATAGAATGTCAGTAGCAGAGAGCATAGTTTTAGCTAACTCCTGTTAATTATAACTAACTGTTTGTACGCGTAAGGCGTAAATTTACTTTCATTTTTGGCAAAAATGCTGTTAATATAGATATGTTTTAGTTTTGGGTTTTCGCTATTTTTTCGCTATTAATAAAGTCGCCCTGCACGTCTCTGTGTGGCTGGGCATTCACCTATCCTTGTCATTGCGCCAATGCATTTGAGCAAGTATAGGTCTTCTTTTTTTACACGTCTGAGAGGATTTTATGTCAGAGAAAGACAATATTGCAACCTTGCACGTCAATGGCCAGGACTATGAGCTTCCTATCATTGAAGGAACATTAGGCGATCCTGTACTCGATATTAAGGCCGTACCCCAAGCTGGTTTTTGGACATACGATCCAGGTTTCATGTCAACCGCTTCCACTGAATCAAAAATCACCTTCATTGATGGTGATAAAGGTATCTTATTACACCGTGGTTACCCAATTGACCAATTAGCTGATAAAGCAGAATACTTAGAAGTTGCGTATGCACTCATTCATGGTGAATTACCCAATGCTGAGCAAAAAGCCGATTTCTATGAAAAAGTTCGTAAACATTCAATGGTAAATGACCAATTACGTCGTTTCTTTGAAGGTTTCCGCCGTGACGCTCATCCGATGGCGATTATGGTTGGTGTGATGGGTGCGTTATCTGCGTTCTACCACAACAATCTTGATGTGAGCAAACAAGACCATCGTGAAATCACTGCGATTCGCTTGATTGCAAAAGTCCCTACCATCGCCGCCATGTGCTACAAATACAGCAATGGTCAGCCATTCATGTATCCGCGTAATGATTTAAACTACGCTGAAAACTTCTTACACATGATGTTTGCAACCCCAGCGGATGTCAACTATCAAGTCAATCCAATCCTGGCAAAAGCGATGGATAAAATCTTTACCTTACATGCTGACCACGAACAAAATGCCTCGACCTCAACTGTACGTCTAGCAGGCTCTACGGGCGCTAACCCATACGCTTGTATTGCGGCAGGTATTGCGGCTCTTTGGGGACCTGCACACGGTGGCGCCAACGAAGCTGTACTTAAAATGCTTGATGAAATCGGCAGCGTAGACAACGTTGACGAATTCATGGAAAAAGTCAAACGTAAAGAAGTGAAATTAATGGGCTTTGGTCACCGTGTTTATAAAAACTTTGACCCACGCGCCAAAGTGATGAAAGAAACTTGTGACGAAGTATTGGGCGAGCTTGGTATCAAAGATCCACAACTTGAACTTGCAATGAAGCTTGAACAAATCGCCTTGAATGACCCGTACTTTAAAGAGCGTAACCTATATCCAAATGTTGACTTTTACTCAGGTATCATTCTAAAAGCCATCGGTATTCCAACCTCTATGTTTACCGTAATCTTTGCTTTAGCACGTACTTCTGGTTGGATTAGTCATTGGTTAGAAATGCACTCTGCACCTTACAAAATCGGTCGTCCACGTCAGTTATATACTGGCTACACACAACGTGATTTTGTGGCTGTTGAAGACCGCGATTAAGCCAATGCTTCAAAAATGTTTCGAACCAAAACCCAGTGTTACACTGGGTTTTTTATTATTAGATGTTAATCAATAAAAAAGGACGTTTTGCAACGCCCTTTTCATTTAACTATAACTTGCCAATCTCTTCACCTTACTTATAAAACGCATTGGCAGTATAAGTATGGTCAGTCTCATCAATCACTTGGGTTAATTCTGGTATTTGCTGTTTTAGCGAGACTTCAACCCCTTGTTTTAGCGTCATATCAACGGCGGAGCAGCCTTGACAGCCGCCGCCAAATTTAAGCACGGCGGTGATACCAACCCCTTCTTCATGTACCAAATCCACCAATTGCACGTTACCGCCATGCGATGCTAGATTTGGATTGATTTCTGAAGACAACACGTAATTGATACGCTCTTCTAGGCTCGCATTTTCACCCAGTTTTGGCACTTTTGAGTTGGGCGCACGGAATGTCAATTGACCGCCAAAACGGTCTTTATTGTAATCAATCACCGCATCTTCAAGATAAGGAATAGATGGGGTGTCTATATAAGCGGTGAATGTCTCATAATCCAATTTTAAATCGTCAGGATTGTGTTCATCTGGCTGGCTATATGACATACAGCATTCTGCTCGCGGCGTGCCTGGATGTTCAACAAAAATACGCACGCCGATGCCGTCAGTATTTTGTTTTGCCAATAACTCAGTCAGATAACCTTGCGCTGAATCGGTAATTTTGATATTTGTGGTTTTTTCTGTATCGCTCATATGTCACCCTAGCTTGTCATCAATTTTTACCCATATTTTAGCATAAACTTGAGTAATTTACTCGGATTTTATTGGGGGTGATTTTTTGGCTTATCAAGGGTCGTCACAATATTTTTTAGTTAAGTCAAAACTTGAATCTAGCCATTATCTTTAACCAAAAATCTTTAACCAAAAATAACTTGGCATTGTTTGAAAGTTTAGGCAAGATAGTTAAAAAAACATGCTTTATCACCGAACTTTATCACCAAAACGCTATTGGATAGACCGAGGGCGTTATCATTCGCAAGGAGTTTGCGTCATGCCAAATAAAACGACAGACACTATCACGGTTACTAAAAACGACTTTAACGAGGATAAAGGGCGTTTTAGCACACCCAAAAATAAAAAAGGTTATCAATATGATTATTTGGTATTTATCGGGCGTTTTCAGCCGTTTCACTTAGGTCATAAATCGGTTGTCGATGAAGCATTAAAGCTTGCTGAAAATGTGATTATGCTCATTGGCTCTGCCAATTTGCCAAGTAGTATCCGCAATAGCTTTAGCGTCGAAGCGCGTACCCAAATGATTTTGGGCGCCTTTGACAAAAAAGATGCCAAACGCATACATTGTGTCGGTTTGGATGATGCCTTATACAATGACACAAAATGGCTTCAATACGTGCAGCAGTGCGTGAAGTCGGTTACCGGCGATTTAAACGCCAATATTGGTCTGATTGGACATTCAAAAGACAGCTCATCGTATTACTTGTCACTTTTTCCAAATTGGCAGTCGGTGGCGGTGCCGAATTTTCATGAGTTGTCTGCCACGCCAATCCGCGAAGGCTTTTTGCTGGGTGCCGATCCGTTAACCGATACGGTACCGCAATCGACAGCCGATGTCATGAAGGCATTTAAAAAGACCGAAGCATATAAACGCCTACACGAAGAGGCTGGCTTCATTGATAAATACAAAAAACAATGGGAATCAAGCCCCTACCCACCCACCTTTATGACCGTTGATGCCGTGGTCATTCAATCAGGACACATCTTATTGGTGGAGCGTCGTGGTATGCCAGGTCAAGGGCTATGGGCATTGCCTGGTGGCTTTATCGACCCTAAAGAGACGCTATTTGACGCCTGTATTCGTGAGCTACGTGAGGAGACACGGTTAAAAGTGCCTGAAGCGGTTCTGCGCGGCTCGCGCCATAGTCAACACACCTTTGATGACCCGTATCGCTCCGCTCGTGGTCGTACCATCACCCAAGCGTTTTACTTTGTGCTCAAAAACGACCCCAAAGGCTTACCATCGGTGAAAGGTGGCGATGATGCCAAAAAAGCGTTTTGGCTACCCTTGGCTGAATTAAAAGCCGATAAACTGTTTGAAGACCATTATGCCATTATTTGTAAAATGGTAGGTCTCTGATTTTTTCCTGCCAAACTGATAGACGGTTTGGTTTTAACCTGCGCAAGCAATCACCAGAGGAGTTCTGTGATGTTTAGTCAAAATTTTGACAATTTTATTTTAAATACCGATAGCTATAAGACGTCGCATTGGCTGCAGTACCCGCCAAATACCGAGTACGTATCTAGCTATATTGAAGCGCGTGGCGGCAATAGTAACTTTGAAAATGTGCTATTTTTTGGTCTACAAGCTTTTTTAAAACAGTATCTTACCAAAGCCATTACCGACGCTGATATAGATGAAGCCAAAGTGCTACTTGCTGCTCATGGCGTACCATTTAATGAAGCAGGCTGGCGACAATTAGTCGCCAAACATGGCGGTCTATTACCACTTCGCATTCAAGCGATACCAGAGGGTATGGTGGTACCAACGGGTCAAGTATTGTGTCAGGTGGTGAATACCGACCCTGAGTTTTACTGGTTGACGAGCTATATCGAAACCACGCTATTGCGCGCTATTTGGTATCCTAGCACTGTGGCAAGCCTTTCTTATTATTGTAAACAAATCATCAAAGCAGGCTTGGAAAAATCTGCCGATAACTTAAATAATCTACCGTTTAAATTGCATGATTTTGGTGCCCGTGGTGTGTCTAGCCTTGAATCGGCTGCGCTTGGTGCTCTTGCGCACCTCGTGAATTTTTCCGGTACGGATACCTTAAGCGCGATTGTGGCTGCCAATCGTTGGTATGGTATGCAAAATGACATGACGGCTTTTTCCATTCCCGCAGCAGAGCATAGCACCATGACCACTTGGGGACGTGAGCATGAGGCGGACGCCTATGGCAATATGATTGCCAAATTTGGTGGTGAAGGTAAAACCTTTGCGGTGGTGAGTGATAGCTACGATTTATGGAATGCCATCGATAATATTTGGGGTGGTGAGCTAAAAGAAAAAGTATCGCAAACAGGCGGCACGTTGGTCATTCGTCCTGATAGTGGCGATCCGATTAAAGTGGTGCGTGAAGCCTTGCAGCGCCTTGCAGCAAAATTTGGTACCACCACCAACTCAAAAGGCTATAAATTACTGCCGAGCTATGTGCGACTCATCCAAGGGGATGGTATTAATCCCACCAGCATGGGTAAGATTATTGATGCGGTGATTAAAGCCGGTTTTAGTAGTGACAATATCACCTTTGGGATGGGTGGCGGACTACTGCAACAAGTCAACCGCGATACCTTGAATTTTGCCATGAAGACCAGCAGCGCACGGGTGGACGGTTTTTGGCGAGACGTGTATAAAGACCCAATTACCAGTGTGAGCAAACGCAGCAAACGCGGGCGTTTAGCCTTGGTCAAACGTCAGGGTAGTTATATGACGCTGCGTGAAGATGAGCTTGCTGAGCAAAATAATTTGTTGCAGGATGTATTTTTGAACGGTGATTTACTAGTTGATGATACGCTAACCGCGATTCGTCAACGCTCATCGGTAAAATCATAATTTAACTTGTCGCAATCTTAACAGCCGTCTTAATCAGACGGCTTTTTATCGTTAAAGCTAATTAACCCCTGCCATTGCCAAATATTTTTGGTGCAACTGTTCAAGTTTTAAATACAAATCGTCTAAGCTACCATTGTTGTCGACAATGTCATCAGCTTGCCTGAGCCTGTCATGACGCGACAGTTGATTTGCCATGATATTTTGAATACGTTCAGGTGTTTGACCATCGCGTTGACTGGCGCGCTCAATCTGCAAGGATTCATGACTATCAACCACCAAGACTCGCTCACACAGATTGGCTAATCCCGCTTCGGAGGCTTCTAACAGTAAGGGTGCTACCAAAATTACATAGGGCGACTGGGCAGTTGCTAGTAATTCTTTGGCACGGCTGCGAATGGCAGGATGGGTGATTTGTTCCAAATCCATTAACGCTTGCGCGCTACCAAATACATGCTCTCGCATGGCACGGCGATTAAGTTCACCTGCCTCATCAATCACCCAATCACCAAATTTGGCGACAATTTTTTTTAGCGTTGGCGTACCTTTGGCAACGACTTCACGTGCCAATACATCTGCATCAATAGTGACAATTCCATGCTCAGCAAACCAACGGCTCACTTGTGATTTACCACTACCGATGCCACCTGTAAGCCCCACTACCAACATAGCAATCCCTCCCTGATTCACGGATAATTGACCCATAAATGACGTCATGACATTTTACCTAGATACCACGACATTATTGATTGCCCATACAAAAGTGCTATCATGCCGGCAATCGCGATATAAGGTCCAAAAGCAAAAGGTTTGCTTTCACCTGAGCGCTTCATCAATATCACACCCACAACCGAGCCGACAAACGCCGATAAAAGCACAACTAAGGGTAGCATCAAAGGCCCTAGCCAAGCCCCCAAAGCCGCTAATAATTTAAAATCGCCATGCCCCATCCCGTGCTTGCCCGTAATCAGCAAAAACAGTTGGTAGACAATCCACAGGCATAAAAACCCAAACACATAGCCAAAAATAGCCGCTGTGGGGCTAACAAATAAGCCAAAGGCATTGACAAATAAGCCCAGTCCCGCTAACGGCAATGTCAATCGGTCAGGTAACAATTGGGTATCAAAATCAATGCCTGTTAAAGCAACTAATGTCCATGTGAGTGCTAATCCTGCCAGCGCTTGCCAAGTAACACCAAATTTCATCACCACCAACACAGACAAAATAGCGGTGATGATTTCCACAAGCGGATAGCGATAACTAATGGCGTGATGACACTGACTACATTTTCCTTTTAACAGTAGCCAACTAACAACAGGCATATTTTCAAACCAACGTATTGAATGCCCACAATGCGGGCAACGAGAAGCAGGACGGCTTAAGGTCATCGATTCATGATTGTCAATAACGCTTTCTGGATGAAGCAATAGCTGGCATTCGTTCTTCCACTGCTGCTCCATCATCAAAGGCGTGCGATAAATCACCACATTTAAAAAACTACCCACACACAAGCCCAAGATTGATACCATAATCAACGTCAGCCATTGCGACTGTTGTAGTAACAAAATAAAATCTGAAAAAATCCCCATCGTATCTAGCCCACCACCGAGCCCATTTGGAAGATTGGTAGATACATGGCAATCACCAGACCCCCTACCAGTACCCCCAAAACCGCCATAATCATCGGTTCCATCAGGCTTGTTAACCCATCTACGGCGTTATCTACTTCGTTTTCATAATAAGTCGCCACTTTATCAAGCATCTCCTCTAGACTACCTGATTCCTCACCAATACCGACCATTTGGATAGCCATACTCGGAAAAAGATTGGTAGAACGCATCGAAAACTGCAGCTGTTGACCCGTCGCAACATCGCCTTTAATTTTTTGCGTGGCATTATAAAATACCACATTATTGGTTGCTCCAGCGGTTGAATCTAACGCATCAATCAGCGGCACACCTGCGGCAAAAGTGGTAGATAAAGTGCGGGAAAAACGGGCAACCACCGCTTGATAAGCAATATTGCCAAAGATTGGCAATTTTAAGGTAAGTCGGTCTAAAAAATCATTAAAGGGCTTGCTACGTTTTTTAGCTTCAGAAAAGCCAACAACAGCGCCTGCAATGCTAAATAGCAATAACCACCACCATTTTTGCATCCACTCGGACATACTGACTACCATCCGGGTAAACGCGGGTAACTCTGCACCAAATGAATTGAATAAATCAGCAAACACCGGTACCACTTTGACCAGCAAAATAATGGTAACGATAATCGCAACCACGATAACCGCAATCGGGTATTTCAAGGCTTTTTTAATTTTTGCTTTTAGTAGCTCACTTTTTTCCTTATACGTCGCGACACGCTCAAGCATGGTTTCCAGCGCACCTGATTGCTCACCTGCCTCTACTAATGAACAAAACAGGTCATCAAAATATCTGGGATGTTTGCGCAGCGCTGCAGCAAAGGTGCTTCCTGATTCCACTTCTGACTTGACACTAAGCACCAACTCTTTCATTGAGGGGTTATCGAGCGCATCTGCAACGATCTCAAACGACTGAGTAAGGGGGACGCCCGCTTTCATCATCGTAGCCAACTGCCGCACAAAGATAGCAATATCGATTGCCTTGATGCTTTTTTTCATTTGAAAAATAGGCTTAGGTTTTTTCTTAATCGTCTTGACTTGGATGCCCTGCTTACGTAGTTGCGCCTTTGCCAGCTCAATATTGCGGCTAGTGGTTTCGCCTTTAACTTTCTCGCCACGGCGATTCACCCCATCATAGACAAAGTCTAATAACATTTCTGTTTGGACTTTTGCCATACCCTTAACCCCTTACTATCTCAACTAATCTTCAATAAAGACGGATAAAAAACGCACTATTCGCTAGTAACACGATACATCTCTTGGATACTGGTCGTGCCTTTTAGAACCTTTAAAATACCTGAGCGCCTTAAATCCCTAAACCCTTGCTTTAAAGCAGCGCCTTTAATCTCAATAGCGTTGCCGTCTTCCATAATAATTCGGGCAATCTCTGGTGTTACCTTCATCACTTCATAAATACCAACACGTCCTTTATAGCCATCACGGCATTCAGCGCAGCCAACGGGCTCATAAATGACATTGCTGGGATCTGCCAAATCTTCTTCAGTAAAGCCCATTTCAAGCAAGCTATTTTTTGGTACATCTGTCGGTTTTTTGCAGGATTTACATAGGCGACGTGCTAAGCGCTGTGCGATTACCAAATTGACTGAGGTGGCAATGTTGAAAGATGCCACACCCATATTCCGCAGACGCGTTAAGGTTTCTGGCGCTGAGTTGGTATGCAAGGTTGACAGTACCATATGCCCTGTTTGGGCAGCTTTGACAGCAATTTCCGCCGTTTCCAAGTCACGAATCTCACCGACCATCACAATATCAGGGTCTTGACGCAAGAATGATTTGAGCGCACTGGCAAAGGTCAAGCCAACTTTATTGTTCACATTGACCTGATTAATGCCTTCAAGGTTAATTTCAACGGGATCTTCTGCGGTGGAGATATTGGTCTCAACTGTGTTTAAGATATTAAGCCCCGTATACAAGGAGACGGTTTTACCCGAACCAGTAGGGCCGGTAATCAATAACATCCCTTGCGGTTTTGCCAGCGCATCCATAAATAGCTGCTTTTGGTCCGGCTCATAGCCAAGTGCATCAATACCTAGCATCGCTGATGATGGATCTAAAATACGCAATACGATTTTTTCACCAAATAAGGTTGGCAGTGAGTTGACACGAAAATCAATCGCCTTATCCTTGGAAATTTTTAATTTGATACGACCATCTTGCGGCACGCGGCGTTCAGAGATGTCCATTTGTGACATGACTTTCAGGCGGGCAGCAATTTTACCCGCTAGCTGCGTCGGTGGATTTGCCATTTTTTGTAACACCCCATCAATACGAAAACGCACGCGATAAGATTTTTCATAGGGTTCAAAGTGTAAGTCTGAGGCGCCCATGGTAATGGCTTTGATGAGCATCCCATTAACGAACTTGACGACAGGCGCTTCATCATTGACATCTAAATGACTGGTGGCACTACTGTCGTCATCGGCGCGGGTTTCATCAAACTCCACCGCTTCCATATCATCAAAATCAGCTAAATTAGTGGTAGTAAAGATTTTTTCGATGAGTGATTTGATTTTGTGGTGCTCGGCGACCACTGTTTCTACAGTAAACCTTGTACCGAAACGCAGCGCGTCTAAAGCATCTACCCGCGTCGGGTCGCTCATGGCAACAAATAAGCGGCTACCTCGTTGGAAAATCGGCAGAATATTAAATTCGCGGATAATTTTTTCATCAACCGCTTCTTTTGGAATATAGTTGACATTGATGGCATCCAAATCAATGAGGGGATCGCCAAATTCTCGCGAAATCACCCATGCTACCGCGTCAGGTTGCGCAAGCTTATTGTCAACCACATAGGCGATTAAATTTGTTTTTTGTTGCTGCGATTCTGCCAATACTTTTTGCATTGACGCTTCGTTAATTAGTCCTTCATGCACTAATCGCGATGCAATGCCACCAAAACTAGGAAGTGATGCCGCCATCGTTTTTCTCGTTTACTCAATATTGATTCAAATGGGCTAATGTTTGCTAGTGTAAACTATTCATTTATATATTAACAAATCATTCTCGACAAATCCGTGAATTCAACGATAAATAATTTGTTATCGAATTTTATCTCTATCCATCAACCTTCATAAAACTGTTTTATACTTTATGCCTTCTTTAAACCCCTCACTTGCGTGACCCAATAATTTATTCGGCAAATCGCGGCAATTGCTTATATAATACCTACCATTTTACGCCTAATATTTTTAAATCGTGATAGTTTTAAATCGCGATATGTTAAATAGCGTTACTTATATTTTAATGTTATCTTGACATTTATACTTTGCAAATTCATAGATAACCATTTACCTCAATTGACAGGGACATTATGAAAGCATCTGATTATGTAGCAAATTGGCAGAATTCTTGGGTGATTGCTAATTGGAAAATGAATCCTAGCACACAGCTGACTGTCACAGCCCTCATGACCGATTTACAGCAGCAGCTACCCGCAGATGCACTGCAAAGCTGTAACGTGGTTATTGCGCCAAGTTTTATTCATTTAGCGACTACACAACAAGCCATCCAACATGGGTCATTGAACATTGGGTTAGCTGCGCAAAACTTATGTGCACAACACGCCGATACAGGCGCGTTTACTGGGGAGGTTTCGGGTGCTCAGCTCAAAGACGCTCAAGTAAATTACGTTTTAGTCGGACATTCAGAACGCCGTCAATATTTTAATGAAGATGACACTTGTTTAATCCAAAAAATTCGCCATGCCTTTGCACATGATTTAACCGTTGTTTTTTGTATCGGTGAAACACAAGACCAGTACGAGCAAAATCAGACCCAAGATGTGCTATCAGCACAACTAACGGTAGTTAAACAACTAGCCGCCGAATTTGCTAATACCCAATTGGGTAACTTAGCATCGCGATTGATTATTGCTTATGAACCCGTTTGGGCGATTGGTACAGGTAAAATCCCAACCATACAAGAAGTACAAAACATTCATGCCTTTATCAACACCACCTTAACGGACATCGATGCCTCTTTAGCGACCACACCGATATTGTATGGCGGCAGCGTGAAAGCGGATAATGCTGCAGAAATCGCCCAATGCCCAAATGTAAATGGGGTGTTGGTAGGCGGGGCGTCACTTGACGCGACTGGCTTTACACAAATTATTCAAGCATTTGCCCAAATTTAAGGTAAAATATCACCCATTTAAAATTTTTACTTTTGCCGCTGACAGCGTTCTTGTTGGGCATCAGTGCTATCA
Source organism: Moraxella sp. CTOTU46934 (assembly GCF_031979465.1). NCBI lineage: Bacteria > Pseudomonadati > Pseudomonadota > Gammaproteobacteria > Moraxellales > Moraxellaceae > Moraxella > Moraxella sp. CTOTU46934. Next base: position 63,778 of record NZ_DALZEG010000004.1, read on the forward strand.
AGTTTTGTAGAGATAAGTATGTATAATGCAATTTTAGTGGTTCATATCATTGTCGCGATTTCAATGATTGGTCTGATTTTGGTTCAACATGGCAAAGGTGCCGATGCGGGCGCTTCATTTGGTGCAGGGGGTTCGGCAACCGTATTTGGTGCGTCTGGCTCTGCCAATTTTTTGACGCGCTTGACGGCGGTTTTAACAGCAATTTTCTTTATCACCAGTATGACACTGGCAGTATTTGCTAAACAGCAATCGGTATCTAGTCGTACCCTTGATACCAGTCTAACGACTAATACTGCGCCTGCAAGCCCTACACCTGCCAAATAAGTTATTAAAAAAAATGTTGCGTTATTGGTAGTTTTGACCTAGAATACAGCGTCTATTTTAGAGTGTTGTTATTTAAAAAAACAGCTTGGTTAAAGTAGTTTGGTTTTTTGCGATTGTGGTGGAATTGGTAGACACGCTACCTTGAGGTGGTAGTGCCGCAAGGTGTGAGGGTTCGAGTCCCTCCATTCGCACCAACTAAAATTAATTTTAAATAACTATTGACAAGATTAATATCTCACTCTATAATACGCTCTCTAAATTGTTGCGGGGTGGAGCAGTCTGGTAGCTCGTCGGGCTCATAACCCGAAGGTCGTTGGTTCAAATCCAGCCCCCGCTACCACTTTTCTAGTAGCATTGCTTTGGTATCATTACTAGAAAAATCAATTTAGACACACTTTTATTGATTTAAAAGCCCACCAATTAGTTTGTGGGTTTTTTTGTATCTGTTGGTTTCGAAAAAACTTAAGTTTTGCTAAATTAGCGGTTGCGTTTTAGTAATGTGCCAATTTTTAAAATCAGCTTTTAAAATCAACAAAGATGTTAATAATCAACTCTAAAGGATATCATGAAACTATCAACGAAAGTTGCTGAACTGACCCAAATCATTGAGCCAGCAGTAACTGCCTGTGATGTGAGCTTGTGGGGTATTGAGTTTGTACCACAAGGTCGACGCTCTCTTCTTCGTATTTATATTGAAGCCCTACCTGAAGACCGTGCCGAAGGCAAACAAGTCACCATTGAAGACTGTGCTGCGGTCACCCACCAAGTCGGTGGTGTGTTAGACTTACACGACCCGATTGCAGGCGAGTATCTACTTGAGGTGTCTTCACCCGGTTTGGACCGCGCGTTTTTTTCTGCTGAGCAGCTGCATGACTATGTGGGGCAAACCCTCAGCTTACGATTGATTCATGCGATTGGACAAGGTAGTGATAAGCGCCGTAAAGTAACAGGCGAATTGGTCAATATTGACGAGCGCCAGTTGACGGTCAAAACCGAACAGAATCAAGCCAATGACCAACTTTTAACCATCGAGCTTGATAATATTGATAAAGCCAATTTGGTCTACCAATTTTAGCTTTTAAATTTGGGGTTAACGCCTTTTTTACGCTATGTCTTCTAGCTAACTTTTTTCTAGCTAAAAGCAAGATTTTAAAGAATAAAGTCTAGAATGACTTAAATTATAGGTGATTACATGAATCGAGAAATTTTAACGGTCGTTGAAACCGTCAGTAATGAAAAAGGCTTAAATCCTGAAGATATTTTTGAAGCGATTGAGCAAGCCTTGGTGGTATCGACCAAAAAGAAAGTTTATAGTGAGCAGCCTGAAGTTGCCGTGCGCGTGCATATCAATCGCAAAACAGGTGACTATGACACTTACCGTTATTGGACAGTAGTGGCAGATGAAGATCATGAAATGCCTGCCTGTCAGCTAGCGATTAGTGATTTGGATGAAAACGAGTGGAAAATCGGCGACGTCAAAGAAGAACAAATCGAGTCCATTGAATTTGGTCGTATTGCTGCTACCCAAGCCAAACAAGTCATCATTCAAAAAATCCGTGAAGCTGAACGTTCACTGGTGGCAGATGCGTTTGAACATCGTATCGGCGAGATGATTACGGGTGAAGTCAAAAAACCGGCGCGCGATGGTTATATCATTGATTTGGGCGATAATGTCGAAGGCTATCTACCCCGCGATAAAATGTTGCCGCGTGAGCAGTTACGCATTAAAGGTCGTATCAATGCGATTTTAGAGCAAGTCAATCGTGATAACCGTGGTGCTCAGCTCGTATTGTCTCGTACCTCACCACAAATGCTGACAGCACTGATGCAAAAAGAAGTACCAGAGATTGCTGAGCAAATCATTGAAATTCGTGATGTTGCGCGTCAGCCTGGCTTACGTGCTAAGATTTCAGTCAAAACCAATGACCATCGTATCGACCCTGTCGGTGCTTGTATTGGTATGCGCGGCACCCGTATTCAAGCCGTTCAACAAGAGCTTGAGGGCGAGCGTATCGACGTAGTGGTATGGTCGGATGATGCAGTGCAATACATTATCAGCGCATTGGAACCTGCGGATGTTGATCGTATTATTCTTGATGAAGATACCAAAACTGCAGATATCATCTTTGCCACTAACGATCAGTTAGCCCGTGCGATTGGCTCACAAGGTCAAAACGTGCGCCTTGCATCAGAATTAACAGGCTATCGTCTTAACATGATGCTCGAAGACGAGTACAATGCTCAACAAGAATCAGAAACCAAAGTGTATCGCGACCTATTCTACACACGTCTTGAAGTCGATGAAGATTTGGCACAAGCCTTGGTGGATATAGGATTTACCTCACTTGAAGAAGTTGCGTATGTCCCTGCTGAGACTTTCTATGACATCGATGGGCTAGATGATGACGCTATCGACGCAATCCAAGAACGTGCCAAAGAGGCGGTGATCGCCGATGAATTGGTCAAACAACAAAATATTAAAGAGCCAAGCCAAGAGCTTCTAAACCTTGAAGGCATGACTCAAGCATGGGCCTACAAGCTTGCCGAACGTGATGTCATCACCGTCGACGACCTTGCCGAACAAGCCATCTTTGATATCCAAGATATCGAAGGTCTTGATGAAAAGACCGCTGGTGAGCTCATTATGAAAGCCCGTGAATCATGGTTTAATTAAAAAAGGTGTATGAATGGCAGATAAAACCGTAAAAGAACTTGCAGCAATGACCAAAAAGACCGTTGAAGCAATTAATAATCAACTGGTCAAGGCAGGGCTGTCTGCGCGCGGTGACAATGACATCGTCACCGATAGCGAACAACAAAAACTGGTCAGCTTTTTACAACAAAGTCATGGTCAAAATGACAAACCTCGCATTAGCTTAAAAAGCAAAACCACTTCTACTGCGCGGGTGACAGGCACTTCTGGTAAAGCCAAAAGTGTCAATGTTGAAGTACGCAAAAAAATGGTATTTGATAAACCAAATCCCAATAAAATCGCTGAAGAACTAGCGTTGCGTGAAGCAGCGGCCAAAGAAGCTGAAGAAAAAGCGCGTTTGGCAAAAGAAAAAGCCGCCCAAGAACAAGCTGAAAAAGACAAAGCCAAACAAGCCGCTGAAGCGCGTCAACAAGCCACCCTTGCAGCAATGCGTGCTAACCTAGGTGGCGGTAGTCAAGCTGCCAAAGAGCACACAACCACCAGTGTGGTAGTGAAAAAAGGCAACAAAACCGCGGCAATCGAAGTCAAAAAAGCTGACAAAAAACCTGCGCCGAAAAAAGAATCGGATAGTGAACGCAAAGCGCGTGAAGCAGAAGAAGAACGCTTACGTCAAATCGAATCAGAAAATCGCCGTAAAGCCGCTGAAGAAGCTCAGCAGCGTACCCTTGAGCAAATGCGCCAAATGGCGAGTAAATATAGCGAAACCGATACTGAAACTACGATGGTTGTCAAAAAAGATGAACCATTGGCAGAAGGTTTGGTGGGCGCAGCGCTTGAAGACTCATTTGAACAAGAACGCCGTGAAATTAAACGCGGCACCGCAAGCACTGCCAACAAAAACCGTCGTCGTCGCCGTGACGATGAAGGTGAGCAAGAGATTAAGAACCGTAGTCGCGGCTTAAAATCATCGCAAGCCAATAGACACAAATTTGAAAAACCGGTTGAGAAAATCGTGCATAACGTTGAAATCGGTGAGACCATCGTGGTGTCTGAACTTGCCCAAAAAATGGCAATCAAAGTACGCGAAGTCGTCAAAATGTTAATGAAAATGGGCGAGTTGGTCCGTGAAAACGAATCCATCGACCAAGAAACCGCTGCCCTACTTGTTGAAGAAATGGGTCATAACCCAGTGCTTGTCAGCTCAACGCAAGTTGAAGATTCACTACGTGAAGCGGTTGGCGAGAAAAGTAGCAACGTCCAAGCGCGTCCGCCTGTGGTTACCATCATGGGTCACGTTGACCATGGTAAAACGTCCCTGCTGGATAAAATCCGTTCAAGTAAAGTGGCATCGGGCGAAGCAGGTGGTATTACTCAGCATATCGGTGCTTATCATGTGCAGACTGACCAAGGCGTTATTACTTTCTTAGACACCCCAGGTCACGCCGCATTTACCGCGATGCGTTCTCGTGGTGCCAAAGCGACGGATATCGTGGTGTTAGTGGTCGCAGCCGATGATGGTATGATGCCACAGACCGCTGAGGCGATTGACCATGCGCGTGCCGCAGGTACCCCGATTATCGTGGCTATCAACAAGATGGATAAAGACAGTGCCGATCCAGACCGCGTGCTCAACGAACTGACCACCAAAGAAGTCGTTCCTGAAGAATGGGGCGGTGACACACCGGTAGTCAAAGTCTCTGCGTTAACAGGTCAAGGTATTGATGAACTGCTTGAAGTGATTAACCTACAAGCAGAAGTGATGGAACTTGAAGTCGCTACTGACGGTGCAGCCCAAGGTGTGGTGATTGAATCACGTCTTGAAAAAGGTCGCGGTGCCGTGGTCAGTTTGCTGGTTAAACAAGGTACTTTAAATCAAGGTGACTTGGTACTTGCTGGCGAATATTATGGTCGTGTCCGTGCTATGACCAATGAAAACGGTCAAAAAATTACCTCAGCGGGTCCTTCTATCCCTGTTGAAATCCTAGGTCTGCCTGATACGCCAGCGGCTGGTAGCGAGTTTATGGTGGTCTCAGATGAGAAACGTGCGCGCGAAGTTGCAGAATATCGCGCAGATCGTGAGCGTGAAAAAGTGCTTGAACGTCAAGCCAAATCACGCTTAGAAAACTTGTTTGACCAAATGAGCGATGCCAAACTACCTTCCGTTAATTTGATTCTTAAAACTGACGTTCGAGGTTCACTAGAAGCCTTGTTAACCGCGCTTGATGAATTATCTACCGATGAAGTTAAAGTTAAAGTCATCTCATCGGGTGTCGGTCCAATCACCGAATCGGATGTGGTACTCGCCGAATCAAGTGAAGCGGTATTATTAGGCTTCAACGTTCGTGCTGATAGCGCCGCCAAACGCAAAGCGGATGAAGCAGGCCTAGATATTCGCTACTATAGTGTTATCTATGGGTTGATTGATGATGTGAAAGCAGCAATGAGCGGTTTACTTGCGCCAGAACATCGTGAGCAAATCTTGGGTATCGCTGAAGTACGTGAAGTCTTCCACTCTAGTCGCTTTGGTTATGCAGCCGGTTGTATGGTGACAGAAGGTAATATCATCCGTAACAAGCCAATTCGGGTATTGCGTGATGACCAAGTTATTTTCACGGGTCAATTACAATCATTACGTCGCTTCAAAGAGGATGTTAATGAGGTGCGCGCTGGTATGGAGTGTGGTCTAGCGGTGAAAGGTTATGAAGTAAAAGAAGGCGATAAGATTGAAGTCTTCGAAATTCATGAAGTCAAACGTACCTTATAAGTTAAGCTGACAACCTAATACTGCCAGCTTGCTATTAGCAACCTTTCCAGGGGTCTAATTAATCTAGGTTAATTAGACCTTTTTTTACTATAAAAAGGATTACCAATGAATCAACGTTTACAACGTCTTGCCGATCAAATTCAGCGCGACCTAGCGGTTTTGATTCGTGACGAGATTAACGACCCACGCTTGACTGGGTTTGTGACCATTTCTAGTGTCAAAATCAGCCCGGACTTGGGTTATGCTGATATTTATGTCACCATCATGGAAAAGTCGATGGATGATGCCATGGCAAAAGATTATCATACCGAGAGCTTAGAAGTGCTCAACAAAGCATCAGGTTTTTTGCGTACTGAGCTCAGTCATTTGCTAAAAACCCGCACTACCCCACGTCTGCGCTTTCACTATGATGAAGTGACAGCTAACGCTAACTATATGATGAACCTCATTTCTAAAGCGGTACAAAGCAGCGAAGGTCAGCCATCAGACGACTGATGCGTTGCAGGCTATAATAAGCTTATTTGTCACTTTGAGTCATTAACAGGGATGTTGAATGCAGTTACTTTGGGGTACCATTAAGTTTATCGTCATTATTCTCTCAAGCCTGTGGGTCGGGTTTTTTGTATGGACGCATCAGCCCTTAGGCAGATATGTCAGTCTGGCACTGATTAGCATATGGGTATTTTTCACCCTTACTGTTTTGGTCAGTATCATCAAACCGACCCTGTTTTCATCCTCACTTTCTCATCAGTCTTTATTATTGATTTTTTTTGCGGTGGTGGCGCTTGCCATTGCCAGTTTTTTTTCGATGTCAGCTAGCAATGAGCGGGATTGGAACCCTGAAGTTGCCCAAATGTTAGACTATCGGCTTGACAGTGATGGCAACACACTCACCATTAGCAACGTTAGAAATTTTGATTGGCAAGATAAAACCCATTTTCAGCCGCGCTGGGAAACTAGACAATACGACTTGGCAAAGCTGCAAACTGTCGATTTTATTGCCTCCTATTGGATGGGCGATGCCATTGCCCATACGCTAGTGAGTTTTGGGTTTAGTGATGGAAAGCAGCTTGCGTTATCTATCGAGATTCGCAAAGAAGTCAATGAACAATTTAGTACGCTGGGTGGATTTTTTCGCAAGTTTGAATTGGTGATTATCGCTGCGGATGAAAAAGATATTATTTACACCCGTAGTAATATCCGTCATGAAGATGTTTATATTTATCCCATCAATATGCCAAAAGACCATATTCAAGCGTTGCTGCTTGCGTATCTAGCGAAAGCCAAGTCCTTAAAAACGCAGCCGGCATGGTATAATTCATTGGTAAATAACTGTACCACGGCAATTTATGAGCTGATTGATGATATCCAACCTTTGCCATTTGATTATCGTATCCTGTTATCAGGCTATATTCCCAGTTATCTGTATGACCAGCAATTGATTGATAACCGCTATAGCTTGCAACAGTGGCAACAACGCGCACACATTAACCCTAAGTCAAAGCCATATTCTGTCAACCATCCTATTAGCGCAGCAGATTACTCGCAGCTGATTCGAACCGACTTTTAATGAATTGATAAATCCACAACATGATGACCCAACCAAAAACAGCCAAATCCATCGTCTCTGGTGTCTTACTGATTGATAAACCGCAAGGGATGACTTCCCAGCAAGTGGTATCAAAAGTCAAATACTTGCTCAAATCTGATGTGCACGACAGTAAAAAAGCGGGTCATACCGGTACCCTTGACCCAATGGCAACAGGGTTGCTGCCGATTTGTTTGGGAGAAGCGACCAAGTTTAGCCATTATCAACTCGATGCGGTCAAATCTTATCAAGCCATTATCAAACTCGGCGAGCAAACTGATACCGGGGATGCTGAGGGTGAGATAATTGCCACTAGCCCTGTACCGCATGTGACACAAGCAATGTTACAAAGCGTCATTAAGCAATTTTTGGGTGAGATAATGCAGGTGCCGCCCATGTACTCCGCGCTCAAAAAAGACGGCAAAAAACTGTATGAACTAGCTCGTGAAGGTATTGAAGTGGAGCGAGCAGCACGTCCTCTCACTATTTATGAGCTGTCACTTACTCCCCTATCCGATCAACAATTGCAATTAACCGTTACTTGCTCCAAAGGAACCTATGTGCGCGTGCTGGCTGAAGATATTGCCAAAGCGCTGGGCACGCTAGGCCATCTAACAGCACTTAGACGGATACGCACGGGTGATTTTGAAATTGCCGATGCCATCCCATTAGCCGATTTTGCAGCGCTCGATGTTGCAGCGCGGTTTGATAAGCTATTAGCGGTGGATGCCTGCGTTCACTCACTACCAAGCTTAGTATTAGACGATAGACAATCAAAGCGCATTCAACAGGGTCAACGCTTAAATGTCAAGACGACCATGTTAACTCAGCAGATGAACTTAACCGCCAATCAAACGTTTCGCTTGTTTGACGACCAGCAGCAATTTTTGGGTACAGGACTACTTGAACCCAATGGTCGTTTACAACCAATGAAGCTGGTTAATTTAACCCCGCCACAGTAAGTCAAAAAATCTATCCATCTTGCTAATTTTTTGCTGTATTCACATAATTTACTCAATGAGCGCTGTGATGTCACAAAGCGAGTACGTTTTTTATGCATTGATACAAAACGTGACGCTTTGCTAGCAGTTTTTAACCTGCGATTTCTTTATTCTTAGTGGTATTGATTCACTTGTTTTTTTGCTTAGCAAGCTTTGCTAATAAAGGACCATACAGCGGTTTATTTAGAGAACTTTATATAATTAATAAATTAAAAATCAAATAGAAAAATCGAATAATAATCTCAAAATAAAGCGCTAACCTTACAGATGAATCGATAACAACAACAATTTTTTTCTTTAACTCAAATAATGAAATAATAGGATAATTACCATGGCTAAGATTGCTATTTTACTTGATACCGACTTTGAACAAGTTGAATATACCCAAACCAATGACCTCCTTAAAGCTAAAGGTCACCAAACCACTTTAATCACCACACAACCACAAAAACAAGTACGCGCGCTTAATCATACTGACCCTGCTGACACCTTTACCGCTGATTTATTAATTAGTGAAGCCAACGCAGCCGATTATGATGCCATTGTATTACCAGGGGGTGGTGCCAATGCCGATGTGTTGCGGGCGAATACCGATGCCCAAGCGATGGTAAAAGCATTTATGAGTGCGGGTAAACCTGTCGCAGCGATTTGTCATGCACCGTGGATTTTTGCAGATACCGAAATTGCCCGTGGTAAAAAATTAACTGCTTATAAAACCATTGCCACTGACCTAAAAAATGCCGGTGCGCAATTTGAAGACAAATCGGTGGTGATAGATGGTAATTTGATTACCAGTCGTCAACCTGAAGATATTCCAGATTTTGCTGAAGCGATTGACCAAGCATTGACTAAATAAGCTTTGATTTTGATATAACAATAACGTAAGAAAAAAAGGAGATTGCCATGCAACCAACCACCATGACAGATTTTGAAAAAATGGAAAAGAAAGCGCCCGAAGCGACGTTTGTTGCTGACACAACGCCTAATGATGCGGACGAAGTGACTTCTGATAAGCTCACCACCGCGCCACAAGAGCAGCTTGACCGTCTGCATAGCGAAACACCCAAACAGCCTACGGGCAATCAGTAAGTTGAAAGCTTAAATCTATTAAAAGCCTTAATAAAGTCAACACCCTAATGCAAATTAGGGTTTTTTTATTGGTCAATATTTGGTAAAATAATGCTCCTTTTTGAAGGTTAACTACTGAGAAGCGTGGTTATCCTGATTTTTTTACACTAGTCGACTCGACTGATAGCCGATTAGGCTTCTCATTTTATGCTAAAAAAGCTAGGAAAACATTATGTTGACTAACCAAGACCGCGCAGATGTAATCGCAAAATTCAAACGCTCTGAAAATGACACAGGTTCTCCAGAAGTTCAAGTGGCGTTATTAACGGCGCGTATTAATGACTTACAAGCACACTTTAAAGCACACAAAGCTGACCATCACAGCCGTCGTGGTTTGATTCGTATGGTTAACTCACGCCGTACGTTACTTGATTACTTAAAACGTAAAGATGCAGACCGTTATACTGCATTGATCAACGAATTAGGCTTACGTCGCTAATTTATCAGCACGTTATTCGCTTTATTCAATCAGCGGCTGCTTTTGGGTAGCCGCTTTTTTATGGGTTCAATATTTTTAGCGAATTTTGTTTTCACTTTTACCCTCGCTGTTAGCTTAGTCATTCCCCATCGTTTGCTATTAGGGGTTAAAGCGCAGTTAAAAGGTGGTGATTCGCCACAAAACTAGGTAAAATAGACAACGCATTGTGCCTGCACAATCGCAGTTTACACTTACTTTTTTTAAAGTATTTTTTAATTTAGGCTGATTTAAGGCTGCTATCAAGCGAATTGGTAGATTGCTTCTAACGTTTGTATTTTTTGAAAAGAACACAAACGTTAGGGGCTATTACTAAAACTTAAATCGCCCTATTTCATCACACAAAGGATAAAACCGCATTATGTTTAATATCATTACTAAAGAATTCCAATATGGTAATCAACAAGTTACGTTAGAAACAGGTCGCATTGCACGCCAAGCTAATTCAGTGGTCGTCCACATGGGCGGCGTCTCTGTGCTAGTGGCTGTTGTGGTAAAAGACGAGGCGCAAGCGGGTCAAAACTTTTTCCCATTGACCGTCAACTACCAAGAAAAAATGTACGCTGCTGGTAAAATCCCAGGTGGCTATGGCAAACGCGAAGGTCGCCCATCTGAGATGGAAACCTTGACTTCACGCCTCATTGATCGCCCGATTCGTCCATTATTCCCAGAAGGTTACTTCAACGAAATCCAAGTGACCGCCACGGTGATTTCGTCAGACAAAAAACAAGATGCTGATATCGCAGCGATGATTGGTACTTCAGCGGCATTGGCAATTTCATCAGCGCCATTTAATGGTCCGATTGGTGCGGCACGTGTCGGTTTTATCAACGATGAATATGTGCTAAACCCAAATCACGAAGCACTAAAACAAAGCTCGCTCGATTTGGTGGTCGCAGGCACGTCGTCTGCGGTATTGATGGTAGAATCTGAAGCCAAAGAATTATCAGAAGACCAAATGCTTGGCGCGGTACTATACGGTCACGCCCAGCAACAAGTCGTGATTGATGCCATCAATGAATTTGCCAAAGAAGTTGGCGTACAAAAAACCCAATTCGTTGCCCCTGCCGTCAACGAAGCCTTAGAAACTGCCCTACAAAATCAATTTGCTGCAGCGATTTCAGAAGCGTATACCATCAGCGAAAAAGCCAGCCGTTATACTCGCCTTGATGAAATCAAAAATCAAGCGATTGAAGCGTTAGCCGGTGACGCAGAAGCCGAAGGCTACGCCGACAACGTGGCACAAATCAAAGAGCTATTTGAAACCCTAAAATACCGTACGGTCCGTGACAATATTTTGTCTGGCAAACCCCGTATCGATGGTCGTGACTTACAAACTGTCCGTGCTTTAGACATCCAAGTTGGCGTACTGCCTTACACGCATGGTTCAGCGCTATTTACGCGCGGTGAGACACAAGCGCTCGTTACCACCACGCTTGGCAACAGCCGTGATGTGAACATGATTGACACCCTTGCGGGCACCAAACAAGACCACTTCATGCTGCATTATAACTTCCCAAGTTACTCAGTGGGCGAAACGGGTCGTGACAGCGGTCCAAAACGCCGTGAAATCGGTCATGGTCGCCTAGCACGCCGCGGTGTACAAGCCATGCTGCCAGATAGTGACCGTTTCCCATACGTGATTCGTATCGTATCTGACATCACCGAATCCAATGGTTCATCATCAATGGCATCTGTCTGTGGCGCATCACTGGCATTAATGGATGCCGGCGTACCACTAAAAGCGCCGGTTGCTGGTATCGCAATGGGTCTGGTTAAAGAAGGCGAGCGTTTTGCCGTGCTGTCTGACATCTTGGGTGATGAAGACCACCTAGGCGATATGGACTTTAAAGTCGCGGGTTCTGCCAATGGCGTGACTGCCCTACAAATGGATATCAAAATCGAAGGTATTACACCAGAGATTATGGAAAAAGCCCTGCATCAAGCGCATGCGGGTCGTATCCATATTTTAAATGCGATGAATGAAGTGATTTCAACCAGCCGTAAAGAAATCAACGCCCATGCACCAAACTTTGCGGTGATTGATATCGACCCTGAAAAAATCCGTGACGTGATTGGTAAAGGTGGTGCAACCATTCGCCAATTGACTGAAGAAACAGGCGCGGTGATTGATATTGATGACAATGGTACTATTCGTATCTTTGGTGAAAACAAAGCCGCGACCAAAGCCGCGATTGCTAAAATCGAGGCGATTACGGCAGAGGTAGAAGTCGGCAAGACTTATACAGGTAAAGTGGCTCGTATTGTTGAGTTTGGTGCGTTTGTCAATGTATTACCTAACACTGACGGTCTTGTGCATATCTCACAAATCTCTGATGCGCGTATCGAGAATGTGAATGATGTGCTAAAAGAAGGGCAAACGGTGAATGTACTGGTTCAAGACATCGACAACCGTGGACGTATTAAACTCACCATGAAAGGTGTGGATCAAACCATCGCACCGACAGAAGAAGCACCAGCGGCTGAATAATTTTATTAAAGTTTAGTTGCTAAAAATTAAAAACCGCTTTATTCTAAGGTAAAGCGGTTTTTTTTGGGATAAATTTTGGCAAACGCTATGAAAACACCATTACAGTAATTAGAAAAAATGCCCGATAATAAGAAATAAGAAGGTTTTGACCGCGTTGGCAATTTACTACTTGCAATACGCCGATGGCGACAATGAATCGCTGAGTAGCCCTCGATAAAACCTCAACCATTGAAAACTATTTAAACTAATAGCGTTAGCGATAAACCACCAAATTCAAATTACTCACGGGCTGAAGGTATTTTTCCATTAATGGCAAAATATCTTCATCAAAAATTTTGTCTTTTGGCAAAATGAGTTCATCACTTGCCAATATTGCCACACGGCGAATACCTTGATACCGTCCCCAATCAAACACAACTTTCTCTAACTTTTGTAACGCTGACACGATATACTCAACATGCGGCGGATTTTCGGCAAATTCTGTGATTGCCATATCCACGATGAACTGTGGCTTTGACAACGCCCCACCGACTGCCATACCCGCCAAATCACGCTGCGGCGTAAACTGTAACACATCACCGAGTAACAGCTGCGAACGCTCACAGGCTTGCTTGTAAACGGTATAATGCTCAGGATATAGCGATTGGTATTTAAGTAAGGCGCGATGACGAAAAATACCTGACACCGGGACGGGCATGATGAGCGCTTGATAGCGGTCTTGAAACAAGGTTTTTTTATCGACTTGGGTCAGCACTACTTAACCTGCCAGTTATTTGTTGGTTGTTATTTGTGGGTGGTTATTTGTTGGCGGCTTTTTGCTGCTCAAGCTGTGCAACTTGCTGTTCTAGCAGCTGGATACGCTCTTCTTTTTTACTACTCAGCTCATTCATCATACGCAGCTGATCTTGCATCATGGTTTCTTGCTCTTTTAGCTGCGCGCTCTGCTCTGACAATCGACTCAGCTCTTCTTTGGCAATCGCCGGATCTTCAGGCAGTGTCGGCGTAAGAATTTCTTCTGGCGTGATTGCAGGTAGCGCTGTGGTCGCATGGGCTGAGCTAGTGGTTGCCTCCGCTGCGACGGTTGACGCGGCAGGTAAGCTAGCGCTAGCTTGTGGTTTTACTATAGGCGCTGTAGTTTTGGGTATTGCGTGTGCTTGGGTCTGCGTCTGTGTCTGTTTCTGTGATTGCGCGGTGGATTTGTTGGGCTCGCTTGACTGCCCCATAAAAAACCATGCCAAAGCAGCCAGTGCCAACCCTGCACCCACTAGCAACCCAAGTTGATTGCGTTTTTTTAACGTCCGTTTAGCTAGTGGTTGACTTGGCGGTCTTAAAAATGGGTTTGCTGTCTGGGCGATAATCGGTTTAATTTCGGGTTTTGTTTTGGTTAATAGAACGGGTGGCGTCGTCTCGATAGTTTCGATAGTTTCGATAGTCTCAATAGCCTCGATAATTTTTTTATCACTACTTTCATCACTAATTTGTGGTGCGATGGGCTGTGCTTGCGCGCTATGGGGGTCTGATTCTAGGCTTAGTTTTAGGTCTGGGTCTGGCTTAGCTGCTAGCGGTAGGTTATCAATATCAAATATCGGCGTGTTATCGGTTGTCTGTGACGGTACCGGCTGTGATACTGTCGCTGTATTGGCAGTGTCTTCGATAGTCACAGTGGTGTTGGGTTCAACATCACTGGGTAGCTCATCCAAATCAAAATCATCAAAACTCAGCTTTTTGGGCGCGAGGGTATCAGCCGCTTTTGTGTTATCTGCCGTATAGTCCGTTTTACCATGAAGTAATTCATCTTCTAACTGGTTCAAATCAATGCTATCTAGCGAAAACGCATTTTTGATTGCTGTCGTTTCTGGGGATGTGTTTGGAGATGTGTCTGGGGATTTAGTCGCTTGCATCGGCGCCTGAATTGTATCAAGCTGCAACGGATTATCTGACACGCCTATCATTGGATTTTCAGCCAGCTGTGATGATGGATTGGCATCTTTGCTAGTCGGGGCTGTAGAGTCATTGTCTTTTTTTAGGCTAAATAATTTCATGTTGGATCACTATCCCTATCCATGTCGGGCGGGTCAGATGTCTGTACGATTTCATGCTAGCGATGTATATGCCAAGCTGGCATGAAAATGATGGTGTACATTCGTTTGCTTGTTACTATAACAAACCGCAATCAAAAATAACAACTTTTGAGATAAAAACCTACTTTGAACGCCATACGTTGACCACCCTAATTGTATGACGGGCACTTAAATAGTTAACCTTGTCAAAATTTACCCAAACCGCTTAAACTTGGCTTATTTAAACCTGACAATACCCGCGCCATCGTCGCCATAATGAGCAGTTTCCTGATGATTGGATTGCTGAATGTCAACAATCTCATCGGGTGTTGGGCGACGCTCGGTATAGCCACATGCCGTACACTCGATATACTCATCATACTCGGGCTGATATAGCTGAATTTGAACAACTTTATCCAGTGCTTTACAGCTTGGACAAGCCACCCCTGCCAAAAATTGACGTTTGGGGCGATTGGATTGATATCTCATAGTTTCTTCTTTTTACTAGCCTGTATTTTGACAACCGTGTTACCAAGCTTGGGTATTGGCGTTATCGGTGTCATCGCTCAGCAGTTCATCATAGCTGCTGGTTAAAAATCCCGAGTGGCGTAACAGCGCATCAATACGGGCTTCACGACCGCGAAATGCCTCAAAGTTGGCTTTTGCAGATTGGCTACCGCCTTTGGCTAAAATGTTATCGCGGAAAGATTTGCCAGCGTTTTTATCAAAAATACTGGTCTCTTCAAACTTGCTAAATGCATCGGCTGACAACAGTTCTGCCCATTTGTAAGAATAATACCCTGCCGCATAGCCACCTGCGAAAATATGGCTAAAACCATTGGCAAAACGGTTATAACTGGCGGTCGGCATAATCGACACATCGGCACGCACGCTATCGAGTAACGCCAATAACTGGGGATAGTCGGGTGCTGGGGTTTTGGCATGCAATAACAAATCAAATAGCGCAAACTCTAGCTGGCGCAGGGTTTGCATGCCGCTTTGGAAATTTTTGGCAGCGAGCATACTTTGTAGCATGCTCTCTGGCAACGTTTCACCGGTATCGACATGACGGCTGATTAATGCAATCCCTTCAGGGTGCCATGCCCAGTTTTCCATAAACTGACTGGGTAGCTCAACTGCATCCCACTCGACGCCATTCACGCCTGCCACATCGCCCACATTCACTTCAGTAAGCAGATGATGCAGCCCATGTCCAAACTCATGAAAGAGCGTTAATACTTCATCATGGGTTAATAAGCTAGGTTTGCCGCGCTGTGCACCCGTTGGCGCAGGGCTAAAGTTTGCCACCATAAAACAAACGGGTAACTGCTGATAACCGCTATCATCGTGTTGATAACGCGCTTGAAAGCCACTCATCCATGCGCCACCGCGTTTGCCAGGACGGGCATATAAATCAAAATAAAAACCACCAATAAGCTGCTGGTGTTCATTAAAAACTTGATAAAAACGCACGTCATCATGCCAGCGCTGCGTGTTTGCAGTTTTATCTTCAATCTGAATGCCATACAGTTTTTGCACAATCTCAAATAAGCCTGCGATGACTGTCGGCACTGGGAAGTACGGACGCACTTGTTCTTGCGATAGATTAAATTGACGTTGTTTGACTTTTTCTGCCAGATACGCCGTATCCCAAGGTCGCACCTCATCGCCCTCATCACCGATGCCAAACGCCATACCTTCAACCTGCAGTTGTTTTAAATCCTGCATGGCAAAGGGTCGAGCCTTGTCTGCCAAATCCCGTAAAAACTGCTCTACAGTGTCCACATTGTCCGCCATTTTGGTGGCAAGCGATAACTCAGCAAAATTGTCATAGCCCAATAATTGGGCTTTTTGTGCGCGTTTTGCCAAGATATCCGCCATGATATCGGCATTGTTAAATTCTGGCTGCGCTGACAATTCAGAGGCGCGAGTGACATACGCACGATATAAGATTTCGCGTAACTCGCGGTCATCGGCATAGGTCATTACCGCAAGATAGACTGGGATATCAAGTGTCGCCACATAAGGCGTTGCCAATACTTGCTCCGGGAATTTTTCTGTGTATCGCCTGCCCGCATCTGCAAGCATGGCAAGCGCAGATTCAGGCAATCCTGCCAGTTGCGATTCGCTTAACGGTAAAAAATAGCTTTGGGTGGCATCGAGCACATTATCGGAGAATTTAGCCGATAGCGTAGATAACTCACTGGCAAGCGTGGCAAATTGCTGTTTTTGCGCCTCACCCAAACCCACACCGGATAACTCAAAACTTTGTAGCGCCAAGGTCAATGAGCGTTGTCTTGCAGGCTCTAACCGCGCAAAAAATGACTGATCGCTCACCACACGCTGATAGCGTTGATATAGCGGGAGATGTTGACCAACCGCCGTGCCGTAGGCAGAAAGCGCGGGTAATAAGGCATGATGCAGTTCACGGATTGGCTCATCACTGACCACGCTATTTAAGTGCGATAGCAAGCCCCAACTGCGGTCTAATGCCAAATTCACATGGTCAAAGGCGATAATATCATTGAGCGCTTGCTGGCTGCTAAGTTGTGCATCGTTAACTTGGCTATTAGCTTGCCCAGCTTTGTTATCGAGGTCATCGAGCCCAGCTTCATCATCGAGCATAGTTAAAAACGCATGTCCATTCGCCAACGCCTCATCGATTGCCGTTTTGAGTCGCTCAAGCGCTAATTGATTAAATTCAACAAGGTGTAAATTTTTTGTCGGATTTTCTACATCGTTGGTCATACTGTTTTCCAATTTTTTATCGCTCGTTGATGATTGAAAGTAAAAGTCGTCATTGCCCAAAATTTTAGCATAAAAACCGCAACGCTTGGCAAAGCTACCCCTTTTTGCTACACAGCTTTGCAAAATACATTTGCGACATAAATGTCGACAACCATTATATTGTGACAATTTTTTGTCAAAACAAGCCAGCGGTACAATTTCACGTTAAAATAATGCCATGTTTATCACTGTGATTTTATTATGCGCTCACTAACACCTAAAAAAATAACACCTAACCCAGTAGCATCAAACGAAGTAGCAGGCGCCCAACCACCAAAAAACAGCCTAATCATCACCAGTTATAACATCCATAAAGGCATGTCACCCCTCAATCGTTTTGTCAAAATGGAAGGCATCGCCGCTGCCCTTAACCAAGTGCAATCTGATATTATCTGTTTACAGGAAGTCCAAGGTCAAAATCTCAAACGGGTGGTGAAATACAATGAATTTCCCGACCAGTCCCAACATGAATGGTTTGGCGAGTATCTACAGCTTGAAAACAGCTATGGCAAAAACGTCGAATATAACCACGGTCATCATGGCAATGCGGTGCTAAGTCGCCATCCGCTCGACCCCAAACACAATGTCAATATCACAGTGAGCCGCCTTGAGCAGCGTGGTGTATTGCACTGCGAAATCCAGCCCAAAGGCTGGCATACGCCCATTATCGTGCTTTGCGCGCATCTAAACTTAAGGGAAAATGACCGTGAAAAACAATATGAGGTGATAAGCCAGTATATCAATAACGAAATCGACCAATCCACGCCGCTGATATTGGCAGGCGATTTCAATGACTGGAAAAAGTTATCCTGTCAAAAGCTTGGCTGTGACCTTAATTTACAAGAAGCCGTGCTGACCCACCATGGCAAATTACTGCCCACCTTCCCTGCCAAGCTTCCGGTATTAAGCCTTGACCGTATCTATGTCCGTAACCTACAAGTACACCGTGCTTGGGTGCATAAGGGACAACCTTGGTCAAATCTCTCTGACCATTTGCCGGTTAGTGCCGAAGTCAGTCTGCTGCCAAACTAAAGATTAACAGATTAAATTTGCATGATTTTTGCAGCAAGGTAGCCTAGCAATTTTTATAGACATGACTGTCAATTTTTGTCCTAGCGAAACCCGATTTGACGTTTTAAGCCACAGACTTTAGACGTCAGGCTTTACACGTCGGTTAGCCAAATTGACGCTACACTGGAAATCCTCATGCAACCAAAATTACTCATTATTTTTGCAATATTAGGCATCACCGCACTCGCCATTTTCAACCTAATATCATCACATCGTACCCAGCAAGTCATTGCATCCAATCAAGCCAATAGTAGTGCCGCCTCTGCGCCTTTAGCCATAGCATCAAACGATACGTCAACGATTGGCGAGCAGCCTAAACAAGTGCTTGATAAGGCAACAACAGATTTGAATCAAACCGTTCAGACCTCATCCAACAACTTGGCAAGCACAGAGAAAACCACGCAATAATAACTTGGCGTAATTGATTGTAGCACCGCCAAGCAAGACTGGTTAAAAGGGCATCAAGTGGCTAAGATTAAGTGGCTATTATTAAATAGCCACTATTAAGTAGGCAAAGACGTTTTTTGTTCTAGCAGGTATATGTATGAACGATAAAAAAAGGGCAAATTATATTGCCCTTTTTTTTTCATTAGCGAGATTTGTTGCGCGCGTTACTTTTATTGTTAGCGCTTTTTGCTTTCCTAGCACTCTCATTTGGCTTAGATTGAGATTTAGGATTAGATAGCGCGTTGGGATTGGATTGAGCGTTAGGATTGGATGCCGCTTGCGATTGACCGCGATTTTTGCCTTTACCGCGATTATTAAATGACGATTTTTCCAGCTGTGCCACCAAATCAAAATCAATCTGCTGGGTCTCCATATTGACGGCAGCGACTTTGACACGGATTTTATCACCGAGTCCAAACACCAGTCCTGATTTTTCACCGAATAACTGCTGCGCCTTGTCATCATAAACAAAGTAATCTTCGCCCAAATGCGAGATATGAATCAAGCCATCAATGAATAAATCGGTGAGAGTCACGAACAAGCCAAAATTGGTCACTGTGGTAACCACCGCATCAAACGCTTCACCGATATGGTCTTTCATATAATGGGCTTTGAGCCACTGCTCAACAAAACGGCTGGCTTCATCGGCACGGCGCTCTGTCATTGAGGTCTGTTCACCTGCATCTTCTAGAGACCAATCTGGCAGCGGCGCTTTTTTGCCTGTCACTTTCGCTTTGATGGCACGGTGTAGCATCAAGTCGGGATAACGGCGAATCGGTGAGGTAAAGTGGCTGTATTCCTCATACGCAAGCCCAAAGTGTCCAATATTAGTCGGTGCATAGTTAGCTTGCTGCATGGAGCGCAGTAGTACACTATGGATACTAATCGCATCAGGGCGCTCGCGTGTCGCTTCAATGATACGCTGATAATCTGCCTGTGTCGGGTTTTCTTCAGGAAATGACAAACCAAAATGCTTCACAAAGTCACTGACGCGAGCGGCTTTTTCCGCCTCTGGGGTATCATGATTGCGATACAAGACCGGCAATTCATGCTTGAGCGAAAACTCAGCCGCGCAGGTATTGGCAAGTAGCATCATCTCTTCGATGAGCTTATGCGAGTCACCACGCGTCCGTGCCACAATGGCGCTGATTTTGCCTGCTTCATCAAACTTGATATAAGTCTCTTGGGTTTCAAATTCCATCGCATGGCGCTGTTCGCGTTTGACCAATAGCACTTTGTACAAATCATAAAGCACATCAATCGATTTTTTGACCGCTTTATTACCGGTGATAGTGACAGGCACTTCGGCTTTGGGCGTTTCCCCTTGCGCTTGGGCAAAATAATCATTGACTTGGTTATAAGTCAATCGCGCTTGAGAGTGCATCACGCTTGGATAAAACTCATAGCTGGTCACGTTGCCGCTACGCGATAGTATGATGTCGGCTACCATACACAAGCGGTCAACACTTGGGTTTAACGAGCAAAGCCCGTTGGAGAGTTTTTCAGGGAGCATCGGCACCACAAAATGCGGAAAATACACCGATGTACCACGTTCATAGGCTTCTTGGTCAAGTACTGAGTTGGCAGTCACATAATGACTGACATCGGCAATCGCGACCACCAAGCGATAGCCACCGCCGCGACGTTTTTCGGCATAGACGGCATCATCAAAGTCGCGCGAGTCTTCGCCATCAATGGTGACTAGCGGCAACGCACGTAAGTCGATACGGTCTTGATAGTCTTTTTCTGTCGGCTCTTTGTAGGCATCGACTTGCTGCATGACTTTTGGGCTAAACTCATGGGGAATATCGTAATTTAGCAGCGTGGTTTTGATAATCAATTCACGCTCGTTATCATCGACCAAGCTTTCAG
Source organism: Moraxella sp. CTOTU46934 (assembly GCF_031979465.1). Lineage (NCBI taxonomy): Bacteria > Pseudomonadati > Pseudomonadota > Gammaproteobacteria > Moraxellales > Moraxellaceae > Moraxella > Moraxella sp. CTOTU46934. The sequence continues at coordinate 84,439 of NZ_DALZEG010000004.1, forward strand.
TAATTTTCCCCGTCGCGTATTCATGCTGGGTGGGATAGTCGATGATATCGACTTTGACGGGATCACCCATTTTGAGTTGTAACGCTTCGACGTTTTCTTCCGTCACCGTAATCGGTTGATGATTGTTTGGGCTAATGAGTTCTACAAAGTAACCATCGTCATCTTTTGCAAGTTTACCGATATATTGTAGCTGTGCATGGGACACCACCGACAGCACACGACCCATCATACGACCACGGTTGTCGGTGCTAGTAGCGATGGCTTTTACTTTATCGCCATGAAATACCCAGCGCATTTCAGTTTCATTCAAAAACAAATCAGGCATATCCTCAAGCACGACAAAGCCAAAGCCTTTGGCATGGGCAGCGACCACGCCAGCCACAGCATCGTTCTCAGTCAATGGGCGATAAATGTAAGGATTGCCACCGTCGGCATCACGGCTTAATTGTCCATCACGCAGCATGGCTTTTAAGCGGTTGCCCAGTGCGTCGTACTCGTCGTCATCTAAATCAAAAATCGTCGCAAGCTCATGTTGGGTAGCTTGTCCGCGCTCAAGTAGGGTTTGCAAAATCAGTACACGGCTTGGAATCGGGTTGTCATAGTTGGCTGCTTCAACAGCGGCATTGGGATCTTGCCAATTTTTCATATTGTTGTCGTCTTTTCTTATCATTTAAAATTTGTCATTTAAACTTTGTCATGCAAATTATTTTATCACCTTCGTTAAATGCTAGGGGAAGTATTATCCATCACAGCGATAAAATCATGTTAAAATTTTGTTGCTTAGCTTAGCTTTAGTTCAGGCTTTAGCTCAGCTTAGGTTGATTTAGGATTTATCGCATTGTATATGGGTGCGTTGCAAGCGTTTTCAAATGGTTGGTTTTTAAATGGTTTATTTTAAGTTTTAAGTAAGCTTTAATATAGATGACTTCGATAGCGAAAATATAGTTGGCTTCGATAATGAGTGTTTAATGGCTAACGGTGAATCACCACAGTGACATAGACAGCGACATAGATTGGTCAAAAGATAACAAAGGGGAACCCATGAAAGCAAGAATTTTAGCCGTTGGACAAAAAATGCCAGCTTGGGTGCAGACGGGATTTGACGACTATTATAAACGTATTCAGCCCATGCTCAGCACCGAAATCGTTGAAATCCCCGCCTGCAAACGTACCAAAAACCCCTCGTCTGCCGAACTTGAAAAATATGCCATCACCGAAGGCGGGTTAATTCTGCAAGCGCACCAAGCCAAAAATTCAGCAGGCAAACGCGAACAGCTGATTTGCCTAGACGTCCGCGGTAAGAATCTATCAACCGAAGAGTTAGCGGGTAAAGTTGGCGAAGCCATGCAGCTGGGTGATGACATGGCGTTTGTGATTGGGGGTGCTGATGGCATTTCAAAAGAGGTATTAGCCCATGCGACATTCAAATGGTCGCTGTCCAATCTTACCCTGCCGCATCCGCTCGTGCGTGTGCTACTGATGGAGCAGCTGTACCGCGCTATGACCATTATCCATCATCATCCGTATCACCGCGGTGATTATTTTTAAGTTTTTCCAGCTAACCTGTTATGTATGATTATGTATGAAATCGCTGACATGGCTTGTTTTTGCGAATTTTTCCCTTATTTAACCTATTAATCCTTTTTAGTTAATCCTTATTAATTCATTAGCATTTCTATTTATCACTGCAACTTTAAGAAAATTGATGGAAAAAACCGAAAAACAACCAATCAGCCTGCAGCCATTTTTACCCAAAACACCGTACCCACTTTATACCTTGCCCAGTTTGTTTATCTCACATGGGGCGCCGACGATTGCTATCGAAAATAACCGTACTACCCAAGCGCTGAATAAATTTGGGCAAAATCTGCCAAAACCACGCTTAATTATCATCATCTCTGCGCATTGGCAAAGCCAGCATCTAGAAATCAATGGCAATGCAGCGCCCGCTACTTGGCATGATTTTAGCGGCTTTCAAAAAGCGCTGTATACAATCGATTATCCTGTCAAGGGCGATAGCGTGATTGCTGAGCAGCTGGCACAGCAGTTGCAGGCTTTAGGCGTTAGCACGTCGGTCAATCGACTGCGTCCGTTTGATCATGGGGTATGGTCGCCACTGGTGCATTTATATCCGCAGGCAGATGTGCCGATTGTGCAGCTTTCGCTGCCGCAGCATTTTGATAGTTATGCGTGTTTTCAGCTGGGGGCTTTATTGGCGCCACTACGGGCAGAGCAAGTATTAATCATCGGCTCGGGCAGTGTCACCCATAATTTGGCGCAGGTACAGTTTGATAGTAGTGAGGTGGATGCTGAGGCACGTGAATTTAAATATTGGTTGATTCATCAACTCAAACAACATATGCCAACGGCTTTAGATTGGCGGGCGCATCCATTTGCCCATCACAATCACCCCACCCCTGAACATTTATTGCCGTTATTTTTTGCGGCAGGCGCAGGCTCAAAGATGAGTATCGTGCATGAAAGTTTTGCCCATTTTAGTTTGGGTATGGATGTGTATCGGTTTGACTAACCCTTAGTCCACATCCGCCACATCGAGATTTTTGTCGATTTGAAATACCAAAAATGCGCCGATAGTCATGAGCATAAACATGGTAATACCTAGCTTGGCAACGGGATTAAAGGGCAGGATATTTAATACTAAGCCGCCAAAAATACCGACGACAAAGTTGAGTGAGCCTTGCAAGGCACTCGCCATGCCCGCGCGGCGTTTTTGAAATGCCAAAGCAATGGCACCTGAATTGGGCTGGGTGAGCCCTAACCCTGCAATACAACAAAAAATGCTGGCGAGCACCAACGGCAGCCAAGCTTGCGTGCCAAAGACTAAACCTAGCAGCATCAAACATGCCGCCGCGATTACTTGCATCACCGCCCCAAATCTCAGCAAGCTGACTAGACGATAACGGTTCACCAGCCATTGGTTGACCTGTGTCAACCCAATAAAACCTGCCGCATTCATGCCAAAAATCCAGCTAAAATGCTGCGGCGTCACCCCATATCCTTCCATAATTAGCTCAGGTGCCGCGCTGATATACACAAACATCGAACCCATCAGCAGCCCTGCGCCAATCGCAGGATAATTAAACTGGGTATCTTTGAGCAAATCCCAGTATTGACTGAGCACGTCATTCATCGGACGGTTGTTGCGAAACTCATCGGTCAAGGTTTCATGCAAAAACAGCCGGGTCAGCACGATATTTAAAATACCAAACCCCGCCAAAAACCAAAAAATCACCCGCCAACTAGCGACTTTTAACAACAACGACCCTAGGCTTGGTGCCAAAATCGGTGCAATCCCCATCACTAAGACCATCAGCGAAAATGCCTTTGCCATTTGCTTGGGATGCAAGCGGTCACGAATCATCGCCCGCGACACCACCGTTCCCACACACGCGCCCAACGCCTGTAGCGTTCGTGAGACAAACAACACGTATTCATTGGTGGTGGTGGCGCACATCACCGAAGCAATCACATACAGTACCATGCCCACATACAAGGGCTTAATGCGCCCAATCCGATCCGAAATCGGACCATAAAACAACTGCCCGACCACCAATCCCACAAAATAGGCAGGCACCGAATTAGACATAAAAGCCGTTGCCACGCCAAAATCTTGTGCCATACTGGGCAAAGCCGGCAAATACATATCAATCGACAGCGGACCGATGGCAATAATCAACCCCAAAATCATAATCCAAACGGTTGGATAGTCTAAGTCGTGCGATGGTTGGGGGTGCGGTGTTGGCGGTAGGTTCATAGTGATCAATTTAAATAAAAAAGCGTGTCTAAATAAAAAAGCAGGCAAAAATCATAAGTCGGCTATTATAAACAAATTTTCCTAAAATATTTTTCGTTATCGTTTAGTTTATGTGAGCAATCAACCATGCAGATTGGCTAAAACACAGCATAAAAAAGGCAGCCTTTGCTACCTTTTTTTAGCGAATACCTTGACAGCTTACTGCAAAAAAGTACCGAGACGTTGCCCCATTGTCACTGGCACTGAATTATAAAGACCTGCGCCCCAAGCCATGCCCGCTGATTTTGGTAATATCACAATCGCCGTTGAGCCCAAATAAAACCGCCCAAGTTCATCGCCTTTTTTCAACGTCATGTGATGGGTTTGACGCTGCACGCGATCGCTACGTTTGATTTTACCTGTGGCCACTGTTTCAATCCCTGCTACAATCATCGCCCCGACTAGCACAACGCAAGCTTTACCAAATTCGGTATTAAACACACACACGCAGCGCTCGTTACGGGCAAACAAATCGGTAATGTTTTCAGCGGTCTCGTTATTCACCGAGAATAACTGTCCTGGCACATAGATGGTTTCTACCAAGGTACCGTCAAACGGCATGTGCACGCGGTGATAATTGGTCGGTGCCAAATACACGGTGACAAAACTTCCCTCTTGCATGGCTTTGCCAAGTTCATAATCGGCGAGCAATTGCCCGACTTCATATGATTTGCCTTTGGCTTGCAGGATTTGGTCTTTATCGATTTGCCCCAATTGCGATATCATGCCATCTGCAGGACAGATCAGCGCATCTGGGTCATCATCAATCTTGCGCGCGCCGTCTTTGAGTTCACGGGTAAAAAAATCATTAAAACTGTCATACTGAGAAAAACTACCGCGCGCATATTCCTCTAGCTTGATGCCATACACCGAAGCGAAGGTACGAATAAAGGTTTTTTTCACCATCGGATGACGGCTTTGGGCAAGACGACCTGCGATTTCACTGATTTTTTGTTGTGGGACAAGCGATTGTAACGTCGTAAACAAGGTCATAAGTTACTCGAGATTGGCATTTTAAAGTTGGCTTATTATAATCAAAATCCCCCTTAGAATCACGGTATATTAAACACTGGGCTACGAATTAAGCGACAAGCTAGCTGTTAAGTTAAGCCGCTTACGCTCAAACCAACGGATAGGAAAAATCATGAAAGCAGTACTACAACGGGTGAAATTTGCCAAAGTAGCAGTTAACCAAGCGCCTCATTCACAACAAATCGTCGGCGAGATTGCACACGGCGTACTTGTCTACCTTGGACTTGGGCATGATGATACGCTCGCGATGGGGCAAAAAATGATTGATAAAATCCTCACCTATCGCGTATTTGAAAATGAGCTAGGCAAAATGGATAAAAACGTGCAACAGGTTAATGGCGGTTTACTGTTAGTGTCGCAGTTTACCCTCCTTGCCAATACCCAATCGGGTAGACGCCCTGATTTTAAGCCCGCGATGGCGCCCGACACTGCCAAAGCTTTGTTTGCGCAAATAGTAGCGTATGCCAAGACGCAATATGCAGCCGTGCAAACAGGCGAATTTGGCGCAGATATGCAAGTCAGCAGTTGCAATGATGGTCCGATAAATTTTATTTTTGAACTATGATGCGACCTGTATTAAGTACCAAAAATTGAGTCAAACGCCGAATTTTTTACAACACCACAAATAAAAGCCATAAAAGCTTATCATTGTCATTTTTTTGTCATATTCTGAAGTTGTAATATGGGCATTGTAATATTGTTGTCATAAAATTATTTTGACAAACAGTTGCCTATTTTTATCGCTTGAGAAATTTATGAAAAATGAAACTATTTTGGTAGTGGAAGATGAGCCTGCCATTCGAGAAATGATCGTGACCACACTAGAGATGGCAGGATTTGATTGTTTGCAAGCCTCAGAAGTCTCTCAAGCCCATCATTTGGTGGTCGATCATCGCCCTAACCTCATCTTATTAGATTGGATGCTACCCAATGGGCTATCAGGCATTGATTTATGCCGCCGCCTAAAGAAAGATGAAATGCTCTCTGAAATTCCTATCATCATGCTCACCGCCAAAGGTGAAGAAGACAACAAAGTTCAAGGACTTGACGCTGGGGCAGATGACTATATCACTAAGCCGTTTTCCACCCGTGAATTGGTTTCCCGTATCAAAGCGGTATTGCGCCGTAGTAGCGCATTGTCAGGCGAAAAACCCATTGATGTGGGCGGCTTGTCGCTAGACCCTGCCAGTCAGCGCGTGAGTGCCAATAACAAAGCGGTAGATATCGGACCGACAGAGTATCGGCTACTTGCCTTCTTTATGAGTCATCCCGAGCGGGCTTATACCCGTACCCAGCTACTCGATCAAGTTTGGGGTGGCAATGTGTATGTCGAAGATCGTACCATTGACGTGCATATCCGCCGCCTGCGTAAAGTGCTTGAGCCATTTGGGTTTGCGGACTATATCCAAACTGTACGTGGCACAGGCTATCGCTTTTCTAATAAAATCGACTAACAATAGTCTGATTAATCGCATTGAAATTTTTGCCAACTTATCCCAACTTCGCTATAGTAAGCTTTCTCAATGGACGCTAGAAAAATTAATATGTGGTCGAGCATTTTACCCGTGGTGACAGTTGGGGTTGCGGGGCTGTTGATTGGCGGGCTATTAGGGTTTTGGGGTTGGGGACTGGCGATAGGGCTTTGCCTGTATCAGCTATATTTTTTATGGTCGATACAACGCTTTAAAGCATGGTACAACAAAAACCCCGATGAGCCGCCGCCTGCATTTGAGTCCAACCTTAGTGTCGTTGCCAGCAATATCTACCAAGTCAATCGCCAAGAGAAATTGGCGCATCAGCAAACCGTTTCGCTGGTGCAAAAAGTGCGTGACTCGCTGAGCGCATTGCAAGACTCGATTATTCTGATTGATAAAAACGACTGTATCGAATGGTGGAACAACTCTGCCGAGCGGCTTTTTCAATTTAAAGCGCCCGACCAAGGTCGCAATGTGTTGACCATTATTCGCAACCCGCTTTTTCATCAATATTATCACCACATTGAAGACTATCCAGATGGTGTGCGTATCCATAACCCGTCTAATATCGAGCGCTATGTGCAGTGCAAGATTACCAAATTTGGGCAAGAAAAATTACTGCTGATTTATGATGTCACCCGTTTTCAGCACTTAGAACAGATGCGAAAAGACTTTGTGGCAAATGTTTCGCATGAACTTCGCACGCCGCTTACCGTCATCATGGGGTATGTGGAGACTTTGAGTGAACAGCCTGAGTTAGATCCGCGTATTGCTCGCGCGTTTACTCAGATGATGCAGCAAAGTCAGCGCATGAATAACATCATCAATGACTTACTATTATTATCTAGGTTGGAAAATGATGAAAAGCCCGCTGAGCCCAAAGACATTGATATTCCCAAAATGCTGATGCAATTATTTGACGATGCGCAGATGTACAACAAGTCATACGACCATATGATTCATTTGCATATCGACAGCACGTTACATATTTTGGGTTATGAAGATTATCTGCGAAGTGCGCTCAGTAACTTGATTACCAATGCCATGAAATATACCCCCAAAGGTGGTGAGATTAGTATTAGCTGGCATGAGTATGACGCGGGGGTATGTTTTAGCGTGACCGACAATGGCATTGGTATCGAGCAGCGCCATATTCAGCGCTTAACCGAGCGTTTTTATCGCGTGGACACGGGTCGAAGCCGTGAGACAGGGGGTACCGGTTTGGGGTTAGCAATTGTCAAACATGTCTTGTATCAGCACCATGCCACTCTTGATATCACCTCCACAGTTGGCAAAGGCTCGACCTTTACTGTGACCTTTCCAAAATCTGCCAGCATCCCAACCCAATCCCTTAATCCTGCAAGCCCACAAAGTTAAAATTTACTTGTGGCTGACGTCCTTGCATGATATCAGCAATCGCTTTTGCTGAGCCGTTCGAGTGCGTCCAGCCCAAAGTGCCATGTCCGGTGTTGAGATACAAATTATCAATACGTCCTTGGCGATTGACCGCGCGACCGATAATTGGCACATTTGACGGTGTCATCGGTCGCAGCCCTGTCCAATAATTTGGCTGAGTCAAATCTACCGCATCCCCAAACACTTCTGTCACTCGCCGCGTAATCGCTTGGCAACGAACGGGATTTAGTTCAAGGTTAAACCCGTTAAATTCAGCCGTTCCTGCTACTCGCAAGCGATCGCCTAAGCGCGAGTACACCAGCTTAAACTCATCATCAATCAAGCTCACATAAGGTGTCTCATCGGGTCGCAACACAGCATAAGTGGCTGAATAGCCTTTGGCAGGATAGATGGGTAGATTGATACCCAAATCTTTGACTAAGGCAGGACTATAACTTCCTAACGCCAGTACATAAGCATCGGCGGACAGTATCTGTGACTGCGCTGGCAAAGCGGTATTGTCTCTACTATCAACGGAGATTACTTCCACACCATCAATGTGTTGGTTATGATAAATAAGTCGTTTGATAGCAGTATTAAATAAAAATGTTACCCCTTGCTGTTGACAAAGTGCTGCCAAGCGATGAGTGAATTTTTGGGCATCCCCTGATTCATCAAGTGCGGTATAAGTCGCCCCAACCAATTCTTTGCCAATACCAGTTAACGCAGGCTCTAATTGTATCGCTTTATCCACACTAATCACTTGCCGATCACAACCCAATTGCTGCATCCGCTTAGTGGGTGCTATCGCTGCTTGAAACTCAGCATGATCGGTATAAAAATGCATAATACCGCGTGTCAGACAGTCATAATCAATGCCCGTTTGCGCCCTGACTTCGCCGAGTACTTGCCGAGAGTATAATCCTAAATTGACCATCTGCACCAGATTAGCATCGGCACTTTTCGCATTGCACTGCTGCAAAAATTGCCAACCCCATCGCCACAGCGCCATATCAGGGGCTGTATCTTGCGCGGTACTGCCCGGCAAACCCAACAACCGACGCCAGCGAAACAACAGTGGCGCATCTTCTCGAAATAACCATTTTAGCGCTTTATAGGGTGTATCAGGGTTTGCCCAAGGCATAGCATGTGACACAGATATTTGCCCACCATTGGCAAACGATGTTGACAATGCAGCGCTACTTTCACGCTCGATTACCGTTACCTCAAACCCTGCTTGTCGAAGCTGCCAAGCAGTAGTGACACCCACCACCCCTGCACCAAGCACGATTACCTGCTTTGTCATAACTTGCCTTACTGTCATTAGCTGATGAATATGTATAGATAAAAAAGGTAGATTGACTAGCAATCAATAAAAAGCCCCCAGTTATCATGGAGGCTTTTTTTCATTTATAAATAACATGGGCTGAAATTTTAATCTATCAGCGTGAGTACAAACCGTTATTTGCTTAATTTACTGCTGATTTCACGGAGCAATAGTACTTCTTCTGAAGGTTCTGGTGCAGCCGCTTCTTGTGCTTCGCTTTGACGGCGTAGGCGGTTCATGGCTTTCACCAACATAAAAATGATAAATGCCAAAATAATAAAGTTGATTAAGATGGTGACAAAATTACCATATGCAAATACAGGCACACCCGCTTTTTTGAGCGCATCATACGTCATAGCGGTGCCTGCAGGTACATCACCTAACACCACAAACATATTGGTAAAGTCGATTCTGCCGCCCATAATCGCAGAGATAATCGGCATAATAATATCTTCTACCAACGACGTGGTGATTTTACCAAATGCGCCGCCGATGATGACACCCACTGCCAAATCCATCACGTTGCCTTTGAGGGCAAACTCTTTAAATTCTGACATCATACTCATATAACTTCTCCTACTTTCAAACTAATTGCTACAATCGTTGACTAAAAAACCCTTATTATCATAAGGAATTGTGTAAAATTTTAAACCTTTGCTTTGCCAGTGTGTAGATTAAATTAAAAAAGCTTGTAACAGGTACAAGCTTTTTGTAAATAAGTGTTAGGATTTTTCGCAAGTCTTATATCGTAGACTCGCTATTATTTACGACCGTTACGTTTACGCTCATTTTCAGTCAAGTATTTTTTGCGTAGACGAATTGATTTTGGTGTCACTTCAACCAGCTCATCATCTTCAATAAATTCAAGCGCTTGTTCAAGGGTGAAAATGATTGGCGGCGTTAAAATAATCGCATCATCGGTACCACTGGCGCGCACGTTCGTCAACTGTTTTGCTTTAGTTGGATTGACTACCATGTCATCGCTACGTGAGTTTTGACCGACAATCATACCTTCATAGACTTCAGTTTGCGGTGATACAAACATACGACCACGTTCTTGAAGGTTAAATAGCGCATAGCCCAATACAGTACCATTCACCATAGAAATCAATACCCCATTTTGGCGTTTTGCCACATCACCTGTTTTGACAGGACCATAATGTGAGAAACTTGAAGTCATGATACCGGTACCTGAGGTAATGGTTAAGAACTCAGAGCGAAAACCAATCAAACCACGTGATGGTACTACCGCTTCAATACGGATACGACCTTTGCCGTCAACTTCCATATTGGTCAATTCGCCTTTACGGTAGCCCATTTGCTCCATTACCGCGCCTTGATGCTGTTCTTCAACATCAAAAATCACATTTTCAAATGGCTCTTGTTTCTCACCCTCGATTTCACGAACAATTACTTCTGGACGTGACACACCCAGTTCAAAACCTTCACGGCGCATATTCTCAATTAATACAGACAAGTGAAGTTCCCCACGGCCTGATACTTTAAATTTATCAGGACTGTCGGTATCTTCCACGCGAAGTGCCACGTTATGAATTAACTCACGTTCTAGGCGTTCACGAATATTGCGCGACGTCACGAATTTACCTTCTTTACCCGCAAATGGTGAGTTGTTGACTTGGAAAGTCATCGATACTGTTGGTTCATCGACACTTAGCGCTGGTAAGGCTTCTACGTTTTGTGGATCACAAATAGTATCAGAAATATTCAACGCATCGATACCCGTAATACATACGATATCACCGGCCTGCGCCATAGGTACTTCGATACGGTCAAGACCATGGTAACCCATGATTTGTAGGATACGGCCGTTACGTTTATTACCTTCTTTATCAACAATTGTTACAGGCGTATTGGTTTTAACTGACCCACGCTGAATACGACCGATACCAATCAAACCTTTGAAGTTATCATAATCAAGGCTTGAAATCTGCATACGGAATGGACCGTCCGTATCCACCTGTGGTGGCTCAACAACATTAACGATGGTTTCAAACAATGGCTGCATATCTTCTGCAAGCTCGTCAGGCGCTAACCCTGCAATACCATTCATGGCAGAGGTATAAACGATGGGAAAATCTAGCTGCTCATCTGTCGCACCCAAATTATCAAACAAATCAAACACCTGATCCATGACCCAGTCTGGACGTGCGCTTGGTTTGTCAATTTTATTAATCACCACGATTGGCTTTAAGCCCCGGGCAAATGCTTTTGAGGTCACAAAACGGGTTTGTGGCATAGGACCATCAACGGCATCAACTAATAACAACACACAGTCAACCATCGACATCACACGTTCAACTTCACCACCGAAGTCGGCGTGACCGGGGGTGTCGACGATGTTAATACGGTATTCAACGCCGTCTTTAGGATTGGTCCATTTGATCGCCGTATTTTTGGCTAAAATGGTAATACCACGCTCTTGCTCTAATGCGTTAGAGTCCATGACGCGTTCAACTTCTGCGGCACGCTCACCAAAAGTACCTGATTGTTGTAACAGTTTATCGACTAGAGTAGTTTTACCATGGTCAACGTGGGCAATAATCGCAATATTGCGAAGATTTTTGATTGAATCTGACATAAAAAAATAGCTCTTGAAAATTCGGCTAGGAAGGGAAATTAAAACACGCGGTAGTATAACATCTTATCGTTAAAAATAGATTAAATTTATCTAAGTTGAGTTTATAGCTGATAATAAAAATAAAAAAAGCTACCAACGAGGGTAGCTTTTTTTATTTAATAACTAATTATTGTACGTTCATGTCTTTAGTTTGAACGGTTGTGCTAGATTTGTTACCAGTGATGATAGCATATACACGGCGGTTCATTGCACGGCCTTCAGCAGTGTTGTTGTCTGCGATTGGGCGGTCATAACCGTAACCCACTGTGCTAATACGTTGTGGAGCAACACCAAATTGGTTAACTAACATGGATTTAACCGCATTTGCACGTGCTTCAGACAAACGTTGGTTGTAACGCGCAGATGGACCAGTTTTTGAAGCATGACCTTCAATTGAAGCTGTTGAATTTGGATATTCATTCATTTTTTCAGCAACTTTTTGGATTTCTGGTTTGTACTGATCTTTGATGACAGTTTTGTCATTGTCAAAGAATACACGTAATTCCATACGTAATGCGTCATCCATTGATATTTCACGTGGGCAACCATCAGCATCTACAACAACGTTTAATGGGGTGCCTGGGCATTTGTCAACGCTATTTGGTACGCCATCTTGGTCGTCGTCACCATCAGTCACAATGATTGGTTCAACAGGGATAGGCTCAACTACTGGCGCTGCTGGTGCCAAGTGACCACCTAGAACCACGTTAAGACCTGCTAACGCTAGACCTTCCCACCAATCATTATCGAAGTTATAGATCGCACGACCTTCACCACGTAAGCTTAATGCGTCATTGATTCGGTAGTAAGCACCAAGACCTAAGTTACCGATAGTGTCTTTAGAAGTTGCTTTGCTGCCATCATCAAATGCCATTGAGGTTTTTGATTGACCTGCACCGATTAACACATATGGCTTGAATGGGCTGTTAGTATAGCCACTAAAGGTTTCAGTACCGATAGTAAAGTTACCTGAGTATGATTTTTGTTCAAACTTATGTCCGTTAACTTTATCGCCGTTGCCATTTAATGCGTCAGAATCAGTTTCACCGTACTCTAATTCAAGTGCGATAGTAGGTGTCAATTCGATACCAATACCTGCACCAGTGTACAAGTCGTTATCTTGGTGAGTACCTGCGAATTGTTCGCCTTGTTTGTCTTCAGTTTTGCTGATACCGTCTACATAATGATAACCTAGTAGTAAAGGTGTAACAGTAACGCCTGCGTTAGCGGCTACTGGCATAACAGCTGCAGCAACAACTGCTAGAGCGATTTTATTTAGCTTCATAGAAGTCCTCCAAAGGATTGGCTCATTTTAAATTAAAATAACCTGATAGTTAATTCACAAAATAATACATCAAAAAACATGTACTTTATGAACTTGTTAAATATAGCTTAACGCCTAAAAATTGTGTTTACAACTCTTTTTTTTACATTGCTACACAATATTACACGAACATCACAATATGTTATATTTTTATTTTTTAGTAGCCAAGCTAATCGCTTACGCTCGATACTAAGAATTCAACAACCATCATGATTCGACATTACACATCAAAACTATATACTTATCTTGAGAAGGATTTTAATACAGTCTATTTAAATTTACCATATCTTAAATTCATACTTTCACTAAATGATACATTCTAGTGACATTCACTTACTAAATGAATGAGACATTTACGTTTCAGGCACAACAGTTTTTTCTCAATAATGTTTTAGAACCAGTAACAATAGGTATTTGAACATTTAAACCCATCTGTGCCTATGAAATCCTTACTATCTAGAATAGACATTCCATTACCTGATAACATCAGTCGTTTAGTCGCTTTCATTCACTTTCTAGCCACCAGCCTTACCTTATAGTTCAATATTTGTTTGTTAATTCTTTTGAACTCTATATAATAATGAACTAAAGTCCTTTATTGTGTTATCCCATCATCACTTAACCGGTAGCTTTAATAGCATGAATGATTCGAAAGCCAACGTATTCTCAATAAAAAGACAGGGGTTTACTTTAATTGAAACAGTCGTCGTTTTGACTGTTTTATCTATCATCGTAGCGATGGCTTCGATTACTATTACCAACAGCTTAAAGCAAATGGAAGCAAAAAGCACCGCTTCAAGCTTAATGAATTTTTTAAGCAGTGCAAAACAAGAGGCGTTGATTTATCAAAACCCTGTGATAGCCTGTGTCGCCAATGATAACTTGGCTTGCGTGACAACTGGCGGTCATCAGCTGATTAGCTTTATCGATAAAAATAACAATAACAGCTATGAGGCAGCGGTAGATAAACTCAATCATCAGCTTACGTTAGATTTGTCCTGGGGGGTGCTGACGGCAAATATCTCGCTGAATAACAACTATATTATTTTTAAGCCAGAAAACGCTAGACCCATTGGTTATATGGGTAATATTCAATACTGCCCTTTAGATGGTAAGGTCGATAATCGACTAAAGGTAAGTTTTAGTAAAACAGGCATTATTAAATATAAGCCCTACTCAGTTGAACAATTTAATTGCCCCTAATAGCTAGGCTTTTGCTGTAAATGCTTTTCTCATTGCGCTCACCGCTTCGCTAAGTCCCATAAACACACTGTCTGCAATAATGGCATGACCGATGTTTAGTTCATGGATGCCACCCATATTAGCAATGGGTGCAACGTTGTCACGGGTAAGACCGTGCCCTGCATTGACCAGTAAACTTGCTTTTGACTCGTGGGCATGAGTCACGGCTGTTTTGATACGGTTGATTTCATGGTTAATTTTAACTTGGTCATGTTGCAAACAATAGTCAGCATAGGCGCCCGTGTGTAGTTCAATGGCATCTGCCCCGAGCGCAATGCTTTTATCAATTTGCGCCAACTCTGGATCAATGAATAGTGATACTTGAGTGCCGACCTGATGTAACTGTTGAATCGCACTGGCTATTTTGTGCTGATTGCCAATCACATCAAGCCCGCCTTCGGTGGTCAGTTCTTGGCGTTTTTCAGGGACAAAGCACACCCAAGCTGGCTTAACATCACAGGCTATCGCTACCATCTCGTCAGTGACTGCCATTTCAAGGTTCATACGAGTGGTTATGACTTTGGCAAGCCGATAAACATCATCATCTTGAATGTGACGACGATCTTCACGCAAATGCAGCGTAATACCATCCGCCCCCGCCTGCTCACAAATTAACGCACCTGCCACAGGATCGGGATACGCCACGCCACGCGCTTGACGCAAGGTTGCAATATGGTCGATATTGACACCAAGTAAGGGTTGATTGCTGGTCATGACATTCCCTATTTTGTCTATGATTGATACTGAGTAAGCTTATTGATATTGGGTAAGCTGCTGCCAAAGTTCTCGGCTTTGCAAGGTTTGATAATTGAGTAAATTATCCATCAAATGGCGGTGCATCGCACTGATGCTATTGACCAATTGTTTGGCTAAATCAAAATCTTGTTGCATCATTTGGTTAAAGCTAGCTTCATCTTGCAAACATTGATACCAAGTTAGCAGCTGCTCACCTGTTAATGCTATGTCGGTTTTATCCAAGGGTAAAACTGGCATAAATCCCTGCTGTAGTTGGTATTGATAATGCTGCGATAGGATTATTAAATCCCCTAACGCATCTTTAGCAAAATCGAACCCATAGCCTAATTGTTCAAACAATACATTTTCAAAGCGTCTTAAATACCACTTTAAACGGGTCATATCATATGGCGATTGCGCTGGGTCGACAAACAGCGTTGCCATGTTTGCAACGCACTGCTGGTATGCTTGCCATATCTCAGCAAACGGCTCTTCAACAGGCAATAGTTTTTGCAAAATTTCATTGAGATACATGCCTGCATACAGGCTTTGTCCGGTGAGGATAATGTGATTTTGCAAAATCTGGCTTTGACTAAAGGTTTTTAGGCTATTTTTACCATTGCCAAAAAATTGTATGGGGATAAATAGCGGTAAGTTTTTTTTACCGATACCATGTACTACGCCCCATTCTTCACTAAACAGGTAAACCAAACTACGGCTTTCACCATACGGTTTTTGGTGCAGAATATAACCTGTTAGCAGTTGATTGCGCATAGTAGCTTATTTGCCTTATTTTTCAGTAGCCCAAACTCGTTAGCGCACGCTCATCATCTGACCAGCCTTTTTTGACTTTCACCCACAGTGTTAGCATCACTTTTTTATCAAACATTTTTTCCATATCTTGGCGCGCTTCGATGCTGATTTGTTTGATTTTTTCGCCTTTATCACCGATGACAATCACCTTTTGACCTTGACGCTCGACAAAAATCGTGGCATCGATAAAGGTCACGGCTTTACGCCATTTGCCTGTTTTTGGGTCTTGATGCGCGGGCTCATCCTTGAAGGTATCAATTTGCACCGTTAAATCGTAAGGAATCTCATCGCCCGATGCCCGCATCACTTTTTCACGAATGATTTCACTGGCTAAAAAGCGTTCTGAACGGTCAGTGACTTGTTCTGCATCATAGATGGGCGCTGCAATCGGTAAATGCTTACCGATGACTCGTACTAGCTCATCTAAGTTATGCGCACGTAATGCAGATACGGGCACGATATCACTAAATACTTGGGTGTCATGCAGTTTTTGTAGTAGCGCGAACAGCTGAGACTCGTCCTTAATGGTGTCGCTTTTATTAATCACTGCAATCACAGGTACACCCAAATTTTGCACTTTGGCAAACACCAGCTCATCATCTTCCACCCATTTTAGGCTATCAATCACAAACAATACCGCATCAACGTCTGCCAAAGCCGAAGTTGCTGCCTTATTCATGCGCTCATTGATAGCGCGCACTTCGCGGCTATGGATACCTGGGGTGTCAACAAAAATTGCTTGTAATTGCTCGTTGGTCAAAATTCCCATAATGCGATGGCGGGTGGTTTGGGGTTTTCGCGAGGTAATCGACAATTTTTGACCCAACACATGATTCATTAACGTTGATTTACCCACGTTTGGACGTCCGACAATGGCTACATACCCCGTGCGAAAATCCACTGCGCGCACGGGCGCTGCTTCACTTTGCCCACTGAAGAATTGACTGATAACATCCTGGTTGTTGTCCGCTGATGGATTGTCGACAGCTGGGTCAGTGGTGGTTTGTTGGGTAGCGTCTGCTTGGTTAGACATAAAGTGGGATCTCAACATTGGTTTAAAGGGTACAAATTATTGTAGAATAGTTTTGAGCAAATTTCAGTAAGCATTTCAGCAAATTTGGGTGTTGACGGTATGGCAGGTCGGCAAATTAGCGCAGCGGGGGTAACAAATCACTGATTTTAGCCAGCATGGCTTCGGCGCAGCGCTGCTCGGCAATACGGCGACTTTCCCCTTGTGCTGTGACTAAAGCTTGGGTCGGTGCTATGGGTTTGGCGGTTTTATTGTCAAAAACAATGTCGACTTGGCAGCTGACCACAAAAATTTGATTGGGGGCATTGCCAATGGTTTCGGTCACTTCATAGCGGGGCAGCGCAAGTTGGTGTGCTTGCAACAGCTCTTGTAAACGGCTTTTGGCATCTTTTAGCACTTTTTGTTCTTTCACTTTTTCGAACAAATCTTCAAACCACGCCAGCACACAAGCCTTAACCGTATCAAAATTTTGACTATCAAGATAGATGGCGCCAATCAAGGCTTCAACGCTATCTGCCAAGATTGAGGCGCGTTGACGACCGCCACCTTTACGCTCGCCCACCCCTAAAATCAAATAATCTGACAAATTGAGCTGCTTTGCGATAATCACCAAGGTTTCTTCGCGCACAAGCGATGCACGTAAGCGACTGAGCCGACCTTCATTATAGTCGGGATAGCGCAAAAACAAGGCCTCTGCGATGATCACACCGAGCAAGGCATCTCCCAAGAACTCTAATCGCTCATAATTGTGTTCGCTATCAAATGAGCGATGCATGAGTGCCATAATGGGTAAATTCACATTATCAAACTGATAACCCATTTGATAAAACAGCGCGGTTAATTGACGCACTTGTGGCGGTAGTTTTTTGAGATTAAAGGTGGGGATAGTGATTGGTAAATTCATCTGCTTCAAATTGTTAGAAAAGTATTCGCCAGTGAAATCATCACATGGCTATCACTTACTTAAGATTGGGGCTACAAGTTCAATAACTATTGCTTGGCGACTTTGGCATCTTCTGCGCTAATGGTATCTTCAAAGCGATTGACGATATCGACGTTACCAAAAAAGTTGTTTGCTTCATCGTATTTTAGTTTTACTGACATCGCACCTGGCGTATTATCCACCACTTCCACGACGTCCTCTGCCTTTTGGCTGAGACCGTTGATATGCCATTGGGAATTGACATTACCTAAAAACTCTTTGACACTTTCTTTATTGTCATTGGACTTTTTGAGTTCAAAAGCCAACGATTTTTTAAGTTGGTAGTGACCGACTTGGGCAGGGATAATAGCTAAACCGATTTTGGCACACACGACGATGAGTACAATCATAATCACGATACCCGTAACGCTGGCGCCGCGCTGATGACTTGGTAGGTTCATGCCGTATTCTCCTTTTATCATCGCTCAAGATAGGTTAATGTAAGCTTTAGTTAATTAAATATTCTCAACAACAAAGGCTTTGATATCCAATTTTTTAAAGCAAGCGGTTAGTGTATTGCGCCATTGCGATTAAAAGTGGGTAAACTTAATCCACTGGCTTTGTGCGTCCACACATACACGGCTTTACCCGCTAGGTTCTCATCAGGTACAAACCCCCAAAAACGACCATCAGCACTGCGATCACGGTTATCGCCCATCACAAAATAGTGTCCTTTAGGCACTGTTAGTTGCCATTGTTGACCTTGGCTCGCCATCAATTGAGGTGAGGCTTGCTGCAAAAAGCTGGCATATTGAAACCAATTTTTGTCACCCAAATAGCGCACCAAATGTTGATGATTACTGCTGGGCGATTCTTGCACATACTGGGCTGTTTGTTCTTCTTGATTGCCCAGTTGCGCTGCTTGCTCAGCTGTCACAACCTCACCTGTCTCGGTTTTACCTGGCGGATATAGCTGCGCTGTCATCTTAGGGTCAGGGGTAAAGTTTGCTGGCGTGGTCGCAATCGCTTTGCCATTGACGCTTAACTGCCCGTTGTTAAAACTCACCGTATCACCACCCACGCCAATCACTCGCTTGATATAATAAATTTTTGGGTTCTCAGGATAGCGAAATACCACCACATCACCATGCTGTGGCGCGCCCAAATCAAGCACCTTGGTATTGACCAGTGGCAAGCGGATACCATACGCGTATTTATTGACCGCAATAAAGTCACCCGTATACAGGGTTGGCACCATCGACGATGAGGGAATATTAAATGGCTCAATCAAAAACGAGCGCACTACAAGCACAATCGCTAAAATCGGAAAAAAATCATACGCCCATCGCACCGGCGCAGTCGATTTTTCCAATCCTTTGCTTTGCTTTTGCTTTAGTACCAATTTATCCAGTAGCCAAATAGCGCCCAAAATCAAGGTCGCAGGGACAAGAATCAAATTAAAATCAAAATCCATACTTGCCTCTACGACTGATTATCCACTTTTAATACCGCCAAAAACGCTTCTTGTGGAATCTCAACACGTCCCACTTGCTTCATGCGTTTTTTACCTTCTTTTTGCTTTGACAGTAGTTTTTTCTTACGTGACACGTCACCACCATAACATTTGGCAAGTACGTCTTTACGCATGGCTTTGACGGTACTACGGGCAATGATTTGGCTACCAATCGCCGCTTGAATTGCCACATCAAACATTTGGCGTGGAATCAATTCTTTCATTTTTTCAACCAGCTGATTACCGCGATAGCGCGCTTGCTCAGCATGACAAATCATCGCCAATGCATCAACTTTTTCGCCATTAATCAGCACATCTACCCGCACCAGTTTATCTGTTTCAAAGCGCTCAAAGCCGTAATCAAGTGACGCAAAGCCACGTGACACCGATTTTAGACGGTCAAAAAAGTCCATGACCACTTCGCCCATCGGAATATCAAAGGTCAACTGCACTTGCTGTCCCATGAACTTCATGTCAACTTGGATACCACGACGCTCGATACATAATGTCATCACGTTACCCAAATAATCGGGGGGCACCAGAATGTGACAGCGCGCAATCGGCTCACGAAACTCATCAATCAGACCTGGGTCAGGCATTTTTGATGGGTTATCGATTTGGATAATCTCACCACTCCGTTTTTTGATTTCGTAGATAACTGTCGGAGCCGTGGTAATCAAATCTAAATCGTATTCACGCTCAAGACGTTCTTGGATGATTTCCATATGGAGCATCCCCAAGAAACCACAGCGAAAACCAAACCCAAGGGCATCAGAGGTATCTGGCTCAAAAAACAATGCAGCGTCATTGACTTGCAGTTTTTGTAGCGCTTCACGAAACGCCTCAAAGTCACTCGAATCAACAGGGAACATACCGGCATAGACTTGCGGCTTGACCTTTTTAAACCCTGGTATGCTATCTACATCTGGAGTTTTGGCAAGGGTAATAGTATCGCCCACAGGCGCGCCGCCAATGTCTTTGATACCGGCAATCACAAAACCTACTTCGCCGGCTTCTAAGATATTGGTCTCAAACGATTTTGGGGTAAATACCCCAATTGACGTGACAATATGCGTGCCTTTGGTCGATTTGATATGGATTTTATCGTCTTTTTTGAGTGTGCCTTGACGTACACGTACCAGTGACACAACCCCAAGATAATTGTCAAACCATGAGTCAATAATTAACGCTTGCAAAGGGGCATCACGGTCGCCTTCAGGGGCGGGAATACGCTCAACAATCGCTTGTAGCAAATCATCCACGCCCACCCCTGTCTTGGCAGAAACGCGCGGTGCATCCATCGCTTCAATCCCGATAATGTCTTCGATTTCTTGAATCACACGTTCAGGATCCACTTGCGGTAAGTCAATCTTGTTGAGTACCGGTAATACTTCAAGCCCCTGCTCAATCGCGGTATAACAGTTGGCAACCGACTGGGCTTCTACGCCTTGCGCGGCATCAACCACCAGCAAAGCGCCTTCACAAGCCGCCAGTGAACGCGATACTTCATACGAAAAATCGACGTGCCCTGGTGTATCAATAAAGTTAAATTGGTATTTGTCACCGTTTGGGTGGTTATAATACAGCGTGACAGATTGGGCTTTAATGGTAATACCGCGCTCGCGCTCAATATCCATCGAGTCAAGTACTTGCGCCTGCATTTCACGTGCTTGTAGACCCCCACACATTTGGATAATGCGGTCGGCAAGCGTGGATTTACCGTGGTCAATATGGGCAATAATAGAAAAATTACGAATATGAGATAAGGCGGTCACAATTACCTACTAACAAAAAAGTATATGATTAAATTTGTAGAAAAATAGCCTTATTGTAACGTATTTTTCTACAATCACCTACTGAATTTATTGTGACAGCTCTTGGGAGGTCATAAAAAAAATAAGCTTTGGGTATCAATGTCTGTTGCAAACCCAAAGCCCCAAACAAAGCCCAAACCCTCCCAAAACTAGGCTTTTTTGACGACGCTGGATTTGAGTTTCATCGCGCCAAAACCGTCAATTTTACAATCAATATCATGATCATCGGGCGCATCATGGAGCAGGCGAATGGATTTAACTTTAGTACCCACTTTAATGGGGGTGCTTGCGCCTTTGACTTTTAAGTCTTTAATAACCGTCACACTATCCCCATCTTGTAACACATTGCCGACGGCATCTTTAATAACTTGTTCGCTGGCTGTTTCGGTTTCGCCCGCTTGCCATGCCTGCTGTTCTGCTTCAAAGCCACACATCGGGCAAATCAATAAATCGCCATCTTGGTATGTATAATTTTCTTTACACTTGGGGCATGGGGGGCAGGCAGGTAAACTCATAGCACGCGCTCAATCAGCTGAGAAAAATTTTAATAGTCTTAAGGTAGTGTAGTGTACGCGATAAGTCACCCCAATAATAGTGATCAGCCAGCACAGAAGACCCTCTGACAAATGACCTAGTAAATTAGGACTTAAAACAGAGCTTAGTCAAGCAGCATTTAGTCAAGCATAACCCAATAAAGCATGATTGCAGTCCGAGCTCAATTGTGCAAAACTTTGATTATAATTTTTTTAGCAAATAAAAAGAGAGCCACCATGACAGATTTCGTCGTCTTTGATATAACCGGCACCGATGCCCAAAAATTCTTGCAAGGACAATTAACCTGCAACGTCACCAAACTGAGCGACCAATTCCAAGCGACCGCGATTAGTAATCTCAAAGGGCGCGTTGCACTGGGTATTTGGATTAGAAAAATAGCGGATGACGCTTACCAAATCGTCATCAGCCAAGACTGTGCCGATGAGTTTGCCAACCATATCAAAAAATATGCGGCGTTCTCAAAACTCACCCTATCAAACCCACGTGATATTTTTGCGGTTGTTGACAATGGGGTACCTAGTTTTAGCGAATCAGAGAATGGCTCTGACACCGACGCTAACCGCAAAGCATGGCAAAAAGCGAGTATTGCTACAGGCAATTACTGGATTGTCAAAACCACCGCAGGCTTGTGGCAACCCCAAGAGTTGCGTCTACACCAACACGGCGGGGTTGACTACGATAAAGGCTGTTATTTAGGTCAAGAAATCATTGCACGGTTATATTTTAAGGCCAGCCCAAAAGCTTGGCTCCACCGCGTAGCAGGTACCGGTGATAGACCTAACGCAGGTGAAAAAATTGGCAACGTGGACGTGGTCAATAGCATTGCTACTGACACAGGTTTTGAAGCCTTGGTGGTGGCACGTCCCGATGATATTGCCGCCAGTAACCTGACCATTCTTGAGTTACCTCAAGCACTGCAACAACCAGTTGCGCGCCAACATTAAACACCCACCAAACTTGATTAACGTAAATGTGTTAAAAGAAAGAGGTTAAACTAAAAAAGGCATTTCACTGATGCCTTTTTTAACCATTTTTTTAGGTTTATCAATACTTAACCCACTTCAAACCTAAACCATTTTATAGCTAAACCTCTTTCATTTTATATTTATAGCTAAACCAATTCGCCAGCCACAAACCCACTTGCCCAAGCCCATTGGAAATTGTAGCCACCTAGCCAACCAGTAACATCGAGCACCTCGCCGATAAAATACAAATTCGGTTGTAACTGACTTTGCATGGTTTTTGAAGAGACTTTATCAGTAGCAACGCCACCGCGTGTGACTTCAGCTGTACGATAGCCTTCAGTGCCTGATGGCGTCAAACGCCAAGCATTGAGCTGCGCGCCAAGCTGCGCTAACTTCTCGTCTTTGATATTGGCAAGCTCAGTCTCAGCCATGTCTTGCCACAATAAATTTTGCAAAGTAGCCATCACTTTTTTAGGTAGCGCCGCCACGCCTATCTGGTCGTTTAGCACGGTTCTGATCAGCTGTTTTGGATGCTGTTTTTTTTGTTCGGCTAAAAATACTGCCATATCAAGGTTTGGGAATAAATTGATAAAAATCGGCTCGCCCACCTGCCAATAATTCGATAGCTGTAACATCGCAGGCCCGGATAAACCGCGATGGGTAAATAGCACGGGCAACCTAAAACTGATGCGCTCGTTGAAGGCAATGACCTCAAAACTAACCCCCGATAACGATTTAATCGCATCGCCAATCTTATCGGTAAAGGTAAAGGGTACTAGTCCTGCCGATGTTGGCACAATGGTATGCCCAAATTGCTGCGCTACTTGGTAACCAAATCCTGTCGCACCCATGGTCGGAATTGACAGCCCGCCTGTGGCGACTACCAATGAGTGACAAGTTAAGGTTTGCTCGCTACTTTTTTGATTGGCTGCTTGATTAGCCTGTTGATGAGGCTGTTGACTAGCTGGTTGATTGACAGTTAAGACAAACCCCGTATTGTCGGGTAACGCTTGGATTTGCTGGATGGCGGTTTTTAGTTGAATAGTCACTTGATTGGCACGGCATTCGGTCAACAGCATTTGTAAAATATCATTGGCAGAGGTATCACAAAACAGTTGCCCATGCTCACGCTCATGATAGGGAATCTGATACTGGCTAACCATGCCAATAAAATCCCAATTTAAATAGCGTGACAACGCTGATTTGCAAAAGTGCGGATTGCTACTTAAATAATGCTTGGGCTCAATGTCATAGTTGGTAAAATTACAGCGCCCACCGCCACTCATAAGGATTTTCTTGCCCGCTTTATTGGCATGATCTACCACTAGTACCCGCCGTCCGCGCTTGCCCGCTGTCAATGCACAAAAGAGCCCTGATGCCCCTGCCCCGATGATGATGACATCATACGCAAACGTGGACGGTGCGTTTGTTGACCCAGCGTGATTTTGAGCCGTATCAATCTTTGGTGAAGTATTTGATGAAGTATGTTGTTGCTGCATGATGACCGCTATTTATCAAGTAAAAGACCAAATGAGAATCCGCTTACAATAAAGATATTTGTCCAAGATCTGAAAAAATATCCTTAAAAATATCCTGAGTAACATTGCAAAATTTGTGATTTTTTGCCAAACTAAGGAAAAGGCACTCTAGAATCAAGGATTAGATTGTATTGCATTTTCATAGTGAGCAGACGTTTATTGACGGCGCGTTTCATCGCTGTGTTGATAGCCCGTGTTACTGTCAGCTTGTCAATGTTAGCTTATCAACGTGAAAATGTTGTTTTTTAAGTTAAGCCCGCTACCTATTTGAGCCGTTTGTCAGTCCGTAGCCATTTAAACTATTACCCAACCAACCTACGAGTCATAACAAGGAATGTTTTATGAAGAGCTACCCTCATAGCGCTGAATTTGCCGCTAAAGCCAACACCACTCCCGAAAAATACGCCGAGACCTATCAAGAATCTGTCGAAAATAACGAAGCGTTTTGGGCAAAACGCGCTGAATGGATTGATTGGATAAAAAAACCCACCAAAATCAAAAACGTCAATTATGACCTAAACAATTTTAGCATTAAATGGTTTGAAGATGGTGAGCTTAATCTATCGGTCAACTGCCTTGACCGTCATGTCGCTGAAAACCCTTACAAACCTGCGATTATTTGGGAAGGCGATCACCCATCACTTCACAAAATCATCTCATACAAAGAGCTACATTCAGAAGTATGCCGCCTTGGTAGCGCACTGCGTCGTAAAGGCGTCAAAAAAGGCGACCGCGTCACCATTTATTTACCGATGATTCCTGAAGCGGCGGTTGCGATGCTGGCTTGTGCGCGGATTGGCGCGGTTCACTCATTGGTATTTGGCGGGTTTTCAGCAGACAGTCTAGCCAGCCGTATCATCGATAGCCAATCAAAAATTGTCATCACCGCTGATGAATCTGTGCGTGGTGGTAAACATACACCGCTTAAACAAAATGTGGATCGTGCGCTAGACCAGGACGGTACCGAATGTGTTGAAAAGGTCATTGTGGTGTACCGTACCGGTGAATCCATCCCAATGAGCGGACGCCGCGATATTTGGTATCACAACTTAATCGACAATGCCTCTGAAGACTGTCCACCAGAGCCAATGAATGCCGAAGACCCGTTATTTTTGCTTTACACTTCAGGCTCAACTGGCAAGCCTAAAGGCGTGTTACATACCACCGGTGGTTATTTGACCTATGCGCTATCCACCTTCCGTGACGTGTTTGATATCAAAGACAATGACGTATTTTGGTGTACCGCGGATGTGGGCTGGGTCACAGGTCACACCTATGTGGTGTATGGACCGCTTGCCAACGGCACAACGACCGTGATGTTTGAAGGGGTGCCACAGTACCCAGATTGGGCGCGTATCGGTCATATCGTTGATAAGCATGACGTTACCATCTTGTATACTGCGCCAACCGCCATTCGCGCGATGATGAAAGAAGGCGATGATTACGTCCGTAAATCAAACCGTTCCAGCTTACGTCTATTGGGCTCGGTGGGTGAACCTATCAATCCTGAAGCCTGGAACTGGTACTATAACGTGGTGGGCGAAGGTCGTTGTCCGATTGTCGATACTTGGTGGCAAACTGAAACAGGGGGCATTTTGATGACGCCAATCCCCAATACGGTTGATCTCAAACCAGGCTCCGCGATGAATCCGCTGTATGGCGTCAAGCCAGCAATTGTCGATGCCGAAGGTGCTGAATTAACGGGTGCTGCCGAAGGCAACTTAATCATCAAAGACAGCTGGCCAGGTCAAATGCGTACCATTTGGGGAGACCATAAACGCTTTTTAGAAACTTACTTTAGCACCTATCCAGGCGCTTACTTCACAGGTGATGGTGCCCTGCGCGATGAAGACGGTCATTATTGGATCACAGGTCGTGTGGATGATGTCTTAAACGTCTCTGGTCACCGCCTAGGTACGGCCGAGATTGAAAGTGCGTTAGTATCGCATCCTTCCGTCGCTGAAGCGGCTATTGTCGGTATGCCGCATGAGCTTAAAGGTCAAGGCGTTGCCGCTTACGTCATCTTAAAATCGGGCGAAGAGCCAAGCGAGATGCTCAAAGGTGAAATCAACCGTCATGTCCGTGGTGAGATTGGTCCAATCGCCAACTTAGACTCGCTATATTTGGTCGAAGCCTTACCAAAAACGCGCTCCGGTAAAATCATGCGCCGTATTCTGCGTAAACTTGCCGCGCATGAATTTGAAGGTTTAGGCGATACTTCAACCTTGGCAGAACCAGAGGTGGTTGATAACCTCATCAATGTGGTTAAAGCTGATAAACAGCCTGCTTAATGGCTTACCAAAATTGAAAAAACGTCTGTAGTTACAGGCATTTTTTCATGGTTTTTTAATTGTTAGAGACCTTTGCACAAACCAGCGACTATCTCTCGACACCAATTTCAAACTCAACTAAAAACTGGAATTGGTGTTAAAAAAGCGAAAAAAGTCACCGAATTGGCATAAAAGTCTCCTAAATTGCAGTAAATTAACGTCTATTGGCTAGTTTTGCCAACCAACAGACACAATAATCCTAAGATAGTCCGTATTTTCGCTTCAAACCTAGGGCAGTTTTTAAATTATGCACAATGCTAGCAAGCAATGTACGGGTATGAAATTGCATTAAGCCAAGATGACGAGCCTTGCTCATCCCATAATTTAAAATGACCGAATACCCGTTCTACCGTATTTCTGGTTTGGCTCTTTTGGGTATTGGTACGTTTCTGTTGTTCGGTAAGTGGTGTATTACGCCATGCCCTATCATGGATATGATTGTTGATAGGCGGTTCATGCTCGGCAAGATAGTTGTCATGGGCTTGGCTTTTATACGCACTGTCGGCGTAAACGGCAGATTCATCACCTGTTAAAAGCGTGGTAAAACATTGTGAATCATGGACATTGGCTGGGGTAGTTTGAATCTTTTTGACAAAGCTGTCTTCATCACAATTAAGATGGATTTTAAAGCCGTAGGTGGTTTTTACTTTGCCTGTGCTGTCTTTTTTACTGACGTAGGCAGCTTCGTTATCTCGGGTATTGTCGGTATGTTTGCCTTTTTTAGCTCGTTTGTTTTTGGCTTCAACGATACTGGCATCAATGATGCTAACACTGCCTGCTTTGATGATGATATTTTGCTCGGCTAGTTGCTCATTGATTTGGTTGAATAAGGGTTTTATGAGTCCAAGTTCACCTAAGTGTTTGTGGTATCGCCAGATGGTGCTGTGGTCGGGTACGTTATCGGTAAGCGATAGACCAACAAAGCGACGAAATAGTAAATCTCTTGCCAGTTGTTTTTCCATGGCTGGGTCGGATAGGTTATAGAGTTTTTGTAGTAGTAAGATTTTAAACATGATGACAGGGTGAAAGGCACTTTCGCCACGATCACTGCTATGAACGTGGCGTAAGGTTTGCTCGATAGTTTGCCAGTTGATTAGGTTATGTAGTTCATCTAATTCTTTGATGGCTTTGTGAGCGTTAATGAGACTGTCTGCTAGGGAGAGTTGCCCTGTTTGTTTCCATGCCATATTGGTATCTTTTGCTATCTTTTTGACTTTACTGTATTATATCACTTTTACAAACTTTTGTTTATTTGTTCGTGCAAAGGTTTCTAATTTATCTCTCCTCAAATATTTTGGAAAACGCCATGCGATTAATGCAACCCTTCCATACGTTGACGAATCAAATTTTTGACTATGTCAATCTTCCTCATGGTTTGACTCATACCACCGATTTGAACCAAACCGATAATAAACTTGATGCGCTTATTAGGCCAGCTGGGGGTTGGGGTGCGTTGATAGCCGTGCAAGGTAATATGCGAAAGCAGCAGGCATTGACCCGTGCGCCAATCACATTATTAGACCTAAATCAGCCATTTGGCACTAAGTGCCCAAGTTGTGCATTTCCAAACGGCAAAAAAAAGCCCATTAATTTTTGTGAAAATGGGGCTAAAGCAACGGCATTTGAAACCACCAAAAAAACCGTGACGGCTGATTTTTTTGCCAAATATACCGTCACTGAACTGCTCGCGCAAAGTGATTATTTCTTGGAAAACCAAGGACGCTTGACTGAGCCTATGCAGTACAATGCGGCGACTGATAAGTACGAACCCATCGAATGGGAAGCTGCTTATCAGTTGATTGCCAGTCATCTCAATCGATTGGATGACCCGAATGAAGCTGTCTTTTATACCTCTGGTCGAGCCAGTAATGAAGCGTCGTTTTTGTATCAGTTATTTACCAAATGCTATGGCACGAACAATATGCCAGATTGCTCCAATATGTGCCATGAAGCAAGCAGTGTGGGGTTAAAAGATAGTATCGGCTTAGGTAAAGCAACCATCGTAATGGATGACTTTGAGCATTGTGACAGCGTGTGGAGTTTTGGGCATAATCCAGGTACCAATCACCCACGTATGCTAGAAACATTGGCAAATGTCGCTGAGCGTGGTGGCAAAATCATTGTGATTAATCCGCTTAAAGAGCGGGGACTTACCCGTTTTCAAGATCCAAAACGCCCAAGCCAAATGCTGACAAATGGTAGCACGCCACTTAGTCACTATTTTTTCCAGCTAAACATTGGCTCAGACTATGCGTTAATGACGGGCATACTCAAGCATTTAGATAATTGGGATCGCGAGGCACGGGATAACGGTAAAGCCGCTATTTTTGATCATGACTTTATTCAAGCCCAGACCGTAGGCTTTGATGAAATGATTGCAGGGGTAAGGGCGACCGATTGGCAAACCATTTATCATATTACAGGGTTAGACGCGCAGCAAATTGAGCAACTAGCCCAGCTTTATCGAGAGAGTAAACGTCCTATTTTAACATGGTGTATGGGCATCACCCAGCATCGTCATGGTACGGACAATGTGCATATGTTGGCAAATTTAGCCTTGGTTATGGGGCATATTGGCAAGACAGGGACGGGACTTGCGCCGATTCGTGGGCATAGTAATGTTCAAGGTAACCGTACCATGGGTGTATGGGACAAGCCTTCAGATAAGCTACTTGATCAAATCGACAAAGTTTTTGGCATTAAGTCCCCTAGAGCGCATGGCTATAACGTTGTAGAGACCCTTGAAGCCATGCAACAAGGCAAGGTTAAAGTATTTATGAGCCTAGCGGGCAATTTTGCAGTGGCAACCCCCGATAAAGCACGTACAGAAGCGGGTATTCGCGGCTGTGAGTTAACGGTACAGATACAGACCAAGCTCAATCGTAGCCACTTGATTCATGGTAAAGAAGCCATTATTTTACCTTGTTTAGGACGAACAGAAATTGATAAGCAAGGCGACAATAACCAATACATTAGTATTGAAGATTCCATGTGTAATGTGGTGTTGTCACAAGGAGCGCGTCAGCCTGTTTCACATAAATTGCGCGCTGAAACTGAGATTATCGCAAGTATCGCTGCGGCTACACTTAGGCATAGCCCGATTCGTTGGGCTTGGTATGTAGAAGATTACGACCGAATTCGTAATGACATTGCTAAAGCCATTGAAGGCTTTGATAACTTTAACCAAAAAGTCTATACCAAACAAGGCTTTCATCTACCGCATCCTGCCAACCGTTATGAATGGCAGACCCAATCTGGTAAAGCCACCTTTTTCTTTACACCGTTAACCGAGATTTATGCAGATAAATTGACGGCTCAGCCCGATGATTTATTAACACTAACCAGTATCCGTTCTCATGACCAATTCAATACCACCATTTATGGGTTGGATGACCGCTATCGCAACGTTTTTGACACGCGGCAAGTAATTTTTATGAATGCTGATGATGCTGATAGATTGGATTTAAAAGCAGGTGATAAGGTGACTATCCAAAGTGAATACGGCGATGGTATTGAGCGAAAAGTCACAGGCTTTCAAGTCATTTTGTATGATATCCCTAAAGGCAATCTAGCCATGTACTACCCTGAAGCCAATCCACTGATTGCGATGACAGATTTTGATAAAAAATCAGGCATGCCTGCCTTTAAAACCGTGTCGGTTAGACTGAGAAAATGTGCTTAATGATCATAGGGTTGCTTAAAAAACCCTATGGATGATTGTTGAATGTAAAAGTATCATTAAATAAAAAAGTGATGATTGAAAAAACAGGCTGAAAAGTTGATAAAATAGTGACAAGTGATTTACACTAGCCATCAAATGCCCAGCCTGTTCTAGTCTATCAGGTTGCCCCAGCTTATCTAAGCGCTTGTATTAAGCGGTTGTATAAAGAAAAATGGCGTAAAAAGCGGTAAAAAGCCCTATTGATCAATCAGTCGTAATTGAGTCTTTTGAATTTTGCCAACCGCGGTTTTGGGCAATTGTTCAATAAATGCATAATGACGTGGGCCTGCCTGTGGTGCCGCCTGTGTATTGAATAAAGGCAACATCATCCAGTGATTTATTTGGCGGTTGATAAGGTAAATTTTGAGCAGCTGCTAATACCTGACTTAAGCGTAACGGCTGATAGTTGTTGTCAATTTGGTAAGGTGCTACCAGTTTTTTGACATATTTGACGCCAAGATTGACAAACTTGCCTTTAACGCCTAGCAAATCACCCAACGTGATAATCACTACTCTTTTAACGGGCGTTTTATCGATGACTTTTTGTAAGGTATGGGCAAAATTTTCTTGTTAAATATTTTTAAAAATCCAATTCAAATTTTTAATTTTAATGATGATTTAATTAAACCCAATTGCTTACAATTTTGAGCTTAATCATGCGATAATGGGTTATGTTATAATGCCGACCAAAGGCATTTTTAATAAAACCAATATAACAAGGATAAACCGATGACTGATATGACTGCGGCCACAGCGCCATTAGATTTTACCAAACCTATCAAATCGCGTGCTGCGGTAGCTTTTGCTGCGGGAGAACCATTACAAATCGTCGAAATCGACGTCGAGCCACCGCGTAAAGGTGAAGTACTCGTCAAAATTACCCATACGGGCGTTTGCCACACGGACGCATTCACCTTGAGTGGCGATGACCCTGAAGGGGTTTTCCCAGCGGTTTTGGGTCATGAAGGCGCAGGTATTGTGATGGCAGTCGGTGAAGGGGTAACCAGTGTACAACCTGGTGATCATGTCATTCCACTATATACGGCTGAATGTGGTGAATGTTTATTTTGTAAAAGTGACAAAACCAATCTATGCGTCGCAGTGCGTGCCACCCAAGGTAAAGGCGTGATGCCTGATGGTACTACCCGTTTTAGCTATCAAGGTCAACCAATTTATCATTACATGGGCTGCTCGACGTTTAGTGAATATACTGTCGTTGCTGACGTATCGCTTGCTAAAATCAATCCTGAAGCCAATCCTGAGCAAGTCTGTCTATTAGGTTGTGGCGTCACCACAGGACTAGGTGCGGTAAAAAATACCGCTAAAGTACAAGAAGGCGACAGCGTGGCGGTATTTGGGCTTGGTGGTATTGGGCTTGCTGTGATTCAAGGTGCCAAACTTGCCAAAGCAGGACGCATTATTGCGGTTGATACCAACCCCGACAAATTTGAGCTAGCCCGTGAGTTTGGCGCGACCGATTTTGTCAATCCAAAAGATTATGACCAACCCATTCAACAAGTGATTGTTGAGATGACAGGTTGGGGTGTGGATCACAGTTTTGAATGTATTGGTAACGTCAATGTCATGCGCTCGGCACTTGAATGCGCGCATCGTGGCTGGGGTCAAAGCGTGATTATTGGTGTCGCGGCTGCAGGTCAAGAGATTTCCACTCGTCCGTTCCAACTAGTGACAGGTCGCCGCTGGTTAGGCTCTGCATTTGGTGGGGTGAAAGGTCGCTCGCAGCTGCCAGGTATGGTGGAGCAAGCCATGCACGGTGATATCCAACTGGCACCTTTTGTCACCCATACTATGGGTCTTGAAGATGTCAATACCGCATTTGATTTGATGCATAAAGGTGAGTCCATTCGTTCAGTGTTGCATTACTAAACCATTACCAAACTTGGCATTATAAAGAATGGGAAATTCACCATGAAAAAAATTGAATCGCGTAAATTGCACGGTGGAGACCTACAAGTGTGGCAGCATACCAGTGCGACCACACACACGGAGATGAAATTTGCCATCTATTTGCCACCCAAAGCCATCGTCAATGAAGAAACCAAAACTACTGAAATCACAGCTCAAAAATGTGCGGTGCTGTATTGGCTATCAGGGCTGACTTGTACTGAGCAAAACTTTATTCAAAAATCTGGGTTTGCTGAGTATGCCAGTCGTCACAACGTGATTGTGGTGGCACCCGACACCAGTCCTAGGGGTGTCGATTTGAGCGGTAACGATGTGCCTGATGACAGCGCTTATGATTTGGGGCAAGGGGCAGGCTTTTATGTCAATGCCACCCAAGCGCCTTGGGCAACGCATTTTCAGATGTATGATTATATCGTCGATGAGTTGCCTAATCTCATCGAACAGCACTTCCCTGCCAGTGACCAGCGCAGTATTTTTGGTCATAGTATGGGTGGGCATGGCGCGCTGATGATTGCCCTACGCAATCCCCAGCGCTATGCCAGCGTATCGGCCTTTTCCCCCATCGTCGCACCGTCACAAGTGCCTTGGGGACAAAAAGCCTTTAGCGCTTACTTAGGCGATGACCAAAGCACCTGGGCAAACTACGATAGCTTAGCGTGGATGAAACAGTCTGCGCATAGCAAAAAATTACCGCTATTGATTGACCAAGGTAGTGGGGATGAGTTTTTGGCTGAGCAGCTCAAACCTGAGCTTTTTGCGCAAGCTGCCAAGGATGCCAATTATCCGATGACGCTGCGTATGCACGACGGTTATGACCATAGCTACTATTTTATCAGTAGTTTTATCGCTGACCATTTTGCTCACCACGCCGCTGCCCTTCAAGCTTAATCACACAATCACTTGTCACACCACCTTGCTGACAAGTGATTGACCATTTTGCCATCGCATTACCCCCTCCATCATTTAAAATAACCACAAATTTGCGATGATTATTTTGTCCGCGATCCTATCTGATAAGGAAGATTGTCATGGTTGACAAGCGCACTGATATCACGGTAACCCCTACCCATAAAGAGCCCTATTTGCAAGGCGTTGTGTTTCGCTACAGCGTGTTTGTCATTGCCTTTGCTATCCTTGCGTTGGGGATTGTGCTACTTAAATGGTGGCTGATAGTGATTGGTCTGGTGGGCTTTGTGGTGGGCATTTATGATTTGATACAAGTCCACCATGCCGTCTTGCGTAACTACCCAATTTCGGGACATATTCGTTATCTATTGGAAGAGTTTCGACCTGAACTGCGCCAGTATTTGATTGAAGATGACCAAGCCGCCGTGCCGTTTTCGCGCCAGCAGCGTGCGCTTGCTTATCAACGTGCCAAAAACGTCAGTGATACCAATGCCTTTGGTACCTTAGAAAATCTATACCAGTCTGGCAAAGAATGGTTTTTACAATCCACCCTTAGCTACCCCCTCAAAGAAACCAATTTTCGTATTATGGTGGGCGGTGAACGATGCCTGCAGCCCTACTCGATGTCGGTGTTTAATATCTCTGCCATGAGTTTTGGCAGTCTTTCAGCCGCGGCAATCGAAGCGCTCAATCAGGGCGCAAAACTCGGTGGATTTGCTCATGATACAGGTGAAGGTGCGATTAGTCCGTACCATAAAAAACACGGCGGCGATTTGATTTGGGAGCTGGGTACCGGGTATTTTGGATGCCGTAATCACGATGGCACGTTTAGCGCCGAAAAATTCGCTGAACGCTCGCGCATTGAGCAAGTCAAAATGATTGAAATCAAGCTGTCGCAAGGGGCAAAGCCTGGTAAAGGCGGGGTGTTGCCCAAAGAAAAAATCACCCCGGAAATTGCCGAAACCCGTGATGTGCCGATGGATGTAGACTGCGTTTCTCCAGCGAGCCACTCAGCCTTTACTACCCCGCGTGAGATGGTGCAGTTTTGGCAACAGCTGCGTGAACTATCAGGGGGCAAGCCGGTTGGTTTTAAGCTGTGTGTCGGACAGCCTTGGCAGTTTATGGCGATTGTCAAAGCCATGATTGAAGCAGATAATTACCCTGATTTTATCGTGGTTGATGGTGCAGAAGGCGGTACAGGTGCTGCGCCTGTTGAGTTTATGGATAATGTTGGCATGCCACTACTCGATGGCTTTTTGCTTGTGCACAACACGCTAGTGGGTGCGGGGGTGCGTGACAAAATCAAAATCGGTGTCAGTGGTAAAATCATCTCTGCCTTTGATATCGCTCGCATGCTAGCGCTAGGTGCAGATTGGTGTAACTCCGCGCGTGGCTTTATGTTTGCGGTGGGCTGTATCCAATCACGCGCGTGCCATACCAACAAATGCCCAACTGGGGTTGCTACCCAAGACCCGTATCGTCAACGGGCATTACATATTCCTGATAAGGCACAGCGGGTCTATAATTTTCATAAAAACACGCTTAAATCATTGGCAGCGATTGTCGGTGCGGTAGGTTTAAAACACCCAAAAGATTTACAAGCGTATCATATCGCCAGACGCCTGGAAAATGGGCAGATTAAGCTATTATCCAAGTTTTATTATTTTACCGAACCTGGCGTGTTACTGGATTTATCGGCGCGCTCAGATGTTTTTAACCAAATGTGGGTCATGGCAAATCCTGATAGCTTTTTGGCAAATAACGAGGCGTTAATTGCTTACAATCACGATGTGCGTCACGCCCATGAGCACAACGAAAAGCGCTTTAATGAAGGCAATTACCCTGAGCGTATCGACAGCTTCGATGAAACCGCAAATAGCTATTATACCTACGATGATGACCCTTCTTAATACTTTTTCCACAAAAAAACCGCTAATGATTAGCGGTTTTTTTGTGTCAGCTTAGTTTATTCCACCGTGACGCTCTTGGCCAAATTACGGGGTTTATCAACGTCTGTACCTTTGGCAAGCGCAACATGGTAAGACAACAATTGTACGGGAATGGTGTGTACTATGGGCGATAACACGCCAATATGACGTGGGGTGCGAATTACGTGTACGCCCTCACTATCGGAAAAATCACTGTCAAGATCGGTAAATACAAACAACTCACCACCACGCGCCGAGACTTCTTGCATATTGGCTTTGACTTTATCAAGTAGGCTGTCATTTGGCGCTATCACCACCACAGGCATATTTTCATCAACCAATGCCAGTGGACCGTGTTTTAACTCGCCAGCGGGATAGGCTTCTGCATGAATATAGGTGATTTCTTTGAGCTTTAATGCGCCTTCTAATGCAATCGGGTAATGAATACCACGTCCCAAAAACAGCGCGCTTGGCTTATCAGCAAATTTGCTTGACCAGCTGCTAATCTGTGGCTCAAGATTGAGCGCATATTGAATATCATTGGGCAAGCTGCGCAGCGCATTGGTGTATTCGACCAGTTTAGTGTCATCCACAGAGCCACGCACACGACCGAGTGTCACCGCCAAACCAAATAAAGCCACTAACTGGGTAGTAAATGCTTTGGTTGAGGCGACCCCAATCTCCGCACCGGCTCGGGTGTAGACTACTAGCTCACTGGCGCGAGGCAAGGCGGATTCCATTACGTTACAGATGGATAGACTATGTTTGTGACCCAAGGCTTGTGCGTATTTTAGCGCCTCCATGGTATCTAGCGTTTCCCCTGATTGCGAGATGGTGATAATCAATTGTTTTGGATTGGCAATCACTTCACGATAACGGTATTCACTGGCGATTTCGACATCGGTGGCAATTTTGGCAATACTTTCCAACCAATATTTGGCGGTCGATGCCGCATAATAGGACGTGCCACAGGCAAGAATCTTAATACTGTCGATATCATTGAAAACGGCTTCAGCATTTTCACCAAAGTTTTCAGCGATAAACCCGGCATCCAAAAATATTTCGGCGGTATCTGACACTGCTTTTGGCTGCTCATAGATTTCTTTTTGCATAAAGTGGCTATAAGCGCCTAGTTCAAGAGACGCTAAGGACACTTGCGAAGTGGTGGCTTTGCGGGTCGCTGGATTGCCTTGTTTG
The DNA here is from genome assembly GCF_031979465.1 of Moraxella sp. CTOTU46934. Taxonomy (NCBI): domain Bacteria; kingdom Pseudomonadati; phylum Pseudomonadota; class Gammaproteobacteria; order Moraxellales; family Moraxellaceae; genus Moraxella; species Moraxella sp. CTOTU46934. The sequence goes on from NZ_DALZEG010000004.1 coordinate 120,579, forward strand.
TCAATCATTTGTGCCACGCCATCTGCCGTCAACTGGGCAATATCACCATCTTCAAGATACATGATTTGACGGGTAAAGGCGACAACTGCTGAGACATCCGATGCGATAAAGGTTTCATGCTCACCTAAGCCGATGAGTAATGGACAGCCCATACGCGCCACCACCATGTTTTGTGGCATATCGTTGGCAATCACCGCAATCGCATACGCACCATGAAATTGTTGGGTCGCCGCTTTTACTGCATTGAATAAATCACCGCCGTTTTGTACATAGTGCTGGTGCACTGCATGGGCGATGACCTCGGTGTCGGTTTGTGACTCAAAATGATAGCCATTTTGCTGAAGGCGGGCACGCTCGGCTTCAAAATTTTCGATGATGCCGTTATGTACCACCGAAATCAAATCACCCGAGATATGCGGATGCGCGTTTGGCTCAGTGACGCCGCCGTGGGTCGCCCAGCGTGTGTGACCGATGCCCGTGTGACCATACACGCCGCGCTCTTTGGCAGCGGCTTCCATTAAGGCAACACGCCCCACTCGGCGCACGCGTTTGAGTCCTTCATCGGTTTGCACTGCAATACCCGATGAGTCATAACCCCGATATTCTAGGCGTTTTAAGCCATCGGTTAAAAAATCTACCACATTGTCTTGCGCACGAATGGCGCCAACGATACCGCACATAAATGTTCCTTAGTATCCAGTTTTTGGTGTGAGCAATCAAATTTGACTGCTGTGAAAAACAATCCCCCCGTTTACACAGTCGTTAGATTGTTTTATTGTTGCTTAATCAAACGGCTTTATCGTATAAAGCAAGTCTATCGTATTAAGCAAGAATTTGTTAAATTTAGGCAAAAATTCAAATATCAAGATTTTTTTTCAGGACGTTGCCAACCCTCAATGGTGACTTGTTTACCACGGGCGATAGACAGTTTTTCGGCAGGGCAGGCTTTACTGATTGCACTACCAGCGCCAATGGTGGCACGGTCACCAATGGTTACAGGGGCAATTAGCACCGCATTTGAGCCAATTCTGACCTCGTCACCGATTTCGGTTTTAAACTTATTGACGCCATCATAATTGGCAGTGATGGTGCCCGCGCCGATATTGGTCTTTTGTCCAATGGTGGCGTCGCCCAAATACGCCAAATGATTGGCTTTAGCGCCGCTTGCCATTTGGGTGTTTTTAAGCTCCACAAAGTTACCGATATGCACCTCTTTGTCAGTGACCGCATTGGGGCGCAGACGGGCAAATGGACCGATTTGGTTGTCTGCGCCTACTACCGCATTGTCAAATAGACTGTAAGGTTGCACCACAGTGCCACTGGCGATTTTGCTGTTTTTGATGATACAACCTGCGCCGATTTTGACGTTATCACCTAGCTCACAGTCACCTTCAATGATGACATTAATATCAATTTGCACGTCTCTACCAACTTTGAGCGAACCGCGTAAATCAAAACGGCTTGGGTCAATCAAATGTACCCCTTGTTGCATCAGCGCTTGGGCTTGATGCGTTTGCCAAGTACGCTCTAGATTTGCCAACTGCAGACGGTCATTCACGCCTTCGATTTCAAACTGATGGGTCGGCGATACAGTGGCGATTTCGATACCATCGTCTACCGCCATTTTGACGATATCGGTCAGGTAATATTCACCTTGGGCATTGTTATTGGTCAAGTTATTGAGATATCGATGCAAAATATCATTGGCGACACAGTACACACCGCTATTGATTTCAGTGATTTTTCTTTGCTCATCGTTGGCATCTTTTTCTTCGACAATGGCGATTACTTGGTCGTTGTCACGCACAATACGACCCAAGCCAAACGGGTTGGCTAAGTTTAGGGTCAGCATGGCAAAACGGCTGTCTGTATTTGCCAACTTCTCTAAGGTATCGACGCCAATGAGTGGCACATCCCCTGATAAAATCAAGCTTTTCCCATCCGTAGGCAACACTGGTAAAGTCATTTGCACCGCGTGACCCGTGCCCAATTGCTCAGCTTGCTCGACCCAATCAATTTGTTCATCGGCAAAGGCATCTTTGACTTGCTGACCTTCAAAACCATAGATAATGATATTTTTTTGGCTACCCAATTTTTTGGCAGTGGCAAGTACGTGATGTAGCAAAGGCTTGCCTGCCAGCGGTTGTAGGACTTTTGGCTTGCTCGATTTCATGCGAGTGCCTTTGCCCGCTGCCATGATGATGGTGGTTAAGTTGGTCATGGGAATTCCTTATTCTTTTTTAAACTAATTTTAATGATACAACAGGTTAAACATAAGTAACGAGCACACTCACAAAGACTATTAGCACAACCCCTGCCATCAGCCCCGCCAAAATGTCATCAATCAAAATACCAAAACCGCCGCTCACATTTTTATCCACCCATTTAATCGGAAAGGGTTTTAAAATATCAAAAAAACGAAACGCGACAAATGCAGCAAAATATAATAACAGTAAACTTAACTGATGACCTTGCAATAAGGCATCATCATAGAAATGCAGCCATAAAATTGGCAGGAGTGACACCCACATGCCGACCCATTCATCCCACACGATATGCGGGTCATCGTGTACACCCATCAAATCAGACGTTTTACCGCAGATATAACTACCGACTAGAGCGCCCATCACCGTAACCGCCAAAAAACCCCAAAACCCCAGCGCTAACATCGGAATGGCAACCACCAGTCCCCCGACCGTGCCCCACGTCCCAGCAGCACGCTTTGGCAATCCTGAGCCTAAGCCGATACCGAGCCAATAAATCAGCTTTTCCCAAACGCTCGCGGTTGGCGGACAAGGCGGGCAAACATTGGCTTTACGGACGTCGGGTTTATGCAGTTGAGTCATAGGAAGTTCTTTGGCTAAAAATGCTGATAGCCAGTGATTGAAAATTCAATGGGTTGGTTATTATAAGTCAGCCTCAAGCCGTTTTCTGTGACAATTTTGCCAATGGCAAAAATTTTATCCGAAAACTGTTGATTAAATTTGACAAAATTTTGCTCACTCATGGTAAAGCACAGCTGATAATCATCGCCGCCATTGAGCTGATGTTGCCACTTATCAGCATTTGGCAAAGCTTGTAATCGTGGATGCGTTGGAATATTGGCTAAATCAACCACCGCGCCCACCTGTGATGCGGTTAGGATATGACCCAAATCCTGCCCTAGCCCGTCTGAAATATCAATCATGCTATGGGCAAATCCACGTAATTTTTGCCCGAGCTCAACTTGCGGAACAGGTAAATCGAGTGCCGGCTGTAAAGCGATTGGTTGTAAATCGATATTGTGCTGCTCAGATTTTTCAGCGTTTAAAATCTGCTGTAACGCAAAACTTGCTGAGCCAATTTCACCGCTCACACAGATGATATCACCGACTTTTGCGCCCCCTCTGGTAATAGCTTGCCCAGTTGGCACAACGCCCAGTGCAGTGACAGAGATGGTTAAGGTGTTTGATTGGGTGGTATCACCACCGATAAGCTCGACATCAAATCGGTTGCAAATGTCCGCGATGCCTTGGGCGAATGGTTTGAGCCAGTCATCATGTGCAAGCTTAGCAGGCAAGCTAATGCCTAGCAATATCGCATAGGGTGTCGCCCCCATCGCTGCCAAATCGGATAAATTGACCGCGACAGATTTATAGCCGATGGCATAAGCGGATGTTGATAAGGGAAAATGTCGACCTGCAACCAGCGTGTCAATACAGCTCACCAGTTCGCAATCGCTTGGCATACTGCTTATCGCGCAATCATCCCCAATACCCACTTGGGTCAAAGGATTTTTGCGTGTGCAGTGTTGAAAATGTTGATAAATCAAAGAAAATTCGGACATCTTAGCCATCCGTATCAAGCATAAAAGGGCGTAGCGAGTACGCCCTTTACGGTATTATTTTTCTTCTTCAGTGGTCGCTTGCGATGGCGGCTGCGGCGCATCCTCTGTTTTGGCTTTTTTAGCATCCGCCTCTACTTCAGGCATACGCACGTCTTTGGCGATTTTATCCATCACCACATGAATCATTTTATAGCCATCTGATGAGCCAAAATGGGTATTGAGCTGAATCGCTTCATCAATCACTACTTTGTAAGGCACTTCCAAGTGCTGCTTCATCTCATACGCACCGACAAGCAATACCGCTTGCTCAACTTTATCTAGACGTGTCCAAGGGCGATCAAGTAGGCTGTCGATATAGGCGATTAAGTCATCGCTTTGCTCAATGATTTTGCTCAGTAGCTCGTGATAATAGCCCAAATGCACCGTGTGCATGGCATTCTCACTGCGGGTATGCGCTTCGATTTCGTGCGATGGGTTGCCAGTGAGTAACCATTCATATAACCCTTGCACCACAAAACGGCGTGCTTTACGAATCGCGGTCAGGCTGGTTTTATAATTGACGGCATTGTCTTGACCCGCCTGCTGTGGTGTGGTTTGGGTTGAATTATCAGTCATATCGCTACCTTATTCACCAGCCATTTGTGCGTCAATTTGACCCAACACGTTAATCATCTCAAGCGCGACCATGGCTGCTTCTGAGCCTTTGTTTCCTGCTTTGGTACCCGAGCGCTCAATGGCTTGTTCGATACTGTCTGTGGTCAAAATCGCATTAATAACAGGCACATCATAATCCAACCCAATCGCGCCTAAGCCTTTGGCAGATTCACCAGCGACAAAATCAAAGTGCGGCGTGCTACCACGAATCACCGCGCCTAAACCGATGATAGCGTCAAATTTATCGGTTTGTGCCATACGAGCAACCGCCAATGGAATTTCCCAAGCACCCGGTACACGCACCACAGTAATATTGCTACCGGCGATACCATGACGCAGTAAGGTATCAATCGCGCCGCTGACCAAACTTTCTACCACAAAGCTGTTAAAACGTCCTACCACCATACCGATTTTGGCGTGGGCATTGGTGTGTAGTTCACCGCTGATATGCTGTACTTGGGCGAGTTCGTTTTGAAGATTTGCCATGATGATTACCTTTAAATTGTAAAAATTAGAATCTGAATTTTGCTAGGTATGATACCATTTTTGTTAGGTTTATTCATGTTATTTAGCATGAACCTAGGTTACTCTTGTTAAAATAAAAAACCCGCCACAGCGACGGACTTTTATACAAAATAATTAAGCTTATTGGGTCAAAAAGCTTGGTAATGCTTTATGACGTTTTTCCAATTCTTTCGCTTTTTTCTTGCTGACACCGCCCAACACCTCAATGGCATGACGCAGGCGCTGCAATGTCATATCTGCCCCAATCAAATACATTGAATTCATCACAGGCGTGCTTGACTTGCTACCTGCGATGGCAATAAAAAATGGCGACATAAAATCACGCAACTTAATGCCCATCTCGCCTGCCAAACCAGACAATACCGCTTGGATATTCTCCTCCGTCCATACAGGCAGGGTTTCTAACTGCCATTGCGCAAGTTGTAGAATCTCCACGGTTTGCTCAGTGGATAGCACTTTATGCTCAAAGTCCACCTCACTAATCGTTGGCAAGTTTTGGAAATAAAAGCCCGACCAATTCACCGCATCCGACAACAAGTTAATACGTGGCTGAATGGCTTTGGCAATCGCGGTAAGTTTGTCGCTGTCATTTGCCCAATCGAGGATTTTGGTTTTTAAGGCTTCGGGTGACAGTGAGCGCAACCATTCGCCATTGAGCCAAGTGAGTTTTTCCACGTCAAAAATCGGACCGCCAAGCGACACCCGTTTGATGTCAAAACTGGCAATCATGTCATCCAACGTGAATTTTTCGGCTTCATTTGGCATCGAATAGCCCATCCGTCCCAAGTAGTTAAGCAAGGCTTCTGGCAACACACCTGCATCACGGTAATAAGTGATAGACGTTGGGTTTTTGCGTTTGGATAGTTTGGATTTGTCGGGGTTTCTAAGCAGTGGCATGTGACATAGCACTGGCATATCCCAACCAAAATATTTATACAATAATTGATGCTTTGGAGCAGAGTTAATCCACTCTTCGCCACGAATGACGTGGGTAATCTGCATCAAATGGTCATCGACCACGTTTGCCAAATGGTAGGTTGGTAGACCGTCGGTTTTGAGTAGCACTTGCATATCCACTTGTGCCCAAGGAATCTCGACCTCGCCACGTAGCATATCGTCAAATTTACATACACCCTCGTCTGGCACACGCATACGAATGACGAATGGCTTGCCTTCGGCGGCGAGCTTGTCCGATTGTTCACGCGTAAGGTTCGCATAGCGACCGTCATATTTTGGGGTCTCACCCCGCGCCATCTGTTCGGCTCGCATTTGGTCGAGTTCATCACTGGTGGCAAAACAGCGGAATGCATGACCTTTGTCCAACAGTTCTTCGGCGTATTGTTTGTAGATGTCTTTACGCTCGCTTTGGCGGTACGGTGCATGTGGACCGCCGACGTCTGGACCTTCTGCCCAGTCAAGACCGACCCAGCGCAGGGCGTCCAAAATCATTTGTTCAGATTGCGTGGTGGAGCGCGTTTGGTCGGTGTCTTCAATGCGCAGGATAAAATCGCCGCCATGCGCTTTGGCAAAGGCAAGGTTAAATAGCGCGATATAGGCGGTGCCAACGTGGGGAAAGCCAGTGGGGCTTGGGGCAATACGAGTACGGACTTTTGACATGGATTTCTCAATTTTACAAAAATTTCAAATTAGCGGCTATTATAGCCGACTATCGAAGTTTTATAAATTGAATCCTAGCGATGGATGATAGGTAGCTGATAAAATCTAAATTTGGAAGGCAACGCTAAATGCTAGATTGACTTTGGCATTTAGCGTTATTTTTGAAGACTACTTCAATTATTTATCCTTGCGATGGCGAATGATTTCGACAATCATTGGTACCACCGAAAACACAATAATCGCAATCATAATCCACGAAAAATGTTCTTTGACAAAGGGTAATTGACCAAAAAAATAGCCTAGCGTGGTAAAAGATACGACCCATAATACCGCGCCAACGATGTTATAGCGAGCAAACTGGGCATAATTCATGTTGCCCATCCCGCCGACAAACGGCGCAAACGTGCGTACAATGGGAATAAAACGGGCAATAATAATGGTGCGTCCGCCGTATCTTTCATAATAATCGTGGGTTTTTTGCAAATAGCTTTGCTTAAAAATCTTGGAATTGGGATTGGAAAATAACTTTTGCCCAAAGTGTTTGCCAATCTCAAAATTGACAAAATCGCCCAATACTGCCGCCACAATCAATAAACCAATTAGCACAAAGATATTCATATCGCCCACTGCGGCAATGGTGCCTGCGGCAAACAACATCGAATCCCCTGGCAAAAATGGCAACACCACCAGACCCGTCTCGCAAAACACAATGGCAAACAAAATCGCATAAATCCAATTACCATAGTTGTTGACCAGCTCTTGTAAATGATCACCGATATGCAAAATAAAATTTACCAACCACATGGGCTATCCTTATAATTTTAGACAAAACAACAAAATATAACTAATCTACAGTCGTTATATGAAGGCAATATTAAGCAGACAACATTATAGCAAGAATGGGTAAAAATTTTGTGTTTTTAGGCAAAAATCATCTTGACAGCAAAATCAGTTTTCAATAAAATACGCGCACTCTTAGGCAAAGCAGTCTAAATAATTCCCAAAAATGGGGCTATAGCTCAGTTGGTAGAGCACTTGCATGGCATGCAAGGGGTCAGCGGTTCGACTCCGCTTAGCTCCACCACTATTAAGTCTGCTTACAGCACCTCGTGCGATTGCGTCCCCATCGTCTAGAGGCCTAGGACATCGCCCTTTCACGGCGGTAACCGGGGTTCGAATCCCCGTGGGGACGCCACTTATTTTAAAAAAGCCATTGTCTGACGGACGATGGCTTTTTTTTGCTGTCTGTTTGTTGTAGGCTTTTGTGGTATGTAGTGTTGCCTTGCCACATCCTAGGTTAAATAGGTTGCATAGCTTACAATGTTTTGCTTTTCTCCATGCCGCATGCCCCACCCTACAAAATCAATTTTCCTTGCGCTCAGTTGACGCTTTGTCATCAAAATTAGCATATAATTGAGCGCGCACTTGCGTATGGGATAAATAATTTTTTGGCTATCTGCTTTGAGCTACATGATTTTAGCCACTAAATTTTACCACTTGAGATTTTACCACTTGAGTTTTGACTCGCTGATTTTAAGCTATTGGGAAACTGGGCGAAGACTATGGCAAATTTTAACACCCACATAAGCGTGGCTTTTGTCGCAAGTGGCGTCACTGGCTTGGTGATTTATAAGGCAGGGATGCTGACCGCGCCTGAATATTTGATGTGTGTGGTGGCTGGTACCATTGGTGGCTTGCTGCCCGATATTGATTTGGACCACTCGGTACCCGCGACCGTAGGATTTAATGTCGTATCGCTGCTGACGGCATTTTTTATTGTCATCTTGTGTGTCGGGCAGTTTTCGTTGGTTGCATTGGCAGGATTGTGGTTAGCATCTTATTTGCTGATGCGCTACGGTGTGTTTAATTTATATAGCAAATTGACGGTTCACCGCGGTATCGTGCACTCGATTCCCTATCTGGGGATTATGGCGATGACCCTCGTGTACGCTAGCTTTTATGGGTTTAAGCAAGGCGCTGTTATCAGTTGGTTTTTGGGGCTGTTTTTGATGTTTGGCGCCATTGTTCATCTGCTGTTAGATGAAATGTTTAGCGTCAACCTGTTAGGGCTGAGTGTCAAAAAATCTTTTGGTACCGCGTTTAAAGTGTTTAAATTCGATCAAATAGGCTGGTATTTGGGCTTATATGCCGTGTTGGCTGCCCTGATTGTGTTTGCCCCGCCATTTAAATTATTTTGGCAGACGCTACAAGACCCCATTAGTTGGCTTATTTTAAAGAAAAATATACTGCCTACCGCCATCAACCTACCGAACATTCATTAACATGATACATACGTCACCTTGCCCGTGCGGCTCTACACTGTCTTACGCTGATTGCTGTGCGCCCCTGCATGCGGGGCAAAAAATCGCTGATACCGCAGCACAGCTAATGCGCGCTCGGTACGCAGCATTTGTGCTTCAACATATCGAGTATATCGTTGCCACCACCGCGCCTTTTCAGCAGCCGCTGCTCGATACCCAAGCAATTAGCGACTGGGCAAAGCAGACTGACTGGGCAGGACTTGAAGTCATCAACCATCTAGCAAAACTTGGCAAACGCCATGCACAAGTTGAGTTTAAAGCCTACTTTTACTTGCCTAATGCATCAGTTGGGCATTCAGCGGGTTTGGACTTAGCTGCTTTAGACAACAAAGGTTTAGACAGCAAAGGCGTCCATCATGAGCTATCCACCTTTGTGAATATTCCCACCCATGGCACCAGCCGTTGGTATTTTTTGGATCCGACAGTGGTCATGCCTGTCACCCAAAAGCAGCCTTGCCCCTGTGGCAGTGGTGAGAAATACAAACGCTGCTGTGGACAGTTTTTGGCTTAATCGCTGCGCCATTGATAACAAAAACTTTAACAACCGCTCTACAATTTTTTTGGTTTTTAAAAGGGCTTTTTTGCTAGACTAATTTTATTTGCGATTTTGCGATAAAGACAACGATATTAAAGGAGAGTCCCATGCCTGCCCTACGCCAAGATATTGATCCAGACGGTTTATTAGAATATTCTGTGGTCTACACCGACCGCTCGCTCAATCACATGTCCAAAAAATTCCAAACAGTGATGAATGATTTGTCCACAAGTTTAAAAAACGTGTATAACGCCGATGCGGTGGCAATCGTGCCGGGTACAGGGACTTACGGTATGGAAGCGGTTGCGCGCCAGCTTGCCACTGACCAAACAGTGCTCATCATCCGCAACGGCTTTTTTAGTTTTCGCTGGACGCAAATCCTTGAAAAAGGTCGTATCACGGATGACGTGACCGTCTTGACCGCACACATCGGTGACAACAGCGACTCAATGGGGCAACAACAGCAGTTTGAGCCAGTGGCAATCGAGACGGCTGTCGCTGAGATTCAATCTAAAAAACCTGCGGTGGTATTTGCCCCGCATGTCGAAACCGCGGCAGGCTTGATGCTGCCTGATGACTACATCAAACAACTTGCCGATGCAGTGCATAGTGTCGGTGGTTTACTAGTTATCGACTGTATCGCATCAGGCTGTATATGGCTTGATATGAAAGCGTTGGGCATTGATGTGCTCATCTCTGCGCCACAAAAAGGCTGGTCAAGCACGCCATGTGCGGGGCTAGTAATGATGAATGAGCAAGCGGTTGCCAAAGTGGAAGCCACCGAATCGACCAGTTTTGGGCTTGATCTCAAACAGTGGCTCACTATCATGCGCGCTTATGAAAATGGCGGTCATGCGTATCATGCGACGATGCCAACCGATGGGCTGACCAAATTTCGCGATACCGTCAAAGAAGCCGAAGCGATTGGACTTGATAAACTCAAAAGCGCCCAATTTGAATTGGGTCAAAAAGTGCTCTCTGTCCTCAATCAACATAATATTATCAGCGTCGCAGCTGCAGGCTACCAAGCGCCCGGTGTGATTGTGGTCTATACTGACCGTGATGATATGCACAAAGGTGCAGCATTTGCAGCCCAAGGCTTACAAATTGCAGGCGGCGTCCCACTGAAAGTTGGCGAACCCGACAGCTTTAAAACATTCCGTTTGGGGCTATTTGGGTTAGATAAATTAACGGATGTGGACGGGACAGTCAGCCGTTTTAAGCAAGCGCTTGGGAAAGTATTAGCTTAATTATCAGCGTATGCATTAGCGCATTGACTAGCATAACAACGGTTTGTTTTAAAAGCTCTGTCAATTTAAAAGCTCTTTGTAACAGGGCTTTTTTATTGCTTTAAAATTACTCATATAGCGTTTTTGCGATGCGAAAGGTATTGCAATGGGCTTCCACCACATCGTCGATGTTTTCTGAGTAGCCGCCACCCATCACCACCGCCACTGGAATTCCATGGGCTTTGGCTTGGCTAAATACAAACGCATCACGCTTGGCACAGCCGTCACGGGTGAGCGCAAGTTTACCGAGCTTATCGGTGGCGAGCACATCCACAGCGGACTGGTAAAACAGCATATCGGGTTTCACTTTTGCAATAAGTCTAGGCAGCGTATCCATTAATATGGCTAAATACGCCTCATCGCCTGTCTCGTTTGGCAAATCAATATCCAAATCAGATGCTTGCTTGCGAAACGGATAGTTTTTTGCGCCATGCATACTAAAGGTAAATACTCGGGGTTCATTTGCCATCAAATGCGCTGTACCGTTGCCTTGGTGCACGTCCAAATCTACCGTCAGAATTTGGGTCGCCTGTCCACGTGCCAACAATAAATTACTCGCCACCGCCACATCGTTAAACACGCAAAATCCTTCCCCATGATCGGCAAACGCATGATGGGTACCGCCTGCGATATTGAGCGCGACACCGAATTGTTTGGCGAATAGGGCACATTCATAAGTGCCGTGGGCAATCACACGTTCCCGCTCAACGAGCCTTGGCGTCATCTCAAAGCCGATGGCACGCGCGTCTTTGGCGGGCAATGTTTGGTGTTTTAGATGCTGCCAGTACGTTTGTGTATGGGTGGTGAGAATTTCGTCTTCGCTCAATCGCTGCGGGGCAAAAAAATTGGCTGGGGTGAATGTACCCTCCGCCAATAACCGCGCCGCAATCATCGGATATTTTTGCATAGGAAAACGATGGCGTTCGGGGACGTCATATTTGAAAATATCAGAATAAGCGACCTTTATCATATTATAAGCTCGCCCCCACTTTGCGGGCGATGGCAATGCCTTCTTCAATGGTTAAGCGGATCGGATTATCAGGGGTATCTTTAAATAAAATATCGCCATCCCGAAACATCAAACATTCATCCACATACAGCTGTTGCCAGTGTTCGTTGTAAGTCAAAGGAATGGTAGTAATCAAGGTGACTTTATCGGTCTGCGAGGTCACTTCACTAAAATCAATCGCCAACTCACTGTCAGCGAGTTTCGCCTCACCAAATGGCGCTTTACGGGTGATAAAAAATAGCAAACTCCCTGCATAGGCTAGCTGCCAATCACCATTGCTAATGAGACAATTAAACAAGCCCAACGCCGATAACTCACGACAAATCGTGGTCAAAAACTGGAATAATACGCTGTCACTGGGCGGCTCACTAAACTGTGATTTGAGTCGATTGAGCAGATAACAAAACGCCATCTCCGAATCGGTTGTACCTACGGGCTGATAGTGGGTGGGCACAGGGCTGAGCTGGTCAATAAAATCCATCTGTAATTGGCCATTATGCGCAAACGCCCATTCCTCGCCCCATACCTCACGGACAAATGGGTGGGTATTAGCCAAGCAATTTGTGCCTTGCGTGGCTTTGCGAATATGGCTAATCACATTCATCGCCTTAATCGGATAACTATTGACTAAATCCGCCACCGGTGAGCAGAAACTTGGCTTGTCATCGTGAAATTGACGCAGACCTGCTTTACGATTACCCTGCGATGGGTCGGGATTTTTTTCAAAAAACACAATACCAAACCCATCGGTATGGATATCGGTCTGCCCGCCCCGCTGACGAAACCCCGCAAAGCTAAAATGAATATCAGTGGGTGTGTTGCAATTCATACCCAGAAGTTGACACATGGTGATTAGGGTTCCTTTCTACTGCAATTTTGCTGAGTCGTTATTGTCTACTAAGTCGTCATCAGCTAGCTGCGAGGTGTCATCGATATTATCGAGCAAAGCTCTGGCTTGCTCAACATCTTCAGGGGCAACCCATAGCACACCGCCTGTATTTAATCCCATCAAATCAACGAGTTGGGTCTGTACGTTGATGCCGTTGTTTTGTAAATAGATGGCGTGGGTTTCTGCCAATAAGTTGGTCGGGTATTCGGCAAGTTTCTGCCAGTTGTTAGTATCATTCATCTTTACTATTCCGAGAATTATGTATATTTTGGTAAAATTAAATTGAAATCAATCATAAAAATGCTATTATTAATAGGTAGTCTGACCTAGGGCTAGACCCTACAGTAGGACTCATCGGGTTCGGCGAAAGCTGAACCCTTTTCTTTTTAACGTATAACTATGCCTAACGGATGACTTTTACTTGCTTGTTTTAATAAAACTGGCATTAGTCTATCAAGATAATTTCTACCACCTTTCTTTTTAACATATTGATTAGTAAAAAATTTCTGCCCCAAGAAATAAGCATTAACATCGGCTAATTGAATAAAATAAGAATGTGCAGAATCACGATGAATTGCATCTTCTATTACCCATTGTGTGGGCATCATACGATAGCCTGAGCCCAAGTTAAAGCTATTTGGGACAGGATTATATCTTCTCATTCGTCGGGTTAAATTTCTTAATTTTATCTCATCAGTTTTATCAACAAATAACAAAGCTGAATCAGTTGCATTGTTTGAACCAATAAAATTGTGATGATAAAGTGTATTTTCGATACGCTGAATAAGCGTTTGCCAAGCAAGGCTAAAAATATCACTATTTAAAGATTTATTCTTTTTGTTTACCACCACGTTCACAATTTGATAATTAAGTAAACTTGCTTGAAAATCAATAACATCTCGTAACAGCCTGAGCCGTAAAGACTTAGGAATTCTCTGAAAATCACCAGGTTTGTGAATAAAATGAGAACAGTGAATTTCTTCTCGTAATTTAAAACCATAGCTTGCTCTCAGTTCTTTTCTAAAGCCAATCACTGAATTTAACGTGGTTTGCCAATGACTTTCATGAACTACGATAGCACTTAAACAAAAATAATTCGATGGACTATTTACTAAGCCAGTATCACCGCTTTCATCCACATACACAAGAAACATTGAATATCCTTATTTCACGCTCGCCCAATGAAAGCTGGCTAGGCGTTTCATCAAATCAGGATTTTTCACCATAATATTATCGCCCGTGCGACCTTGCTGACGGTTATAATAAATCACATTCAAACGCAGCAGCCAAAACGTCACGCCCGCCATAGCAAGCATAATCGGCAATGCCTTTTTTTCATCATCGCTCAAAGCGCGTTTGCTCTCGTAGCCTTGTAAAAACGCTTGCATTTTGGCGTCATCAAAATTCACCGCTTCGCCCTGCCCTGATAAAGCATTGGCGTTACCCCAAGTGGTGCAAAAATCATTAATGGTGATCGCCACATCCATCACAAAATGTTCAACACTGACTTCAGTAAAATCAAGCAAACCTGTGAGTGTTGGCTGGGTTTCATCACTAAAATCCCACAGCGTGTTATCGGCAAACATATCTAGATGACATAAACCTGTTGGCAAATTTTTGCTCGCTACGGTTTCGTACGCTTGCCAAATATCATTCATCAGTTTGGCTTCATCGCTTGGCATAAACTTGGTTTCACGGTCACGCACCAGATGCCAAGGGTATAACTCAACGCCATAGTTTTGTGCAGGGGTCAAGGTTTGCAAGGTTTGATGAAGAACGGCTAAAGCCTCGCCCATTTGACGACACATATCAGGTGTGGTTGCTTTCGGGTGACCGCCCGAGAGTTTTGGTGACACTACAATGGCTTTGTTGTCAAAATACAGCAAAAACTCGCCGTTTTTGGCGGCTAGCGGTGCGGCTACGGGTAGCTGGTCTTTTAGGCGATTTAGGATAATCGCCATCTTTTGAATTTCATGCGGTTTGCGTTCTTCAAACAAGGTAAATACATAAGACGGCTCGCCGGTTTTGTCCGTGGTTGTTTCAATAAACCAATTACTGTTTTTGATACCCTGTGTGATAGGTATGGCTTTGGCAAAATCCACGCCAAATTGTTGGCAAAAATCACTAAATTGTTGGTCAGTCAACTGGGTATATACAGACATAAGGCATCCTTGAAGCGCAGCACACCGATAAAACTGCGGTAATGGCAAAGTAAATTTGATAAACTTACGGCTATTATAGAAGGAAATCGAATATGTTAGCAAAACGAATTATCCCTTGCCTTGATGTTGACAATGGCCGGGTGGTCAAAGGTGTGCAATTTGTCGACATCAAAGACGCGGGCGACCCTGTTGAAGTGGCGCAACGCTACAACGAACAAGGCGCGGATGAAATCACTTTTTTGGACATCACCGCTACCCATCATGGACGCGACACCACCTATCACACGGTTGAACGCATGGCAGAAACCGTATTTGTACCGCTGACCGTGGGCGGCGGGGTGCGTAAAGTCGATGACATTCGTCACTTGCTAAACGCGGGCGCGGATAAAGTATCGATTAATTCAGCGGCAATTTTTAACCCTGAATTTGTCGGTGAAGCGGCAGCGCGTTTTGGCAGTCAGTGTATCGTGGTAGCGATTGATGCCAAAAAAGTGGCTGACAATCAATGGGAAATCTTTACCCATGGGGGACGCAAAGCGACTGGTATTGATGCGGTGGCATGGGCGGTCAAAATGGCAGGGTTTGGGGCGGGTGAACTGCTTGTGACCTCGATGGATTCAGATGGTACCAAAAACGGCTATGATATCGCCTTGATGAAGCGCATTACAGATAGTGTGAATGTGCCAGTGATTGCGTCGGGTGGTGTCGGTAATTTGCAACACTTGGCAGATGGGGTGCTGCAAGGCGGTGTTGATGCGGTACTAGCGGCGAGTATTTTCCATTTTGGCGAATATACCGTGGGCGAAGCCAAGCAGTTTATGGCACAGCAAGGCATTGAAATGCGTTTGTAATGGCGTGCCTTGTGAGAACGATAGCCGTTGGTAATAACTAAAAGGACACAGCAAAAAATAGCCCAAACTAGCCAAAACTGCTATGATATTGGCATTTTCGATAATGACTAAATTGCCATGTTTCCACTAATTTTAACTCACCCGCAATGGGATCCTGTCGCTCTGCATTTGGGACCTGTCCAAGCCCACTGGTACGGGCTGATGTATTTACTGGCTTTTGCTGCCGCTTATGCGTTGGCTTGGTATCGCACTAAGTCGCGCCCAGACTGGAATGCCGACATGGTCGCTGACCTGGTATTTTACGGGGCGATGGGCGTGATTCTAGGCGGTCGTATCGGCTATGTGCTGTTTTATCAATTGAGCGAATTTTTAGCCAATCCGATGTATTTGTTCAAAATCAACCAAGGCGGTATGTCGTTTCATGGGGGATTTTTGGGTGTTGCCATCGCAATGCTATTTTTTGCCCGCAAATACCAAAAGAACATTTGGAATGTGCTAGATTTTATTATTCCCTGCGTGCCAACCGGACTGCTGTTTGGGCGTATTGGCAATTTTATCAATGGCGAATTATGGGGTCGGGTATCTGACGGTGGTTACAACTGGCTGATGCTGTTCCCGCAAGCGGTCAATGAAGACAATGAACTGCTCAAACAAACCCCTGCCCTGCAAAGCCTTGCGCAAACCTTTATGATTGATGGCAACAATTATTTGTTACTTCCCCGCCATCCGTCACAGTTGTATCAGGCTTTTACCGAAGGCGTGGTACTGTTTGTTTTGGTTTGGTGGTTTGCCAGTCGGCCGCGTCCGCGTATGGCGATTAGTGGCTTGTTTGTGATGGGCTACGGTATTGCACGTTTTATTACCGAATTCTTCCGCCAACCTGATGCTGACCAAGGCTTTATTTTATTAGGGTGGATGACAAAAGGGCAAATCTTAAGCCTACCGATGATTATCGGTGGTTTGGTTTTATTGATTTGGGCGTATAAAAACCAAATCTATGATTGGGGCAGTCAAAAGAATGTGGACTAACAAAGAAAACTAACCAAGGAACTCATCACCCATGATTACGTCAAAGAACGAACAAGCCTATTTGGATTTACTTAAACTGGTGCTAGCCAACGGCATACAAAAAGGCGACCGTACGGGTACGGGTACCATCAGCTATTTTGGCGCGCAGATGCGGTTTGATTTGAATGAGGGTTTTCCACTACTGACCACCAAAAAAATCCATACCAAAAGCGTGATTTATGAGCTGCTTTGGTTTTTAAAAGGTGATACCCATGTCCAATACTTGCAGGACAATGGTGTACGCATTTGGAATGAATGGGCAACCGCCGAGCAAACTGCCCGTTTTGGCAAGCCTGAAGGCGAACTTGGCGCGGTATACGGACACCAGTGGCGCAACTTCGGGGCAAGCAAAAAAGCGGACGGCAGCTACCAGTCAGACGGTTTTGACCAAATCAGTTGGGTAGTAAATGAAATCAAAAACAACCCAAACTCGCGCCGTCTGATTGTCTCTGGCTGGAATCCTTCGGAGGCCAACGAAGTCGCCTTACCCCCTTGTCATACCCTGTTTCAGTTTTTTGTCGCCGATGGCAAATTATCTTGTCAGTTGTACCAACGCTCAGCGGATTTGTTTTTGGGTGTACCTTTTAACATTGCCAGCTATGCCTTACTTACCCATATGATAGCCCATGTGACGGGGCTTGGCGTCGGTGAGTTTGTGTGGACGGGCGGTGATTGTCATATCTATAACAATCATGTACAGCAAGTGCATGAGCAGCTTAGCCGCGAGCCGTTTGCCCTACCCAAACTTTGGCTCAATCCTGACATTACTGACATTTTTGCGTTTGATTTTAACGATATAAAAATTGAAAACTATCAAAGCCATGCCACAATTAAGGCTGAAGTCTCTGTATAAGCTTGCAGCCCAATGCCAAAACTCACAGCAATAAGGATAAATCATGAGTTATTCTAATGTGGAAGTCGCCCAAATCGTGGCGATGAGCCAAAACCGCGCCATTGGCAAAGACAATCAATTGCCTTGGCATATCTCTGAGGACTTGAAACATTTTAAAAAACATACCAATGGCGGTATCGTGATTATGGGTCGCAAGACCTTTGAATCCATGGGCGCAAAACCCTTGCCCAACCGTACCAATTTTGTGATTACCACCAATTTGGACTACCAAGTAGATGATGATGCCGTCATTGTGATGCACAACCTAGATGAAGCACTGACCCAAGCCTCGTCGCTCGCCCATGGTAAAGGTTTGCAAACGATTTGGGTAATTGGTGGCGAAAAAGTCTTCCAACAAGCCCTACTGTTTAGTGATCGCTTAGAAATCACCCAGGTCGATACCGTGATTGACAATGCAGCGGCGTTTTATCCAGAGATTACCAGTGATTTTGTCAAAACATCAGAAAGTGAAAAATTCACGGATGAACAAAGCGGGTTGAGCTATCAGTTTGTCACTTACCAAAAAGCTTAAGTTTGACAATGGCGACTTAGCGCACAAAAAAAACCACGTTATCTAACGTGGTTTTTTTATGTAGCTGTGGTTTTTTATGTAGGTATCAATGTCTTATTTTGACTGTTCTTGCGATTTTACCGCTGAGGCAACAGGTGGTGCGATATTTGGGGTGTCACCTGTTTTGGCTTTAATCTCTGCTTTGGCTTCAGCCGTTGAGGCATTACGCGCTTCAATGGTCGATGTTTTTGCAGTAGCCGTTGGTGCAGAAGATGGCGTCATAGAAGCATTGTCTGGGCTAGCAACCGTGGCATTTGGACCTGTTGCGGTGTCTGCATTGGCAGTGGCGGTGGTGGTTTCACCCGCCGCAGGTGAGGTTGCCGCAGGCGTCGAACCCGCTGGTTTGGCAGCGGCAGCAGCAGATGCAGCGGCTTTGGCTTCCACTTCAGCATTGAGTTTTGCAACGTCAACGTGGTTACCAGCGGGGCGAACAATTGCTGAAATAAGGATTAATAAAACCACGCCTAGAAACGCTAAAACGCCAATTAAAGCGTAACTAAGTTCTTTTTTGACATTGTTTTCCACGACTTCATGATGAGCCATCGTAAACCTCACTGTAAATCATTGGGGCAAGAGTTGTTGAATCTAAATGAATTCAAGTCTAATTTTTAACTATTATACGGAACTTTGTAACCATTATATACTAAATTTTTGCAATTGGTGACAAAACCTTACTGCATCTAAGGTTTTTAACGTGTTTTACGAATCAGCCAACTAATCAGTAGCAATAGCGCTGATAGTGCCAAGATAGGATAACTACCCCAGCGCATAAATGGCGTATTACCAACGCGCGATTGGATCTCACCCCGTAGCACCGTGCGTTCAAATGCTGGCGCTTTGGCAACAATATTGCCTTTATCATTGATAATGGCGGTCACGCCAGTATTGGTCGCGCGCATAAACCAGCGACCGGTTTCAATCGAGCGCATTTGCACCATTTGTAGATGCTGTAATGGACCTGCCGATGTGCCAAACCAAGCATCATTGGATACCGTCAATAAAAAGTCGGTATTTTTGGCATTGCGGCGGGTGGTATCAGGATAGGCGACTTCATAACAAATCGCCACCCCGACTGGGTGGTTTTTGACTTGTAAGGGCGCTTGGTGCGCAGACCCACTGCGAAAACTCATGGTGCCGCCCATCAAGTTTGGTAATGCCCAATCTAACATACCTTCAAACGGAATATATTCGCCCACGGGTACCAAATTTTGCTTCTTGTATAAGCCTTTGGCATCGGCGCCCAAAGCAATCACACTGTTGTAAAATGGCTCGTACTTATCAACTTTTGGGTCGTATTCATTGACATCGACATACGGAATACCGGTGAGCCATGCGGTATTACTTTCGCGGGCTTGGGCAGCAATTTGGCTGATAAAGGGCATGGCGTCGGTTTGAAACATCGGAATTGACGACTCTGGCCATAAGATAATGTCCTGCCCCCACTCTGTTTTACTTAAACCTGCATAGATACCCAGCGTTTGGATTTGGTACTCTTGCAGCCATTTTAAGTCCTGCGGAATATTGCCTTGTACTAAGGAGACTTTCAGATTTGGTGTGCCTTTGGGGGTCGTCCATTGCGGGGCAATAAGCCACAGCGCCACGCTTGCCAGTAACATCACAGACGATGGAATTAAAAAACGGTATTTTTTTCGCGCCGCTTCCACCAGACTTGCTGAGACGAACACGGATACAAAGCTCAGCGCCAACACCCCAAAAATTGGGGCAAGGCTCGTCAGCCAAGGTTGCGCTGTATAAGCATAGCCCACGAATAGCCAAGGAAAACCTGTAAATAGCCAGGTTTTTAACCACTCTTGTACCACCCATAATGACGCAAAGCTTAGCGGCTGTTTTGCCACAAAGCGATTAAAAATGACTGCCAAGGCGCCATGAAACAATCCCATCCCCAAGCCAACAAAGCCAATCATCAGCAAAGCTAATAAGGTAGGGGTATCGCCGTAGGTATGAATCGAGGTAAACAACCAAAACGCGCCCACGCTCCACAATCCCATGCCATACATTTCACCGAGCCAAAACGCCCGCCAATTTGACATGGAGGGCAATAACAGCCAATACAGCACCAGTGGCGACAACAGTGCCACTATCCAAAAATTGTAAGGCGCTAACGCAAAGACAAATGCCGCACCCGCAAGCCAAGCCAGCACCAGTTTGGGTAACAGGGGCTGTTTGGTATTTGCAGATTTGGCACTATCGTGATGAGATTGTACAGAAAGTTGCTTTTTTAGGGACTGGGTAGTAAGACGCATTGGCGAGTATTGCCTTTAGGGTTAAACGGTTTTGCAAACATAAGTAATTGGACTAATCGTCGAGCTGATTATACCCTTTAACCAGTTCAATTTCTTGGATAAATCGACCATCTGCTGACAATACCGTCAAACGACAATCGTCAATAAAGACGGTTTGACCCAATACCTCATTGACTTCGCCAAGCTCTTGCATGACCAGTCCACCCATACTAGTGACATCCTCACTATCAAAATGGGTACCTAGCTGTTCATTACAGTCTGAGACTGAGGTGATGGATTGCACAATCCATGTGTCAAGCTGGTTGGGCACAGGCACTATATGATTGATATCGGTATCTTCTTCGATGTCGTCATGCTCATCGATGATATCACCGACAATTTCCTCGAGTAAGTCTTCCATCGTCACCACGCCTGATGCCACCCCAAACTCATCGATGACGATTGCCATATGAATTTGATTTTTTTGAAATAGACGCAGCAGGTTGTCAGAACGCGCAGTTTCACTGATATAAATTGGCTGACGTACAATTGCCTCAAGATTGAAATGGTCAATGTTTTGACCTTGCGCCTTGGCGACCAAAAACGGAATCAAATCTTTGGCAAGTAAGATACCCATCACTGTGTCTTTGTTATCATCGGTAAATACAGGATAACGCGAGTGGGCGGTTTCCATATAGAGCGACATGATGTCTTGCAAGTTTTGGTGCTGGGTGATGCCTGCAACGTGGCTGACAGGGGTCATGATTTCTCGTACTTGAATAGCGGGTAAATCTAGCACGCCCTCTAACATATCGACGGTGTCGGGCGCCAAAAATCGACGCGAATCATGTACCAATTTGACTAGTTCATCACGGGTTTCAGGGGCGGTGGATAGCCAGCGTTTCAGACCGCGTGACCAGCTACTGCCTTGTTGTTTGTTTGACAGGTGTGAACTCGAATTGTCGTCTGACATAGCCGACGAGACCCTCATATGACGAAAGATTTTTTTACCTTACCTTAACCCCATGATGATTGCAATGGTATTTTTCTTAATTTTATTGTATTTTTTGGCTGATTTTACTCACCCATCAGCTTGTTCAGTGCTAGCAAAGCCTCGAATAAACTAGCACTATTGGCGAATCCAATGGATTACCCGTTCTTCTTGCTCTAGCTCAGAGACTTCTGTTTCAGACTGACAGCGTCCCGCCACGCTAATATTTTTTTGGCGCATCATGGCTTGTGTCACGGCGGCATCTTGAGTAAGTAATAAATGCCAGCTTGGTAGTGATTGCCCGTAGTACAAGCGCTTGTAGGCACAGCTTGCCGGTAGCCAGTACATCTCGCCAATGTTATCGATGGTTAGGCTGATGCAATCGGGCACATAGTCGCGCCTTGTTGGGTAATGCTGGCAAGCCCCTGTGGCACAATCAAGCAGTCGACAGGCGACATCACTGTATTCAACTTCATCGGTGTCATCGTCTTTAAATTTAATCAAACAACACGCCCCACAGCCATCGCACAAGGCTTCCCATTCAGCTTGGGTCAATTGTTCTAACGAAAATCGCTCCCAAAATTGCGGGCGTAAGGTAACAGATTGGCTCATTATGTTTCCAACTTTCGGCTTGTATAAAACAGTGACAGTATTATAACGGAAAATACGATGATTTCAGTATACAGTAGTGCCTATATTAACCGTTGCACTGACTTGCCACGCTCTCATTAGCGTATGAATCCAGCGTTTTTATAACGCCAGTGTCTTATAACAATAGCAACCAATCATATCATTTACCATAACATAAGGATCCATGATGCCAATTCAAATTTTACAACTCGAATCTACCACCACCGATGGCGTGGAGCTCAAAAGCTATGTCTGTCTACCAGAATCAGCGAGCCACGACAATCCTGCCCCAGCGATTTTGGTGGCGCCTGAATGGTGGGGCGTGGTTGAGCACCCACAAAAAGTCACTGAGCGTTTAGCCGAAGCGGGTTTTGCTGCCGTCGCCATGGATGTGTATGGCGAAGGTAAACTGACCACAGATGCCGCCCAAGCCAATGAATGGATGAGCCAAATGCTCGCTGACCAAGACATGTTGATGGCGCGCTGTAAACTCATTATGGATGACTTTACCGACCTCGAAGCCGTTGACACAAACCGTCTTGGCGCAATTGGTTTTTGCTTTGGCGGTAAAATTGCCTTAGACATGGCGCGTGAAGGTTTCCCGCTTAAAGCAGTGGCGACTTTCCACGGCAACCCTACCCCAAAACAACCGGCACAAAAAGGCAAATTCATCGCCAAAGTATTGGTGGCACATGGTGAAGCCGATAGCATGGTGTCGATGGATGCCATTGAAGGGCTGAAAAAAGAGCTGGACAACGCCGATGTAGAGTACACAGTCGATGTGTACGAAGGCGCCAAACACGGCTTTACCAATCCTAATGCTGACAAACGCGCCGAAGAAAATGGCGTGGATTTGGGCTATGATGCAGATGCGGCAAAAGCCAGCTGGGATGAAATGATTGCGTTTATGCAAGACAATCTTGTATAACATACAGCTGTTACATCGTTAGCCCCAAAAGCAATATCCATCATGATATTGCTTTTTTTATGTCTACGTCTCAGTTTGAGTCCAGCTTTGTTAAGTCTGTTGTCAGTCACTATTGAATCCCAACTAGAAAGTCTTATATAGCTATCACGATAGTAACCCGATGGTGAATTTTGAACGCACATCCGAACACCAGCCACTCAACGATGCCAAGTCCTAATCAGCACTTAAGCCACAGTCATATCGAAGCGCATACCGAAGCACATACCGAAATAGAGCTTGATAGTTTTGCACCGCGTATTTTGACCTGGTTTGACCATAGCGGGCGTCATGATTTGCCGTGGCAGCAGCATCAGCTTGACACGCCAGACCCCTATCCTGTGTGGTTATCTGAAATCATGCTACAGCAGACCCAAGTGGCGACGGTGATTCCTTATTTTGAGCGCTTTATGGCAAGTTTTCCCACGGTGCAGGATTTGGCAAACGCATCTTGGGAGCAAGTCGCTGAGCATTGGGCAGGGCTGGGTTACTATGCGCGTGCGCGCAACCTGCATAAAGGTGCCAAGCAGCTGGTGGATATCATCGAGCAAACTGGCAAATTTCCGCAAACGGTTGCCCACTGGGAGCAGATTTCAGGGGTGGGTCAATCTACGGCAGGCGCGATTGTGGCGATGGGTGTCAGAGCTGACCAATATGGCGGTGACAGAGGGGTGATTTGCGATGGTAATGTCAAACGTGTGCTGACCCGTTGGGCTGGCATTGACGGCGATATCACCAAAACTGCCACAACCAAAGCGCTTTGGCAACTCGCCGAGCGCCTAACACCGAACCGTGATAGCGGGCACTATGCGCAAGCGATGATGGATATGGGGGCGACGCTGTGCACCAAAGCCAAACCTGCCTGCCTACTGTGTCCCGTGCAAGCCGACTGCGTGGCAAATGCCCAAGGCAAGCAAAGTTTTTATCCGGTAAAAAGTAAAAAATCGCCCAATCCGTCTAAGTTTTCGCTAGCGTTAAAGCTGGTTTGCGATGACAAAACCTTGTGGCTACAACGTCCTGACAATGGGATTTGGGGTGGGCTGTGGTGTCTACCATTGGCATTTGTCAAAAAACAATCGGGCGCAAAAAATACAGGCGCGCCACTACTGGCAACCTGGCAGCAAGAAGCGACGTTTGAAGCCGAATACAACACGGCTGAGCAGATTATTTTTGAGTTCTTACAAGCCGAGCAACTGCTAAATATCCAGCAGGTTAACGTAGATAGTACTGATACTGTCAAACATAGCCTTACCCATTTTCATTGGTTTTTGACCCCGCTCACCATGACGCTGACGATAGAGCAGGGTATGCGGCTGACGCAAACACTGCAACAAGCGCTGCAAACGCTGTCATGGGTAGATGATTCAGCGCAAAACAGCTTAGCCAAACCGAAAGCCATGCAGCTATTGGCGAGTGGTTAATGCGTGTAAAATCGTCGCAGGTAGTAAGTCGGGGATGATAGTTATGTTAAGATTGGCCTGCTGTAATAACATTTGCTGTGCAATACGCGACTGCAATACCAAATAATAACAACTGGCAGCCATTTCAGTGCCTAATGTTAGTTGTTGCCAGTTTTGCCAGGCGGTCAAACTTGAGATGAGTACAACGATGGGTTGGTTGTGGCTCTGCGTTTGCTGCCAAACCGCAAATGCTTGGGTAGTTGCGCTTGGTAAAACCCGTTGGTACAAGTTTAGCAAATGTACTTGCACACCTTTTGCCGCCAATGTATCCGCCAATAGTTCTCGCCCGCCGATGCCGCGCCATACCTGCAAGTAATCGCCTTTACCAAGCGATTGGATTACCGGCAAATTCAATAGCCCTTCATTGTTTTGCGCCCGTTTTTCACCGGGAAAAGTAACGGTAGGCGCTGGCAACTCTGTGAGTTGCTGCCAAGTCTGGTTAAAGTAATTCGCGGTTTTGTCACCCACCGCAACCCATGTAATCTTTTTGGACAATTCCGTTAGCTTGACCAAGGTGGCAAGCCTTGCTAAGCCATACTTTACTGCCGCTTCGCTGACTAGCACCACCACTTGATAACGGTCAATCGATTGTAAAACTGCCCGCTCTGCCACTGTCAAGGGCTTTTCTACCAACGTCAACAGCGGCAAGTCAATCACTGCAACGCCATGCTGGTGCAAAAATAGACTTAGCGTCTTGGCTCGCTGATCGGGTCTGGTATTGATAAATTGCATGGCTATGCGTATCGTTCAATATCAGCGGTCTTGATAAATCTGTGCCAAGATTTTGTCCGCACCTTGTGCAATGAGCGCTTCAGCTACCACCACGCCCACGGCTTCGGCAATTTGCTGCGACTCCCGTGCGTCATCAACTAACGCGTTATGATGCTCAGCTTTTAACAAGGTTTTACCATCTACACTGCCGACCCGACCCTGTAAATGAATTTGTCCATCTTGAATGGTAGCAAAGCCTGCAATCGGTACTTGGCAACCACCCTGCAAATGACGATTCATGGCGCGTTCTGCCATCACGCATAGACGGCTTGGCTCGTCATTGAGCGGTTCTAGTAGTGCCAGCACATCGGCATCATCACTTCGGCATTCAATGGCAAGCGCACCTTGTCCGACCGCTGGCAGGCTGATATGCGTATCAAGTTCATGGCGGATACGATCGGTAAGCCCCAAACGCGTCAAGCCACTGGTTGCCAAAATAATGGCATCATATTCACCTGCATCTAGCTTGGATAAGCGCGTGCCTACATTACCGCGTAGGCTAATAATTTCTAAGTCAGGACGATATTGCTGAATTTGGCATTGACGGCGTAAACTTGAGGTACCAAGTTTAGCCCCTTGTGGCAACGCATCTAGACTTTCATAGTGATTTGATATAAAGGCATCGGTTGGCTGCTCACGCTCACAATATGCGCCAAGCGTCAGACCTTCAGGGAGCACCATGGGTACGTCTTTGAGCGAATGCACGGCGATATCGGCACGTTTTTCATATAAGGCTTGCTCAAGCTCTTTGACAAATAAGCCTTTGCCGCCGATTTTTGCCAGCGGGGTATCTAGGATTTTGTCGCCTTTGGTGACCATCGGTACTAGATTGACGGTCAGGCTTGGGTACAGCGCTTGCAAACGCGCTTGGATGTGTTCGGCTTGCCACAATGCAAGCGGGCTTTGGCGAGTGGCGATATTTAAAGTCGTTAACGTAGTCATAGCAGTATCTTTTTTAGCATTCGATAAAAATGCCTAACTCTCTAAGCTAGGCATTTGTCAGATGGGTATCTGTCAGTGATTCAGCGAGTTAGGCAACAGTATAGCAAAATGTCAGGCTAATTACTCTTACGGCTCATTGAAGTAGACGCAAACATACGAAAGCCTACGCTACATTGATTGGATTTTATCCCGTAGTAATGGCAAATGACGGCGGCTGATGGCAAGCTTGTCAGGTAAACCTTTGAAACACACTTGGTACTGGCCTTGGTCAATCGCTTCAAGCATTTCTAGGTAGTTAAGATTGATTAATGCATTGCGATGGATACGAAAGAACGCATCACCAAATTCTTGTTCAAGCTCTTTGAGCGTTTCATCAATTAAAACCGTGCCACCTTTATGACGGATTTGCACGTATTTTTGGTCAGCCGTAAAGTAATAAATATCTTGCAGCGCAATCAGCTCCACACCACGATGGGTACGCGCCGCAATATGCTGACGATTGGACTGTGCTAGCGGATCTTCTAATCGACTGATTTCATTGAGCTGTGCATTACTAAGCGTTGATGCTCTCGCTAGCGCCTGTAACACTTCTTCTTTGTTGGCAGGCTTTAGCAAATAGCCAACCGCGTGTGCTTTGAATGCGGCAATCGCGTAATGGTCATACGCGGTCACAAAAATAATGGCGGGCGCATTATTAAGCTCATTGAGCTCTTGGGCGCAGCGGATACCATCCATTCCTGGCATCCGAATGTCTAACAAAATTACATCGGGTGCGAGTTCTTTGACTTTTGCAATGGCCTCCATACCTGTGGCTGCCAGGGCAATTACTTCATGTCCCTCTTCTCTTACGATACGTGCCAACCTCTCTCGGGCTAGTGGCTCATCGTCACAGATCACAATTCTCACTGTTTACTCCTTTGCTCCTTTGAGGTCAAAAACACATGCCTTTAACCCTACAAATCTTACTTACTTCAAAATCTTATGCCAAATCCAACACAACCTCTTTGTGAGCAATCAAACCCTTATAAAATAGCGCTTAACTGATTAGATAAACTAATAAACGCATTTTATTAAGTAGATGCTAATATATCATAGTTTGTTAAATAAAATGTAAAATGCCGCGTTAGATTGGTGACTTTTTTATGCCAATTCCGACTAACAACATAAATGGGCTAAAAAGCTGCGACATCTTTGAGGGGATAGCGAATTTGAGTGATTAGCAATTGACCAGATAATTCAAAGTGAATACTGGCTTCATGACCAAAGTACTGACGTAAAATTGCCAGTTGACTGTTAAACTGCAGTTTTTGGTGAATATCTTGACAAATCAGCTGATACGTCGTTGCCGGTAGCTCAATTTCGACATCAATTTTGGCAACATCGTTTTGCCAATCGATACTAATATTAATGTCAATCGGGTCGGTGCTGTTTTCAACAATCAGTACGATCAGTTTTTCAATCACCATTTGCAGCGACAGCGAGGTAATCACCATATCATAGAGCAAATCTTCATCGGGCAGATGCCAGGTTACCTTCAGCTTTTTATCAAAACGGTATTTTTCGATGCTCAAATAGCTTTCGCATAGCTCCATCTCATCAAGTAGCGCAATCTCACGCGTCTCATCAAAGCTCACCCGATACAGATTTGAGATATGACAAATCATTCTCTCGGCTTCATACGCATCGGTTTCTATCAGATATTGCATAGTATTGAGTAGATTAAAGAAAAAATGCGGGGTGATACGCGCCTTTAACTGCTCGTTTTGCTCGATGAGTTTCTGTTGGTTACGCAGTTCAGCGCGGCGAATATTTTGATACTGTATCTCAAAAAAAGTGAGCAGCACCGCTATCATCAAAAAGGCACATAAAGTATTCACCAGGGTTTCTAGTATCAGCGTATTTAAACTGACTTCATAGCCCAGTGTGAAAAATAACAGCAACCGACCTAGCAAACTCAGTACCGGCACGATAATAAACGAGGTCGATAGCAGATAGGCGGTGATTTGTTTTGAGCGCCAATTAAATTCTCTGAATTTTTTGGCAGAATTCGCCACAAAAACCATTTCACCCGTCACAACTAAGCTAGTAATCACCACTGTTTCAATGCTATGACGGATAATCAAACTGATATCATGGGTAAAAGTTAACAGCGTTACAATCGAAACCAGTGAATAAAACGCGATATAGCTTGCCCACAGTTTGATGGTCTGTTTTTCGCTCATATTGGGCAGGAAAAAGGTGCTGGTGAGCGGCTCTTTAATCCGCTTGAGTGAAATTTGTGAGGCATCCTCAGTTTTTGCTATACTAGCCCTAGATTTTGCAGAGGGAAATAACAGCTCCAGCAATCTCATTGTTTTTATTCCTTTCACACTTACACAAAAAATGGACGTATTATGAGCAATCAAATTTCCGCTGATTCTAGCACATCTAGTATGTGGGGTGGACGTTTTAGCGAAGCCACCGACAGTTTTGTCGCTGAATTTACCGCGTCTGTCGGATTTGACCAACGTTTTGCCAATCAAGACATTGCAGGCTCGATTGCTCATGCCACCATGCTGGCCAAAGCAGGTATTATCACCGAGGCGGAAAAAGACCAAATCGTTGGCGGTTTGACCCAAATCAAACAAGAAATCGCCGATGGCAAGTTTGTGTGGTCGGTGGCGCTTGAAGACGTGCACATGAATGTGGAGTCTCGTCTGACCGCTATTATTGGCGATGTCGGCAAAAAACTGCATACAGGGCGTAGCCGTAATGACCAAGTTGCAACCGATATCCGTTTATATCTGCGTGATCAAACCGATATTATTTTAGGATTACTAAAACGTCTACAAACGGGCTTACTGGATTTGGCAAGCGAGCATACCGATACTATCATGCCAGGCTTTACCCATCTGCAGACCGCGCAGCCTGTTAGTTTTGGTCATCATGTGATGGCATGGTTTGAGATGCTAATGCGGGATAGCGAGCGCTTGATTGATGGTCGAAAACGTATCAACCAAATGCCCCTAGGCGCCGCAGCACTGGCAGGTACGACTTATCCGATTGAGCGGGAATTTACCGCAGAGCTGCTAGGCTTTGAAGGGATTTGCCAAAATTCGCTGGATGCCGTATCCGACCGTGATTTTGCCATTGAATTTGCCAGTAGCGCAAGCCTGTTAATGATGCACTTGTCACGTATGAGTGAAGAAATCATCTTGTGGATGTCAGCGCAATTTGGGTTTGTGGTCGTCCCGGATCGTTTTTGCACGGGCTCATCGATTATGCCACAAAAGAAAAATCCCGATGTGCCAGAGCTGGTACGGGGTAAAGCGGCACGCGTGTTTGGCGATATGATTACCCTATTGACCTTGATGAAAAACCAACCGCTGGCTTACAACAAAGATAACCAAGAAGATAAAGAGCCGTTATTTGACGTGGTAGATACTGTGACAGGGTCCCTACTTGCCTTTGCTGATATGCTGCCAAACTTAATTCCAAACAAAGAAAATATGCGTGCTGCGACTATGAAAGGGTATGCGACCGCCACTGATTTGGCGGATTATCTAGTGCGTAAAGGCTTAGCCTTCCGCGACGCGCATGAAGTAGTGGGTAAAGCAGTAGCGTTAGGTGTGCAAAAAGGCGTAGATTTGAGTGAATTATCGCTTGATGAGCTTCAAGGCTTTAGCGACTTAATTGGTGAGGACGTGTTTGAATATCTGACCCTTGAAGGCTCACTCAATGCCCGTAACCACATTGGCGGTACAGCGCCTAATCAAGTCAAAATGGCGATTGAACGTGGGCGTCAGCGTATTGAACGATTAGGTCATTAATATGCCAAAACTGTTCTCGTATGGCACATTACAACAAGAAAATGTACAGCTTGCCACCTTTGGGCGTACACTGGTGGGTAGTAAAGACCAACTCATTGGCTACCAGTTGGGTGAAATCGAAATCACCGATGACGATGTGGTCGCCACAAGTGGCAAACGTTTTCATCCGATACTACTTAAAACCAATAACCCAACCGACAAAGTGGCAGGTGTGATTTTTGATATTACCGATGCTGAGCTTGCCCAAGCTGACAGCTACGAAGTCGATGCCTACGCACGAGTGGAAGGTCACTTTGACAGTGGCGCTACCGCGTGGATTTATGCCGATGCAAGCGACTTAGACTAGCAACTATTAACAGGATAACAAATGGAAACTTATAACCCCGCTGACCACATGGTCATGTGCCGTAAATACAAACAAAAGCTACCCAAAATGCCGAAACCGCCGTTTCCTAATAAGCTTGGCGAAGAATTGCAAAACACCGTGTCTGCCAAAGCGTGGAACGAATGGCTAGAGCACCAAACCATGCTCATCAATGAGAATCACTTAAGCATGATTGACCCAGAAGCCAAAAAATTTATTACCGAACAGCGCAATAAATTTTTGGATAATGAAGACTACGAACGCCCAAAAGGCTGGACAGCGCAAAAATAAATAAGCGCTAACAACAAAAAACCCCAAATAGATTTATTTGGGGTTTTTGCTTTTTTGGTGTTGATTAAACCATGACAATCAAAGTTTGACCCATTTAGGCAGATAATAAATAACGCAGTTAAAGCCTTAAGCTTGCGCTTCTTCTTTACGCACTGACAGTTTTTCACGGATACGTGCTGATTTACCAGAACGGTCACGTAGGTAGTAAAGTTTGGCGCGGCGTACATCACCACGACGTTTTACTTCAATTTTTGCAATTTGTGGTGAATGGGTTTGGAACGCACGTTCAACACCTACACCACTAGAGATTTTACGTACGGTAAACGCAGAGTTTAAGCCGCGGTTACGTTTAGCGATAACAACACCTTCAAATGCTTGTAGACGCTCACGGTCGCCTTCACGCACTTTTACTTGTACGACAACAGTGTCACCAGGACCAAAACTTGGTACGTCTTGCTTAAGCTGGCTATTTTCGATTTGTTGAACCAAAGGATGTTTGTTACTCATGAGATTTTCTCCTCTCACTGGGGACAGAGGCTAAGCTGACTAAGGTTAGTTGATGTCAGCAAATGCGCATACTCCCCGCTAATTTTATGTGCCTTGATAGCAATTGACACGATTAGGGCATCCGTCAAGTGGATGAATCTGGGTTGCTGTCTTTAGCAGATTGCGCTGCTTCTGTCAGCCATTTTTGTTGCTGTTTGGTTGGCACAAAGGCTTGCCACAAATCAGGACGTCTTAACTGGGTGCGTGTTGCCTGCTGAATAAATCGCCACTTGGCGATGTTGGCATGATGCCCTGACAACAGCACGTCAGGCACTTTCATCCCTTGATATTCAGTCGGTTTGGTATATTGTGGACAATCGAGCAAGCCATCCACGAAAGAGTCTTGCTGCGCCGATAAATCATCGCCCATCACATTGGGCAATCGGCGTATCACACTATCCATCAATACCATCGCGGGCAATTCACCGCCTGTCAGCACGTAATCACCAATTGAGCACTCGATATCGACAGACTGACTCACTAGTCTTTCATCGATGCCTTCATAACGACCGCATAATAAAATCAAGCCGTCATATTGGCAAAAATCAAGCACCCTGCTTTCGCTCAGTGTCTTGCCTTGTGGCGATAAGTACACCACAGGACAGGTTTTACCGCGCGCATTGGCTTGCGTTTTGGCGTAGTCGATGGCTTTTTGTAACGGTTCTGCCATCATTACCATACCAGGACCCCCACCAAACGGACGCTCATCGATACGACGATAATTGTCTGTGGTAAAGTCTCTTGGGTTAATCAGCAAGATTTCCGCTTGCTTGCGAGCCAGCGCCCGCCCAGTGATGCCAAAATCGGTGATACTAGCAAACATATCGGGTAAAATGGTTATCACCGCAAAAAACATACGCTATTCTCACTATAAACTGGCACTTTAATCTACTAAAACATCAGTGTTAGTAATCACTGCCCCAATCGACCATCAGGGTCTGCTCGGTCAAGTTTACCTCGCCAACGGTCTGTTTGTGCCAAGGAATCAATCGTTCTTCGCCATCCACACTATCAGCAGTCGGCTCGACTACCATAATGGCATGGGCCCCTGTTTCAAACAGCTCTTTTACACGTCCTAAAATGACATTTTCTGACTGGCTAATCACCGTCAAACCAATCAAATCTGACCAATAATATTCGTTTTCTGCAAGCTCGGACAGATTGTTTTTTTCTGCCCAAAGGCTCACGCTAAACATGGTTTCTGCGATATTGCGGTCGGGTACTTCGTTAAGTTGTACCACGTAGCCTTTACCTTGTTGTCGCCAGTTTTTTACCGTTAAGGTCTTTTGACCCATGGCAGTATTGATGACCCAAGGCTGCATATCAAATATCGCTTCACGGTCTTCAGTAAAGCTAAATACCCATAACCAACCATGAATGCCATAAGGCTTTTTTAGCTCGCCGATTTTAAACAGCGATGCGTTAGCCTCATTGGTATGCAAGTCTGTCGGTTGTTTTGCCATATTAAAGTCCGCTCTACTTAATTTTTATAAAAAATTAAGCAGTTGCTTGTGCTTTGCTAGCTGCTTTAAATAAAGCGGCAACACGGTCAGAAGGTTGTGCACCTTTGTTGATCCATGCTTGGTAAGCGTCAGCGTTGATACGTAATGGCACTTCTTGACCTTGCGCTAGTGGGTTAAAGAACCCGATGTTTTCGATGTAACGACCGTCACGGGCATTGCGTGAGTCGGTTACCACGATTTGATAAAATGGGCGTTTTTTCGCACCACCGCGTTGTAAACGGATAACTACCATAATGTTCTCTCTGTGAATGCAATCAATTGAATCTAGTTCAGTGGTTAGAGCCTAAAAGACCCAAACAATTGAAAAAACGGCATAAATACAGTTTTAGCAAAGTTTAGGTACACCAAAAAGGGCAATAGTTTAGCATATTTTTATCAAAATCAATAGCTTTTTGGGGTAAATTTTGACTTTTTATATTTAGCGCAAGTTTAATCACATTGAAGCGATGCCATCGCTCACCAGTCCATAAAACCAGTCCATAAAAAAGGCGCTTATTTGCGCCTTGTTTAATGATTGAATAGCCTATTATGTCAATAGCAGCCAATTATCGTTTCATCGTTTCATCGTTTCAATCAGCACATATACCCCTGCCCCGACCAGATAGCCAATCAGTGCAAGCCAAGTGATTTTTTTCATGTACCACATAAACGGGATTTTCTCCATGCCCATCGCTGCCACGCCCGCGGCCGAGCCGATAATCAAACAGCTACCGCCTGTCCCCGCACAATAAGCCAAAAACTCCCAAAACATGCCATCTTGACGAAACAGCTCAAGGCGCGCTGCCTCACCTGCCGCCGCTTGCGCGATACTGGCATCGGTGGTCAGCGGATACATATTCATTGCCCCTGCTACCAAAGGCACGTTGTCCACGATTGAGGATAACAAGCCAATCATGACATTGATGAGATACACATTGCCAAAAGTGGCATCCAGCCATTTTGCTACGTCACCGAGTATGCCCGCAGTGGCAAGTGCTGCCACCGCCAATAAAATACCGAGGAAAAATAAAATACTGGGAATATCAATGCGGCTTAGTACGCCTTCAACCCCGATACGCTCACGGATATAATCATCTTGGTGACGGTGCATGATTTCAGTGACCATCCACAGTATAGCCAAGCCAAACAACACACCGACATAAGGGGGCAAATGGGTAATGGTTTTAAAAATTGGCACAAATGCCAATGCTCCCAACCCCAGCAGTAACACTGTCATGCGCGTTTTTTGACTGATGCTGTCTTGAGCGTTTGATTTGATGGTAGCACGTAGGCTTTCGATACGCTGCTCTATAGGCATACTAGCCAATTCACTGTCAGATTCTTGTCCGCTTGGCAGTACAGGCGCGGTCACGGTTTGACCCTTTAGCTGCATCATCACCAAACCCATGGGGATTAACGTACATACGATACTTGGGATAAACACATTTGCCATAATGCCCGTTGCGGTAATCTGCCCACCAATCCATAGCATGGTGGTGGTGACATCGCCCACAGGTGACCAAGCGCCACCTGCATTGGCCGCAATCACAATAAGACCGGCAAAATACCATCGCATTTTTTGGTCATCGATGATTTTTGACACCAGTGATACCATTACAATGGTGGTGGTTAAGTTATCGAGTAACGATGAGAGAAAAAAGGTGATAATGGTAATAATGGCGAGTAGCTTACTGGCATTTTTGGTATGGATTTTATCGGTAATCACTCGAAAGCCATCATGCGCATCAATCAGCTCAACAATCGCCATCGCCCCCATCAAGAAGAACAAAATCTCGGCGATTTCTGCCAAATGCTCACGTAACTGCTCGCCGACAAAATGCAAGGAATCTTGATGATTTGCAAGGCTGGCGGTCACCGAATGGTTGGCAACAAGCGTATCGATACCAAAGGTCAGCAGTACCCATAACGCAATCGCAGTCAGTAGCGCGCTGGCAGCTTTGTTGACATGAATATTGTGCTCAAAGGCAATCGCCATATACCCTAATATAAAAATCCCTGCTATCACCACGTATAACATTATCGCTACCCCTGTTATGCTAATACCCACATGCAAAATATCTTAACCTTAGTTGGCATTATACGGTAAAATTATCGCCAAATTCTAGCGACACGCATTTTGACTAGCCTAGCTCAATTTGCGCCAACCGACAACAGGACAACCCCATGACGACGTTATCAACTACGCCAACTTTAATTATCCCTGCCATTGACCTCAAAGACGGCAAATGTGTCCGCCTCAAACAAGGGCGTATGGAAGACGATACCGTATTTAGTGATGACCCTGTCGCAATGGCAAGCCGCTGGGTAAAAGAAGGCGCTCGACGCCTGCATTTGGTGGATTTAAACGGTGCTTTCGATGGCGTGCCGGTGCATAAAGACGTCGTCACCGCGATTGCCAAAGCCTACCCAAATTTACCCATTCAACTCGGTGGCGGTATCCGTAGCCTTGATACCATCCGTCATTATTTAGAAGCGGGTTTGAGCTATATTATTATCGGTACCAAAGCAGTCGAACAACCTGAATTTGTTGAACAAGCGTGTCAAGAATTTGCCGGTCATATCATTGTAGGTATTGATGCCAAAGACGGCATGGTAGCGACACATGGCTGGGCAAATGTCACCGATGTCAAAGCGGTGGATTTGGCAAAACGCTTTGCCGATGCAGGCGTATCTTCTATCGTCTATACTGATATTGCACGTGATGGCATGATGCAAGGCGTCAATGTCGAGCAAACAGTCAACTTGGCAAAAGAAGGCGGTATTCCGGTGATTGCCTCAGGTGGGGTGACGGATTTACAAGACATCGAAAACCTAAAACCCTACAGTGATTATCTTGAAGGTATCATTACAGGCCGTGCCATTTACGAAGGCACACTCGATATTGCTGCGGCGCAGGCGCTTCTCGATAGCTAGCAGGCGCTTCTCGATAGCTAAATGATATCTAATTCGCTATATGACGGAAGGTCAGATTAATTCTACCTTCCGTTACTTTTTTGGTTTTAGGCAGGCTGTGTAACCAATGGCGCTGGGTTTGTCCGCGCATGACAATGAGCTGTCCATTTTGCAAGGGAATCTCGACTTTTTCCTTGGTGATGCGGTGCTTAAATACAAATTTACGGGTTGCCCCTAATGAGACAGACGCGATAATGGGTTCATTACCCAGTTCGCTTTCATTATCGGCATGGTAGCCCATGCCATCATCGCCTGTGGGGTAATAATTAAACAAACAGGCGTTAAAATTTGCGCTCATATGTTGCTCAGCCAGCAGCAATTCTATGTGCTGTTTTAATGCCAAAACATCTGCTGTCCAAGGCGTTGCCGTCTTGCGTTGTCCAGAATAGTGATAATCGTTTTCACTCATCCACACGATTTGGCGGTGGGTGACATGGGTTTTGCCAAAAATTGTGACAACGTCATGCTGCCAAGGTAACTGCGTTAAAAAATGCCGATAAAGCGCATTGGGCTCATAAGCGGGGTTGTCAAAAACCTGCCCAAAATCATTGACAATGCCATCGTAGGGCAATAAATTCTCGTTGGGATTGGCGGCAAATAAACTCATGTTAGCTTGTCAACTTTAGCTTTTGAAAAATGAGCTTGGCGCATAATTCTGGTGCTTCAAGTGGCAGTAAATGTCCATAGTCATTGAGCACCGTCATTTGCTCACTGGGCACGAACTTATCCCACATTTGGCGCACTTGTTGACTGATAAACATCGACGGCTTACCGATAATTAACTGCACAGGCACTTTGTTGTCGGCAATAAGCTGTTGTAATGGCTTCATAATCAGCGGTGTACCAAAATAATTGGCGAGCTCTTGCTTGGGTGAAAAACGTAGCGTGAGTTCAGCCTGCTCACCTGGCTCTAAACTATTTTTGGCATAGGTTAAAAGGTGTTCATCGGTGATACGTTTGTACGCTTTATGACGGCGAAGAAACTGATAATACGCATCCACACTGCCCCAGTTGGCTTGTTTGACTTGGGTGCTTTTAAAGGGTTCTCGGGTCATTTTCACCATGCGTGGCACTAAGCTATAAAGCTTGCCTTGCTGGTTGGTAAAGGTGACAGGCTCAAGCAAGTAAAGCGCGCTAAACAAATCTGGGCGTTTGGCAGCCGCCATGGTGGTGGCAGTTGCCCCTTGTGAATGCCCGATACCGATGACGGGCTTGCCGTCTCGCTCTGCTAGGGTCGCTTGCAAGAACTCAATCAAGACATCCGCATCTTGTTCCCGCGTCAGCGCGTTTTCGGTCGGTTTATCGTACCATTCACCCCGCATGGTTAGCGCGGTGATGTTAAGATGTTGCGCTAAGTCGCTCAAGAGTGGCTCATAGACGCCTAATGCAAAACCGTTACCGCCGTAAAAATGGGCATTCTGGCTGGCAGTGGGGTTTTTGATGTTATAGTATTTGGCGTTTTTGCCGTTTAGATTGATGCGTTGTTCTTCCATGCCAATTGTCCTAATTAATCACTTTTTTAGCCACTTTTTAGTGACTAAAAGGTGACTTGGTTACTTGATTATAAGACCCAGTGAAAAGTTATGGCCACCCCTTTTGTGACTTGGCATTCACCCTTGCCATTGGGCTATATCAAATCTAACGTAAGTTAGCCGTACCTTTATTTAATCATCTTCCCCAAGAAAACCGCCACTTTGTCTTGCCCACAATTTGGCATACACGCCATTTTGAGCTAAAAGCTGGGCATGGCTACCTTGCTCGACAATTTGTCCTCTATCCATCACCACCAATCTATCCATCGACGCAATTGTCGATAATCGGTGGGCAATCGCAATCACGGTCTTGCCTGCCATCATATCGTTAAGACTGTCAGTGATGGCGTATTCCACTTCGCTATCGAGTGCTGAGGTCGCTTCATCGAGCAGCAAAATCGGGGCATTTTTGAGCATCACTCGAGCGATGGCAATGCGCTGGCGTTGTCCGCCCGAGAGCTTGACCCCTCGTTCACCGACTTGGGTATCCAAGCCGACATTGCCTTTTGCGTCGCTTAAATGTTGGATAAACTCCCACGCATGCGCTTGTTTGGCGGCGCTGATGATTTGCTCATCGGTGGCATCTGGGCGACCATAGGCAATATTTTCTCGCACGGTGCGGTGTAGTAGTGAGGTATCTTGGGTGACCATGCCGATTTGTTGGCGTAAGCTTTCTTGGGTGACATCGCTGATGTTTTGATTATCAATCAAAATCGCGCCACCATCGACATCATAAAAACGCAGTAGCAAATTCACCAAGGTTGATTTACCTGCCCCAGAGCGTCCCACTAGACCGATTTTTTCACCTGCTTTAATTTCAAGGTTAAAATCATCGAGTAGTTTTTGCTTGGCATCGGTGTCATTGGTTTTATTGCCACTGCGACCATAATTAAAATCGACATGGCTAAAGTTGATTTCGCCTTGCGTGATGAGTAAATCCCTAGCATTCGGCTTATCTACCACGGTATGCGGTTTTGACAAGGTTTTCATGCCGTCCTGCACGGTACCGATATTCTCAAACAATGCTGCCGTTTGCCACATTATCCAATGGGTCAATCCATTAAGACGCATCGCCATCGCAGTCGCTGCCGCAATCGCTCCCACGCTCAAGCCGTTGTAATACCACAGATACAAACCGAGGGCTACCGTAGTACCGACCAACACCACATTAATCAAATGATTGACCAGCTCAAGGCGGGACACCCAGCGCATCTGCTCATGCACCGTACCCAAAAACTGGCTCATCGCATCTTTGGCATAAGTCAGCTCACGGCGAGAGTGGCTAAATAATTTTACTGTCGTGATATTGGCATACGCATCCGTAATCCGCCCTGTCATCAAAGCACGCGCATCGGCTTGGCGACTGGCAGAGTTTTTAAGCTTGGGGATAAAATACGCCACAGTGGCAAAGAACATCACCATCCACAACAAAAATGGAATAAGTAACCAACCATCAAGGTGAAATAAAATAATGCCACTACTGACAAAATACACCAATACATACACCAGCATATCAGCAATGGTCATAATGGTATCGCGCACCGCAAGCGCGGTTTGCATCACCTTGGCAGATACCCGCCCGGAAAACTCGTCTTGATAAAACTGCATGGATTGACCGAGCATTTGACGGTGAAAACGCCAGCGCATCTGCATCGGGAACACGCCTTGCAAGGTCTGAAAATGAATCAGCGAACTTAAGCCCACCAAAATCGGGCTGACCACCAACACAGCCGCCATCATTAGCAAACTATTGCCTTTTTCTGACCACAGATTAGCGGGCGTATAAGCACCCAGCCAGTTGACGATATCGCCAATCCACTTGTACAGTAGCGACTCATACACGCCTATCAAGCCCGTCAAGAACATGAAGGCAAAAATCCAACCGCGCAAGCCCTTGGTACACGCCCACAGAAACTTCAGAAAATTATCCGTCGGTAGGTTGTAATTGTCTTCTGGATAGACTTCCAGACGATTTTCAAAAAAACGAAATAAACCCATAATTGATTATCAGTAGTTTAAAATTATCTGTGTTATTTTAGCAGATATTGAGGATTGATAGCAGGGTTGCTGACGGCTAGCTACAATCCTTTACATACAAGTAAACAATTTTCAACTTAATCCCTAAGGGGTAGTTATCAAAACTTTTTTATCGCCATAAAAAAGCCATTATCCTAGAATAATGGCTTTTTTTGAGGCTTTTTTAGAGGCTTGTTTAGCCGCTACAATATTGGGTAAAAGTGCAAAAATAAAACAATACACATGACATTCTTATGAAGCCTTATAAAGCTTGCGCGATACATTTTTGCGCCAGATTTATTTTGCGATAGATTCATTTTTCGATAGATTGATGATAAGGCAAATTTACTGCGGTTAATTCGCCTTTTTTTATCCACTAATCAAACCGATAGATATCCATACCCAAATTGTAGTGAGCAAAGCTTTCATGCATCACCGACATCACATCCCCTGCCCCTCGCGCAAAAAATACAGGCAATAAATGCTCGGGCGTTGGGTGATTGTGGCGAGCCAAGCTATGCGTCTGCCAATCAAACATCGTTTTGTCATTGGCTTTTAGCTGATCTATTATCCAGTATTTAAAGGTTTTGGCTTGCGGCTCAATCTGTTGGCTGTTAAAACGCACATTGTATAAGTTATGGGTAATACTGCCCGATGCCACAATCAACACCCCTTGTTGCCGTAGCGGCGCAAACAACTGCCCAAGCTGATACAACTGACTAGGGCTAAACCCGTGTGGCAACGACACCTGCACGATTGGCACATCGGCATTGGGGTACATGTGTAGCAGCGGTGTCCAGACACCATGATCAAATGGTTGATTGTCGACCACTTTAACCGCCACTTGCATTTGCGCTAGCTGCTTGGCGATACTTTGCGCAGCTGCTGGATGACCGACTGCGGGGTACTGAATTTCAAATAACGCTTTAGGAAAGCCCCCAAAATCATGTAAAGTGCTGGGGGCTGGATTGGCGTTGATCAGCCACTCGCCACTTTCCCAGTGCGCCGACATGATAAGGATAAGCTTTGGCTTGGGTAAAGCAGCACCAAGCTGATGCAGCGCCTGAGTAGACGGCGTATCTTCAATCGCAATCGTCGGTGCGCCATGCGAGATAAATAAACTCGGCAGCGTTGGCTCGTCAATGCTTGCGCCTAATACATCAGTTAATGTTAAACCCTTCATGGCGACCTCCTATTGTTATCACCTAAAATTTTATTAACTAGGCACTGACAGTTTGTCCGCGATTATCAAAGGAAAAAGCACCCGCGCCTGCGACAGATAAGTTTGACTTCCTCCCCTCCCTAAAGTGAAGGGATTCCTACAGCTAGACGGTCAAGCCCGACCGCAAGAATGTTCTTAGCAGCATTGATATCTCTATCATGCCATGTGCCACACGAAGCACATATCCATTCTCTTATTCCAAGCGATTTTCTACCTTTCGGACTATTGGCGGTGATTTCACCGCAACACGAACATCGCTGGGTCGTGTATCTCTCATTCACGATTTCAAAACGGCAACCTGCGTTCTCGCATTTGTAGGTCAGTTGTCGCTTGAGTTCAAACCAGCCTGCATCGTAAACCGATTTGGCGAGTTTGCCTTTTTTACTATTAAATTGATTACTCTGAATATCACCTACCACGATTAGGGCATTGTCTCTGACTAATTGGGTGGTGAATTTGTGTATCAGGTCTTGCCTTGTGTTTTTGATTTTGGCATGGATAGCCTTGATACGTTTTTTGTTGTTTGAGCGTTGGGCTATAGCTAATTGTTTTGCATATTTTAGCGTTTGCTTAATGGTTAGCTTGTCACCGTTTGAGGCGGTAGCACTGTCTTTAAGCCCTAAGTCAATGCCTACGCTACCCGTTCCGCATGATTGTTTGGGATAGTCTTTGACTGTGATACAGGCATACCAACGGTTACGGCTGTCTTGGACGATTTCTAGTGTGTTAATTTGATATAGGCTAAGGTTGTAGCTGTCCCATAGGTCGATGATTAGTTTCTGCCCTTTGGCTAAAGATAGTTGTAAGGTGGATTTTAAGCCTTTTTTGCCTGTTTGATGCGTGGTAATGTGCTTAATAGCCGATTGTTTGAATGGTAGCCAACCCAAGCTTTTACGCTTTGATGTTGGGTTGTTGGTTCGCCATGATAACTTAGCTTTTTTGAATTGTTTTCTAGCTTTGGCATGGGTTTCATTGATTGCCTGAATAGTCTGACTATGCAAGTCTAGTAACTCACCGCTACCTTTGGTGTAGTCGTTTAGGTCATAAGCACTAAAGAATTTGCCAGTTTTTTGTAGGTGTCTGTAACTCAAGTCATTGACATAATTCCATACGAAATTGACCGCACCGCTTAGGCGGTTGAGTTTATCAGTATGTTTGTCTCGTATGCGTAGCTTGAGTGTTTTCATGCAAATTATTTTAGCAAAATTTATGCAAGCGTTATAGTGTATGAGTTGCCTTATATCCACCGCCTAAAGTCGGTGGTTTTACGGCAACGGCTGATAACACTGTGATGATGGCACAGATGGCGCTGACAGGCATGGGCGCTGCGATATTGCCCGAATGGCTGATTGAGGATGAAATTGCGCAAGGACGACTGGTCAAATTGTTTGAGCAGCCATTTAGCAGCGTAGCGATTTATGCGGTCTATATGAATCGGGCATTTTTAAATTTAAAAATACGCTTATTAATTGATTTTTTGGGGGAGAACTTAATAAAAAACGATTAGCCTGTTAACTGCTTTTACCCTTTAGCTCACGAGCCTTAGCGTCGATTGGGCAACGAAGCAGGCATTCGACTAGTTCAGGTTGTTTGAATGATAATCTTGTTTGAATTGTACAAGTTGGGTATTGACTATTGCTATTAGTATGCGCATTATCTGATGATGTATTGCAATAATTTTTAATAAAAATAATTTTTAATATAACAACTTAGTAGAAAAATATTCGTTTAATTTTTCACCAAAATATTTCTCTTGCATTAATTTGGTTCATGTCATGATTTTTATGCGCCTATGGCATAGGTTTTTTGTTTTACACTGCACCAACTTCAATAATCCGATTAATTTTGGTGCAAAATTGAGCGATTTTTAATCTATTTTTCAACTATTTATGCCTTTTGCTTTGTTTTTTTTGGCATGAAACTTGATGAATTATTTAATAAGTTATTTATAGAATAATCTGTCAAGAAAATGTCTGCCATCGTGAGGCAAAAACTATTCCATCTTTTGTCATGAATAAGGAGCCAATAATGCCAATTGCCAAAGCATTTGATGAACTGCAACTCGCCGATGGGCAATATAGACATTCGGCACAACAGGTGGGTGCTTGGCTTCAAGAAATGAATTCAGACACGTTAATTAGTTTGAATAACCAAGCATCGGATATTTTTTATCGCCGCGGCGTGACCTTCACTGTGTATAGCGATGCCAGCAACATTGAGCGCATGATACCCTTTGATATCATCCCGCGCATCATTGACATTCAAGAATGGCAAGTGATGGAAAAAGGCTGCCAACAACGTATTCGCGCGCTCAATCAATTTATCCATGATATTTATCACGAACAGACGATTGTCAAAGAAGGCATTGTGCCAAGCGAGTTTGTGTTTAAAAACAGTGGCTACGAGCCGTGGATGCTGGGTATTAACTTGGATAAACCCGTCTATGCCCATATTAGCGGCATTGATTTGATTCGCGACCAGCACGGACAATATTGTGTGCTCGAGGACAACTTGCGCACCCCTTCTGGCGTCTCTTATATGCTCGAGAGCCGCAACGTGTCGCAAACCCTACTAAGCAAACTCTACCAATCTCAGTCAGTGTTGCCGGTGGCGGACTATCCAAAACGGTTAAAGGCGTGTCTATCAAGCACCACCAACAAATATGACCCACAAATCGTGGTACTCACCCCAGGACGTTTTAACAGTGCCTATTATGAGCATGCGTTTTTGGCGCGTGAGATGAATGTGCCCTTGGTGCATGGCTATGATTTGATTGTAGAAAACAACCATGTCTACATCCAAGGGGTGCGCGGCAAGGTACAAGTGGATGTGATTTATCGCCGTATTGACGACCCATTTTTGGATCCGTTGGCGTTTTTACCCGATTCAATCTTGGGGGTGTCAGGGCTGATGAGTGCGTATCGCGCAGGCAATGTGGTGATAACCAACGCCCCAGGCACAGGGATTGCTGACGATAAAAGCCTTTATCCGTTTGTACCCAAGATGATTGAGTATTATTTGGGTGAAAAACCGATTCTACCCAATGTGCAAACCTATCAATGCAGTGATGCCGATGAGTTGGCATATGTGCTCGACCATATGCCAGAGTTGGTGATTAAAGAAACGCAGGGCTCAGGGGGATATGGGATGCTAATAGGACCGACGTCAAGCAAAGAGCAAATTGCCGCTTACCGCAAACGCTTACTAGACAACCCAGCAGGGTTTATCGCCCAACCGACCATTAGCTTGTCCACCAACCCAACCGCGGTTGCCAGTGGCATCGCACCGCGCCATATTGATTTGCGTCCTTTTGTGTTGTCACATGGCGATGGCACAGTGGATATTGTACCAGGCGGATTGACACGGGTGGCAATGACCGAAGGCTCATTGGTGGTCAACTCATCGCAAGGCGGTGGAGTAAAAGACACTTGGGTAGTCGATACCGTCAATGGCAAACTCAGCGGCAAACAAGGCAGCGCTCATTTGGGCGCCATTCAAACCAATCATGAACGAAAATCGCAATCGTCGACTTTATTGGCGTATGAAAATATCAATCATAATCGCTTAATTTTACTGTTATCAACAGCGAGCTACTTAGTGTGGCTAGGTCGATACAGTGAGCGCTTACGCTATTATGAACAAATCATTACACGGCTGTCAAATGACCAGTACAGCCAAATAGACGTCGATGCCATCGTGCACAATCTTGGCTTGCCGATTTCAGCCGATGCCGATGCCCTATATGACTATCTTGCCAACAAAAAGGTGCCCGAAACCATTGGTTTTATCGAGCAAAATGTCCAAGACGTCAAAGGCGTTATTGGCAAAGATACGGCGGAACTCTATAACCTCATCAAACGGTTAGCCAATACGGGAGCGTACCGTGCTGCCAGCCTACAGCTCTATGCCTGCAATGCGTCGATGCAACAAGAAAACCCGATTGTGGTCACATTTTGGCAACTCGGACAATGTTTTGAATCGCTGGACTGTCATATATTGATGAAAAAAGATTGCCGTGAGTGCGTGCAAAAACTTAAAGAGGTTGTTAATACCTTGCCAGAAAACACCCGCTGGCGTGAGCTGGATCGATTGGTCAATCAACTGTTAAAGTCTAATCAACCCAAAGATTTTCAGTCACTATCGGGCGCGTTTTCAAATATTTTACAGCAAGGTGTGTAAGCCAAATCTATT
This sequence comes from Moraxella sp. CTOTU46934, assembly GCF_031979465.1. NCBI lineage: Bacteria > Pseudomonadati > Pseudomonadota > Gammaproteobacteria > Moraxellales > Moraxellaceae > Moraxella > Moraxella sp. CTOTU46934. The sequence continues at coordinate 165,235 of NZ_DALZEG010000004.1, forward strand.
AGATGACTACCATCATTTTGACAAAAATAAGCAGTTAGTGAGAGTACAATGAGACTTATAATCAGCCACCAAACCAATTATTTTTATGAACAACTTGCCTTACGCAGTGTGCAATACATCCGCATGACGCCGATGACACTACCCCACCAAACTATCCATAACTGGCAAGTGATGCTGCCTAAAGTTGCACAAATGCAAACGGACGGCTTTGGCAACCAATGGCTCACCCTAAGCCGTCACGAACCGCACAACAACTTGCAAATTCAAGCCTTTGGGGAAGTAGAAATTAACGCTGATACCTTATTTATCCCTGACAATCAGCAAGTGCCGTATCAGATTTTTGCCGTACCCACCAAGCTGACCCAATGCTCCGAAGCCATGCGTGAATTTGCCCATGACGCGCTTGAGCAGTTTTTGCAAAGTGAGGACATCGATACGCAGTTAGCCATCCTCAAATCATTGGCAAAAGACTTGCTCGATAAAATGCCCTATACCAAAAGCGTGACCCATGTCGGCACCACAGCAGAGCAAGCGTTTGCGATGGCGGCTGGGGTGTGCCAAGACCATACCCATGTATTTTTGGCACTGCTACGGGATAAAGGCATTGCAGCGCGCTATGTATCGGGTTATATTTATGAAGCGACCCAAGCGCATATGGCAAGCCATGCCTGGGCAGAAGTCTGGCTTGCGGGTAATTGGTACACCTTTGATATCTCTAACCAACATTTTACCCCCAATTCTCATGTCTATATCGCCTTTGGGCGTGACTATGCCGATGCGGCGCCAGTGCGCGGGGTGAGAACAGGGGGCGGTGACGAGCGACTTTATAGTCAAGTCATGGTATCTACAAGCCCCCAGTACATACCACAGCTTAACGCGCAGTTTGCAGCGCAGCAGTAATTTGCCACTATTAATTCACCAATATTTGCTAAACCAATATTTGCTAAACCAGTATTTGCTAAAAAAGGAACAACCATGACCTATTGTGTGGGTATCCGACTCAAAGACGGGATGATTTTCGCCAGTGATACTCGCACCAATGCGGGCGTCGACCAAGTATCGATGTTTCGCAAAATGTATCAATACGGCATTGAAGGCGAGCGGTTTTTGGTACTACAAACCGCCGGCAACTTGGCGACGTCACAAGCGGTATTTACCAAGTTAGATAACGCCATCAAACTTGCGCAAGAGCGTAATTTGCATACCGTCCCTACCCTGTATGATGCCGCGCAATTGGTGGGTGAGTGCTTGCGAGAAACCACCATCCATGCCCAAACCATCGCACAAGAAACCGATACCAAGTTTAGAAGCAGTTTTATTTTGGGTGGGCAAATCAAGGGGCAATCCCCCGAAATTTATTTTATCTACCCTGAAGGCAATTGCATCAGAGCAACAACCGATACGCCTTTTTTCCAGTTAGGTGAAAGTAAATACGGCAAACCTATTTTAGACCGTTCCATGAATTATGATGCATCACTCAAATCAGCAATGCGAGCCATTCTGATTTCTTTTGATTCAACCATCCGCTCCAACCTATCCGTCGGTATGCCCATTGATGTGTTGGTCTATCACAATGACAGCCTACAGATGCCACAAGGGTATCGCATTGATGAAAACGATGAATACTTTGCCAGCATCCGCCAACACTGGTCAGATGGGCTGAGAAAAATTCTGAATGAACTTGAAGACTCACCGATGAGCTATTGGCAATAGCAACTGTCACACAGTTAAAAACAAACCCAAGTCAAACCATCTAGCAGGTTCTTCACTGTGTCCTCCCCTGTCCATTTATATCGTGCTTTTGGTTATACCGTGCTTTTGGTTATACCATTTTTGGCATATACCGTTCTTGCAATAATGCGCTACCGTCTATATCGACCTGTCTTAGGCAATTGCTTTGCTATAAGTTCAATTGTCTTGCCATAGATAATGCAAATACCTTGGGTTTTTGCTAGGCGGTAATTTCGGTGGGTATGGTATGATGTGATTTTTTATGATTGTTTGGTTTTTATGCTATGCAGCTAACTGATTTGGCACCTTGGGGTGAATCACTCAGAATCGCCGTAGAAGTCATCGGCACCATTGCTTTTGCCTTGTCAGGTATCTTGGCAGGCGTGCGCAAACGTATGGATATGTTTGGGGTAGCGGTGCTGGGATTTTTATCGGCGTATGGGGGTGGCACGCTGCGTGATATTTTGCTAGAGCGGCGGCCGTTTTTTTGGGTGTCTCAAGAGCTGATGTTATGGCTGGTGTTTGCGCTTTGTATTGTGGTAATGCTAGTCAATAGCCGCCGTCCGTTTCGTATTACACCTGCGGCGATTCAATTGGCAGATGCGTTAGGTTTGGGCTTGTTTGTCGCCTCTGGGGTACAAGCGTCACTGGCAAGCGGTATGCCGATGGCGGTGTCAGTCATCATGGGGATTATCACTGGGGTATTTGGCGGGGTGATGCGTGATATCGCCTGTGGTGAGATGCCCACCGCGTTTTTTGACCATCGTCCGTATGCCATGTGTGCGTTGGTTGGCGGCTGGGTGTATGCGATTTTGGCAGTTTACAGCTCGCTTGCCGCTTGGATGATTATGTTCATCAGTACCGTCACCACCACAGGACTGCGTATTGCCGCGCTGGCGTTTAATTATCATTTACCCGGTTGGAAAAAAAGCGCCTCTTAGCCAATAGATTGGGTAGCTAACAGATTAGTTAGCCATCAGACTTGGTAGCTATAAGATTTGTCAGTCATCGGATATGGCTTGACTGCGGCAATCCGTTAATGAATTCAAGGCACTATCAAGCGACTAAATCAAGCGGCTAAATCAAGCGAATAATACCGATGCTCGCATTTGATGACGTCAAGCTGGTAAGTCAGATACGCATGATTGCCTGTTGGTATGATTGTTTGTTGGGATGTCAAGCGCTGCAGCCGCAAGATAATGATACAGCAAAATCTCGCTATATCATTATCTAAGCTTAGCGTATGCGGCGGTTTTGGACAATAGTCGCTGTCGGTATCTAGATGGCTTACTTTTGCCAGATTGAAATAAATACTACTTACACCAATCGCTCGACCGCTTTTTTCTTCCAAACAAATTGGTAATACAAGCCTTGTAAAACGCTCATCACTATAAAGTTCGCCACATACGCCCACCAAATGCCTTGCAGTCCAAAATGACGACTGAGTAAAATCGCACTGGGAATCTCTACCAATAAGATAGTGCCGATACTGATAAACATAGGCTGCCACACCATCCCAGTAGCGCGCATCATGCCACTAAAAATCATGCCACTGCTAAAAAAAAGCAAACTCCATAACACAATGTGCAATAACTGCTGCGCTAATACAATCACGCCTTCCACCGTGATAAACATCGCCATCAAATAACGGGAAAAAAGATACGCCAAAACAATCAACCCACCCGTAATAATGAGATTGGTCAACATGGCAGTGCGAGTGACGCAGTTTAAGGCACTCGCTTTACCTGCGCCAATCGCTTGCGAGGCATAAATTGATGCCGCTATCGCAATCGACATGGCAGGAAATTGCACATAGCTCAACACTTGGTTGACTGCGCCATAAGCTGCGGTAGCATTGGTACCAAAGCCATTGACCAGCCCAATAATCACCAAGCCAGATATCGCGCCCGTGACCATCTGAAACGCGGTAGGCAACCCCAGCCGAATCACTTTACGCGCGATGTCGGGTTGGATGCGTATATATTTGAGTAATTGAGTATCAATTTGTAAGGGGTGATTTTTGGCACGGGTATAAAAAAACAAAAACAGCAATACCAACAGCTGTGACAATAAAGTCGCAATGGCAGGGGCTTGGATATCTAGCTTGGGTAACCCAAACCAACCTTGAATGAGCGCAGGCGTCACCACAATCCCAATCACAATAGAAATACCCACGGCAAACAAGGGCGTCACCGAATCGCCCACCCCGCGCAATAACGAAGTATAAGCGATAAATAAAAACAGTAGCGGACTTCCTGCTAACATCAATTTGGCATAACGGTTTGCCAAGCCTTGAATCTCAGCAGGGACGCCCATCTGCACAATAATCAATTGACTGAGCAAGCTGCCCGTAATCGCAATCATCACCCCTAATATCAAAATAATTGCAAAGCTATTGCCGGTAATTCGTTTGACCAAATCCAACTCTTTGGCACCCCAAGCCTGCCCTACCAAAATCGATGAGCCTGAAGCGATACCGATGATAAATGCCATCAAAAAAAACAGCACTGGGGCAAACACCGATACGGCGGCAATCGCTTGTACCCCTAGCATCTGCCCAACAAAAATGGTATTAATCGTCCCTGACAGCGATTGCAAGATGTTGGTCAGCAGTAAAGGCAACAAGAAAAACAAAAACGGTCGCCATAGCGTGCCGACCGAACTAAAATCTGGAAGTTGTTGTGATTTTTTCATACCGTCAAATTTACTTAATGATAATTGCTTCTTAATAATAATTGCTTAATGATGATAATGATAACGATGGCTATTTTAATTATTTTTTTATTACTGACCTGCTAGGTAAGTTTTATACAGTGTTAGATAGCAAAACAAAGCGTATCGACAGGCCAAAAATCTACTGACGCTGGCAAAATTTCGTTCATAGTAAACGATTGCTCAACAACATATCGCAATAAAATGTTAACTATCTTTCGTTATCACCCGTCATTTTACCGCTTACTTTAACAAAGATAACAAACGACACATATTCTCAAACTTTTCTGGTTGATAACTCTGTTAAACTTTACCTTGTACTTTGGGGCATATGTGCTTTGGTGCATAAGTGGCGATAACCAGCCGCTTTGATAATGACAGAATCAAAAAATTCACTAAAAAAGAGAACAATAATGACAACCGATAACCAAACCGATAACCAAACCGATATCCAGCAATTTCGCAGCGAAAAAGACACCATGGGCGCCGTTAATGTCCCTATAGATGCTTACTGGGGCGCGCAAACCGAGCGTAGCCGCAATAACTTTAAAATCGGTGGCGAAACCTTACCACAGCCGCTGATTGAAGCCATGGCACTGGTCAAAAAAGCCGCCGCCATCACCAATGCCAAATTAGGGCGTATCAGTGATGATAAACGTGACCTTATCGTGCAGGCCGCCGATGAAATCATCAACGGGGCACTGCGTGACCAATTTCCTTTGGTGGTTTGGCAGACAGGCTCTGGCACCCAGTCAAACATGAACATGAATGAAGTGCTTGCCAACCGCGCCAATGAACTTGCCGGTCAAAGCAAAGGTCGTTATCAGCCGATTCATCCCAATGACGATGTCAATCATGCTCAGTCTACCAATGACAGCTTTCCCACCGCGATTCGGGTAGCGGCGGCGCGTCAGATTGTCTATCTGCTTATCCCCGCGGTGCAAAAACTGCGGGACACCTTAGCAAGCAAATCTGAGCAGTTTGCTGGCATTGTAAAAATCGGACGCACCCATCTGCAAGATGCCACCCCTTTGACGCTAGGACAAGAGTTTAGCGGCTATGTCAGTCAGTTAGATCATGCGCTCATTCGTCTGGATGCCGCGCTACAAGGTCTGTATGAACTGCCTTTAGGCGGTACTGCAGTCGGTACAGGATTAAACGCTCACCCCGATTATGCCGAGCAGGTCGCGCAAACCTTAGCTGCGTTGACCGATGTGCCGTTTGTCACGGCGCCCAATAAATTTGAAGCGTTAGCGGCCAGAGACGCTGAGGTTTTTGCCTCAGGTGCCCTAAAAACTTTGGCAGCGAGCCTTAATAAAATTGCCAATGATGTGCGCTGGCTGGCTTCAGGTCCTAGATGTGGGATTGGTGAGCTTAAAATCCCTGAAAATGAGCCAGGCTCATCCATCATGCCAGGTAAAGTCAATCCGACCCAGTCTGAAGCCATGACGATGGTCGTCGCGCAAGTGATGGGTAACGATGTCACCATCAATATGGCGGGGGCTTCGGGTAATTTTGAACTCAATGTGTTTATGCCAGTCATCGGCTACAACCTACTACAATCGATTCGCTTACTTGCCGATACTTGTGACAGTTTCAATGACCATTGCGCGGTAGGCATCGAGCCTGTGACAGAAAAAATTGATTATTTCCTACACAACTCATTGATGTTAGTCACCGCACTCAATCGCCATGTCGGCTATGAAAATGCAGCAAAAATTGCCAAGACTGCTTATAAAGAAAATAAAACCTTAAAACAAGTTGCCGTTGAACTGGGTTTATTGACTGACGCCCAATTTGATGAATGGGTCAAACCTGAAGCCATGACTAGTCCAAAGTGATATAAGCGTTGATGGGGCATAATCCCATTGTTTGATAAATCAATTTTTATCAGTAAATTTTTAGCCAGATGACAGCCATCTGGCTAAAAGCTAACGCTCGCATCTTGGCTATTTACTAAATCGCCACTAGCTCTCTGATGCCTTTTTCTGCCATATCACCGCCCATGCCTTGGGCAATGACTTGTCCCCGTGCCATAACCGTATAATTGTCGGCAAGTTCTTCGGCAAAGTCATAAAACTGCTCGACCAAAATAATCGCCATATCGCCTTGGTCAGCCAAGCGACGAATCACCCGTCCGATATCTTTGATAATCGATGGCTGAATCCCTTCGGTCGGCTCGTCCAAAATTAGCACCCGTGGCTCAGAAGCCAGCGCCCTGGCTATCGCTAATTGTTGTTGCTGACCGCCTGACAAGTCACCGCCGCGGCGCTGGCTCATTTCATCGAGCACAGGAAAAATCTCGTACAAATGGTTTGGGACTTTTTTGGCTTTGCTGCCTTTAAACTTTGCCATGCCAATCAAGATATTTTCTTCTACGGTTAAGGTTGAGAAAATATCTCGCCCTTGTGGCACATATGCCATGCCTGCGCGCACGCGGTTTTCGGGCGATAATTTGCTGATGTCTTTGCCCTCCAGCAAAATTTGACCCGATTTAATCGGTAAAACCCCCATCAGGCACTTTAACAGTGTGGTTTTACCCACGCCATTGCGACCGAGTACCACAGAACACTCACCCACAGGCGCGGTCAAACTGACATCGCGCAGAATATGACTACCGCCATAATATTGATTGATTGTGTTTACTTCTAACATCGCTATCCCCTATCGCCCTAGATATTTTTCGATGACATCGTCGTTGGCTTGTACTTCAGCAAGCGTCCCTTCTGCCAAAATCGCCCCTTGCGCCAATACCGTCACTTGCTCGCTGATGGTGTCAATAAAGCTCATGTCATGTTCAACCACCACCAAGGTATGGTCTTTTTTGAGCTCCAAACATAGCTCGGCGGTGCGTTCGGTTTCGGCATCGGTCATGCCTGCCACTGGCTCATCGAGCAAAATCAGCTTGGGGCGCTGCATCAGTAGCATCCCAATCTCCAGCCATTGTTTTTGCCCGTGCGACAACAATCCTGCAGGTTTATTGACAAACTCACCCAAGCGAATCGTCGCTAAAGTCTGCTCAAGGGCATTTTGCGCATCTGGGTCAAGCTTGCTAAACAGGCTTTTTTTGACCCGCTTATCTTTGGGTGCGGCAAGCAGTAGGTTCTCCATGACGGTAAAATTTTCAAACACCGTGGGTTTTTGAAATTTTCGCCCAATGCCAGCTTCGGCAATTTGCTCGGTGGTCATGCTGGCAAGATTGTGGGTTTGTCCAAAATACACTGACCCTTCCGTGGGGCGAGTTTTACCGGTAATCACGTCCATCAGCGTGGTTTTGCCCGCACCGTTAGGTCCGATGATACAACGCAGCTCGCCTTCTTTGATGTACAAAGATAAGTTGTTTAAGGCGCGGAATTTATCAAACCACACGCTGACATCTTCCATATATAGGGCGATGCCTTTGCTAAAATCCGCTTCTTGTGACTTTAGCCGTCCGTAGTTACTCTCAGCAAAGTCATTGATATTATTATCTTTTGTATTCATAACAGACTCTTTGATGTGTTATTAATAGGGTGTTAATGGGGTATTAGTCATCGGGTACAATCAAACTAACTACTGGGTTGCAGGCGGTCAGCATGACGCCGCTGCCGACCCTGAAGCCCCTGAAGCCTAAGATTCTTTTTTTGCTTCTATGTTTGTTTCTTGGTTTGTTTCCATATTTTTTACGCTTGGCTCGACCGTTTTTTTGCCATGCGTGATTTTGTCCAATAGACCAATAATGCCTTTGGGTAAAAACAAGGTGACGACCACAAACAACCCGCCCAAAATCAATAGCCAAGCTTCGGGATATGCCACGGTAAAGTAAGTTTTCACCGCATTGACCACACCTGCGCCCAATATCGCCCCGATCAGCGTGCCGCGTCCACCTGTGGCGACCCAAACCGCCATTTCAATCGAGTTGACAGGGTTCATCTCACTGGGGTTGATAATGCCCACTTGTGGCACATACAACGCGCCAGCAATCCCTGCGATAATCGCCGATAACACCCATGCAGATAGCTTGTACCATAGGGTACGATAGCCAAGGTATTGCAAACGGTTTTCGCTATCACGCACGGCGCCCAGTACGCGACCATACGGCTTGTGCATCAAATAACGTAAGCCAAGGTAGGCAAGCATCAGCACCAATGCTGTGGCAAAACATAGCAAGGTACGCGTCATGGGAGCAGCGATGTCCATGCCCAAGATGGTTTTAAACCCGGTAAAACCGTTGTTACCGCCAAACCCAGTTTCGTTACGGAAAAATAGGAGCGATGCGGCAAACACCATGGCTTGGGTGATAATCGAGAAATACACGTCTTTGATTTTTGAGCGAAAGGCAAAAAACCCAAATATAAAAGCCACCACTGCCGGCACTAACACGACCAATATCGCCGCCCAAGCAAAGTTATCTGTGCCTGCCCAAAACCAAGGCATTTTATCCCAGCTCAAAAACCGCATAAACTCCGGCAAGCTGTTGCCTGATGCTTGGCGCATCAAATACATACCCATTGCATACCCGCCAAGGGCAAAGTACAAGCCATGCCCAAGGCTCAAAATCCCCGCATATCCCCATACCAAATCCAGTGCCAAAGCAACCATCGCCAAACACATGATTTTGCCAATCAAAGTGACCCAATAAGCGGATAAATGCAGCGCCGAATCGGCAGGCAGCAGGTGCAACCAAGGCAATACCATCAACACCGCAAAACAGCCCATAATTGCCAAGCGACTCACTGGTTTATCTGCAAATAATTGTAAAATACGCATTTTTTAACTCTCCAATGATTACTCGACAAAGCGACCTTTAAGGGCAAACAGACCTTGTGGGCGTTTTTGGATAAATAGCACCACCAGCACCAACAAAATAATTTTGGCAATCACCGCACCCATGCCAATCTCAAGCACGGTGCCACTCACCCCTAGACCCAAGGCCGCCAGTACTGCCCCCCAAATTTGACCGACACCGCCGACCACTACTACCAAGAAAGCATCGATGATGTAGTTTTGCCCCAAATCAGGACCGACGTTGCCCACTTGCGCCAAAGCACAGCCTGCCAAACCTGCCAAGCCAGAGCCAAGCCCAAATGCCATCATATCGACACGCGCCGAGCGAATACCCACCGCACGCGCCATTTGCCGGTTTTGGGTCACAGCACGTACAAACAGACCAAAGCGGGTGTATTTGAGTAAAAACACCAGTAATAACAATACGATAATAGTAAAACCGATAATCGCAATACGGTTGTATGGCAACATCAAACTTGGGGTCAAGGCAACAGCACCGCTTAGCCATGAAATATTGGAGACTTCGACGTTTTGCGCCCCAAAAATCATGCGAACTAACTGCATCAGAATCAAACTCACCCCAAACGTGGCAAGCAAGGTTTCTAGCTGTCTGCCATATAGCGGACGTATCACTACCCGCTCAATAATCATGCCAATGACGGCGCTCACCAAAAACGCCAGCGGAATCGCGGCAAGCATGTACCAATCGACATAGCCTGCCAAATGGCTTTTAAAAAAACTTTGCACCACATAGGTGGTATAGGCACCAATCATAATGAGCTCACCATGCGCCATGTTAATGACACCCAATAGACCGTAAGTAATAGCAAGTCCCAACGCCGCCAACAACAAAATACTGGCGGTACTAAAGCCAGAAAACACGTGTCCTGTCCACTCACTGGCTTTGATACGCGATTTGACTTTGTCTTGGGTTGTTTGTAAGGCTTGTTTGAGCTCGGGTGAATGGCTGGTTTGTTTTGCCATCGCTTCGATATCGGCTAACACATCGGGACTGTTACTGGACGCCAAGGTTTTTAAGGCCGCAATCTGGGTCATCTCATCGCCCGATTGCAAATCCATACGCGCTTGCAGTTGCGCCAATGCTGCTTTTACCGTACTGTCTTTTTCATTGGCATAAATATCGGCAACGGTTTTTTTATCGAGCGTGGCGATATTGTCAGCTAGGATATCCACCGCTTTAAGGCGCTCGCTGGCATCGTCGGATTTGAGTTTGGCTTTGGTTTGCCCTAAGGTCAACGCCGAACGCAGCGCGTTATTGAGTGTGACTTGGTTTAGGTCGCTTGGCCAATTGCTTACCAAAGTATGCGCAGGATAGCGGTAGAGTTGGTCGGTATTTTCTAGGGTATAGACATTGCCGGCATCATCACGGTACAGCTCGTCTTTGTTAATCAGCTCGACTAGCTTGTCATAGGATTGGCTGGTGCCTGTCCAGTTGTTGAGCATGGCTTGACGCCCTGCAAAATCGGCGGCTACGAATTTTTGAATATCATCGCCTGCGCTGGCTGTCGTGCTTGTGGCTGCCGTGCTGGTGGCTGCGGTAGTTGGGGCTGCTGTGGCTGCTGTAGGGGTCATCGTAGTTGCCGAAGCGATACTTGCCTGTGCATTACTCACGCTTGGCAACGCAATGCCCATCGTGGTCGCTAGCGACATGCCGAGCACAATTTTTTTACTTTTTTGCAAAAACTGCCCGAGAGAATGATTACCATTGAGCATGATGGTCGCTCCTTAGTTTGTATGATTAGTCCATCTGTTTGGTGGTGTGACGGATTAATGTTTAAATCAATAAAAGGTGAAATCGTAAAATTTTGGCAAAAAAATAAGCCATACCAGCTGGGGTATTGATGCGCGGTATGGCTGTCACAACATCGATTGTTAACTTCATTCAAGCTTATTGGAAAGGCTTATTTCGTCATACTTATTTTGGGATACTTATTTTGGGATATAAGGACTCCAAGGTTCAGCTCTAATGGTATCTTTGGTTTTGTAAACCACATCAAACTGACCATCGGCACGGATTTGCCCAATCATCACAGGTTTGTGTAAGTGGTGATTTTCGGCATCCATGGTTAGCGTGTAGCCCGATGGCGCGGCAAAGCTTTGACCTGCCATGGCAGCACGGACTTTATCCACATCGGTGGAGCCCGCTTTTTCAACCGCTTGTTTCCACATATTGATACCCACATAGGTGGCTTCCATGGGGTCATTGGTCACTACTTTATCGGCATTTGGCAGTTTGTGGTCAATGGCGTATTTTTTATAAGCGTTCACAAACTTGATGTTTACAGGGTTTTTGAGCGATTGAAAGTAGTTCCATGCTGCCAAGTGTCCGACTAATGGGGTGGTGTCGATACCGCGAAGTTCTTCTTCGCCCACAGAGAACGCCATCACAGGAATATCCGCCGCTTTGATGCCTTGGTTACCAAGCTCACGGTAGAAGGGGACGTTTGAGTCGCCATTGATGGTGGAGATAACCGCGGTCTTTTTACCCGCTGAGAATTTTTTGATATTACCCACGATGGTTTGGTAATTGTTAAAGCCAAATGGGGTATATTCTTCCATAATGTCGCTATCTGCCACGCCTTTGGACTTTAAGAACGCCCGTAAAATCTTATTGGTGGTACGGGGATACACATAGTCAGTACCCAGTAAGACGAAGCGTTTGGCACCGCCGCCTTCTGGTGACATCAAGTACTCAACCGCAGGAATGGCTTGTTGGTTGGGCGCGGCGCCCGTATAAAAGATGTTTTTGGACTGCTCTTGTCCTTCGTACTGCACAGGGTAGAATAATAAGCCGTTTAATTCTTCAACCACAGGCAACACGGATTTACGAGAAACCGATGTCCAGCAACCAAAAATAACCGCGACTTTGTCTTGTGTTAGTAGCTGGCGTGTTTTTTCGGCGAACAATGGCCAGTCTGAGGCAGGGTCGACAACCACAGGCTCAAGTTTTTTGCCCATCACCCCACCTTTGGCATTGATTTCATCAATCGCCATCAATGCGGTGTCTTTGAGCGATGTTTCAGAAATTGCCATGGTGCCTGAGAGTGAATGTAAGATACCCACTTTGATGGTATCCCCATTGCTAGGGGCAGGGGCACTACCGGTGGCAGCAGTGGTTGACGTGCCACTGGCTGGTTTGGCGTCACTTGATGATTGCGGTTTTGAACAACCTGTCAACATCATACTGCCCGTTACCGCTAGGGCAACCAAGGATCTGCCAAAGGCACGACGGCTTAATTGACGCTCAGTCGTGGTTAGCTCGGTGGTTTTTTTGTCTAACATGTGTCACTCCTAAAATAGTTGGATTGCCGTTTTAAGGTAGGGCGTAACGGATAGGCTTTGGCTATCGGTTGCTGGTTGTCTTAACTGACTATAGTGACAATTCAATTAGTGTGCCAATCTGCCTGTTAAAAGCTATTTTTGGATTTTTTTTCAATTAAATCAAAAGGTTGAATTGGTATAGTTAAAAAAATTTATTTTAAACAATCGTCCATTGGCTAAATGCTGCTACTAGGTAAAAAATGGGCAAACTTTGGCGACCTTAGCGATTTCACCAATCTGATGAACTGGAATGGTTTTTTGCACTATTACCATTCATCTGTCATTTATTTGCCATTGCTCTAGCATTCCTATGGCATTCACCTAGCATTGATTGACGCTAAATAACACTTTATCGCCAATTTCTTTATGACATTACCCAATTTGTTGCATAAAAAAAGTGCAAGCCCGGCAGCTTGCACTTTTTATCAAAAATGTTGTTAATCCCTAGTTAATCACTAGTTAGCCAATACCAGTGCCATGCCCAATGCCGCCATGATTGAAGGTAGCCAAGACAGTTTGGGATGCACATGGGATTGTGCTTTTACCCAATTCATCACCCCTGCACCCACAGCAAACAAGGCTGACATCGCGGTTATCATGCCTAAGCCAAAGCCTTGACTCACGCTACTGACTGGCATCTCCACGGCATGCGCCATACCATGAAATAGCGTTAAACCAAATAAGCTGATCGCCATCATGAGCGAAAAGCTTTTTTGATTGGCTTGTGCTATCTTGGTGCGCTGCGCCAAAACTGCGACCGCGGTCAACACCACCGATAGCAAAATCGCATCTTCAATAATCGATGAGCCAATCGCCACATGAGATAGTTGCACCAAAGCAAAGCCTAACAGTAAGCTCGTCACCAACAAGCCTAAACCCAGTTTTTTGTGACGGGCAAACACCATGCCCATGCCAACCGCAAGCACCACGTGGTCAAGACCTGAGATAGGGTGCATGAGCCCTGCAGTGACGGCAGCCATTAAATCCACCGAACTTGCACCTGCATGATGGGTTAAACCATGACCGACATGCGCCACTGCCACACTTGAAAGGCTAACAAGCGCGGTTGCCAATGCTGTTTTTTGGGTTAAAGTTTTCATTATGTCTCCTTGATTTTATCGCATTTTTTACATATTTTCGCTTGAGCTTGGTAAATGTTGTACCGGCTGTGACGGAATCTCTAGCGCTCTTAGCATGCCCTGTTGTTGGATAAATTTGATAATGTCATCCAAACCGTCTTGAGTTTTCATGTTGCTAAACACAAACGGCTTATCGCCGCGCATTTTTTTGGCGTCTTTGTCCATAATCGACAAATCCGCGCCCACGAGTGGCGCAAGGTCGGTTTTATTGATAATGAGCAAATCTGATTTGGTAATCCCGGGACCACCTTTCCGGGGGATTTTGTCGCCTGCACTCACATCAATCACATAAATAGTCAAATCCGACAACTCTGGGCTAAAGGTCGCCGCCAAGTTATCACCGCCCGACTCAATGATAATCAGCTCAAGACCGTCAAAGCGATTTTGCAAGGTGGCCACGGCATTAAGATTAATCGACGCATCTTCACGAATCGCTGTATGCGGACAGCCGCCCGTTTCCACGCCGATAATCCGCTCAGCGGGCATGGCATCGTGGCGGGTCAAAAACTCCGAATCTTCTTTGGTATAAATATCGTTGGTAATCACCGCCATGTTGTACACATCTTTGAGACGGCGACACAGACTCAAGGTCAAAGCGGTTTTGCCAGAGCCAACAGGCCCGCCAATGCCAAGGCGTAACGGGGATAAGCGAGGTTGTTGGGTTGGGGTTTTTTGGATAAAGCCAGTCATGGGGTTTCCTTGTGATTGATGTTAAAGACGGGTTGTTAAAGACAGCGGTTTTAGGAACGAAACAGACGACTATATTGTTGTTCATGATGACAGGATAATTCTGCCAACGACGGTACAGACGCTGATAGTTGCAAGTGGTTGATTAAAATCAGTAATGTTTGGGCATGCTGCTGTGCCTGTAAAAATTGTGGCGCAATGTCTTGTAGCTTAGCCACAACCGCTTGCTGATGATGGATGGCTGTCAATGCCGTTTTGACTTTGCTGGCTTGCGTTTGGCAAAGCTTGGCAATCGGTTCATCCATCGCTTGCCCCAATTGCCAAATGATACGTTGCCCTGCCATTTGTCCCAGCGGTAAGGTTTTGACAATCGCCAAGGTCAGATTTTCCATTTGAGCAAACGCATAGGTCGTCAGGCTATCGGCTATGGGCAGTTGCCAAAAATACGCCAAGCGAGCGAATAACGGTAAATAGCCTTGCGCTATCCAATCTTGTGGCATCGCAAGGTCGAGCACGCCATCGAGCCAGGCACAAAATGCCTGTGCCAATTGTTGACTCTCTAATAAAAACTCATGACTATCACGACTTGCCCCATAAAAATTGGCTAGACTATCCACCAAGCTGTGGTGATTTTTTTGCGCTGACAGCTGCATCATACTTGCCATCAGCGGCAGTTCAAAATTGAGTAAGACCTCTTGCTGATACGCCTGCAAAAACGCCAAACTACTGGCTTCATCATGGATAAAACCTTGCTCAATGGCAGACTCCACGCCTTGGGAATAGGTATAACTACCAATCGGCAAATTGCTCGACGCCAGCATCATCAGCTTAAGCAATTGTTGTGGCGGCGCCGTCTGTGTAAGGTGCGACGTTGTTGTCATTGTTTTCATGAAAAAAACGTGGCTTTGGTTAAATCGCCGACGATTGCACTTTGCGTGTCGGCATGGCTTAACCGATTATCATGTCCATGTGAATGCCCGCCATGCCCATATGCCCCTGTTTCGGGTTCAAAAGCGTGTTCCACTTCGCTCACGGTTAAGCCCAATTTCACCAGCATATCGGCAAGTACATAATCGGGCTCAAAATACAGGGCGTAATCATTGTCATGCTGAACCAACATCAAAGGTACATGACGATTGCCCAAATGATACGCCCCGCGCATCAGTTCAAAAGCATTGTCGGCGGTGACTTTGGTGAGGGTTTGCGGTTTGGCAAAAATTTGTATGATGTCGCCTGACGCATTTTGTACCACATCACCGTCTTTGAGCGTACCTGTTCGTGGCAGGTCGATACCGACCGCTTCACCATTTTGCAGGGTTGCACGAAAGCGTGACCGCTGGCGTGTGTCAAAGTCGAGCTGCAAAAACTGCCCGTTTGCTTGTTGGTTGACCAAATCGGCTTGCTGTTGGTGAGTTAACTGTTGCACCCGTTGATTATAAATTTTCATTACTATCCTTTGTTAAATTTTCTAGCTACTCAGAAGTTTGCCCATGACAACCGCATTTTTGACAGCGACCCTCTTTAAATTGATGTTCACAGTTGCTAAGCCCATACAGTAAATGCGAACAGTTTGGGCAAAGATTTTTCATTGGCGATACATTGTTAAAAAACTCACTGCCACATCCATCACAGATGGGATTGTTCGGTTCTAGTCATCACATTGGCATTCATAGCTAAAATCACTTTTAAAACAAGAAATACCGCTGTGCCATTGGTAACACAGCCGACGGCTCGCAAGTGAGAAGCTCACCATCCGCCCGCACTTCATAGGTTTCTGGGTTAATCGACATCTCGGGGCAATAGCTATTAAACCGCATATCTTTTTTGCGAATGTTACGAATACCCTGCACAGGGCGAATCACTTTTTGCAAACCAAGTTTGTGTTGGATGTTATTATCAAAGGCGATTTTGGATACAAAGGTGATACTGGTTTGGTGGGTGGCTTTGCCAAGGCTTGCGAACATTGGACGATAATGCACCGGCTGCGGGGTTGGGATGGAGGCATTGATATCACCCATCGGATAAGCGGCGATGCTACCACCTTTTAAAATCGTGACAGGTTTCACCCCAAAGAATTTGGGCGACCATAGCACCAAATCCGCCCATTTACCGACTTCTACCGAACCGACTTCCTCGGCAATACCGTGGGTAATGGCAGGATTAATGGTATATTTGGCGATATAGCGTTTAATGCGAAAATTGTCATTTTCTGTCACTGTATCTTCGGTCACTGTATCTTCTGTCACTGGGTCGATGTCATGAAGCTCACTGTTAGACGCATTTTGGCTCACTGTGTCGGGTGCTAAAAATCCGCGTTGGCGTTTCATTTTATCCGCCGTTTGCCAAGTGCGGATAATCACCTCGCCCACCCGTCCCATCGCTTGCGAATCGCTACTCATCATCGAGATTGCCCCCAAATCGTGCAAAATATCTTCAGCGGCGATGGTTTCTTGGCGGATACGGCTCTCAGCAAAGGCAATATCTTCGGCAATCGCAGGGCTCAAATGGTGACACACCATCAGCATGTCGAGATGCTCATCAATGGTGTTGATAGTAAACGGACGTGTGGGGTTGGTCGAAGACGGCAACACATGCGGCTCGCCAATCGCCCGCAAAATATCAGGGGCGTGCCCGCCGCCTGCGCCTTCAGTGTGAAAGGTGTGAATACAGCGGTCTTTAAAGGCATTTAGCGTGCTTTCTAGATAGCCACTTTCGTTGAGCGTATCGGTGTGAATCGCCACTTGCACATCATACTCTTCGGCAACGCTCAAGCAGTTATCAATCGCTTGCGGCGTGGTGCCCCAGTCTTCATGCAGTTTTAGCCCGACCACGCCCGCTTCGATTTGCTCGATAATCGGCTGCGGCAAGCTAACATTGCCTTTGCCCAGTAGCCCAATGTTCATGGGCATATCATCAAGGGCTTTGAGCATGGTTTCGATATGGTATTTGCCGTTGGTGCATGTGGTGGCAAGCGTGCCTTGGGCAGGCCCTGAACCACCGCCAATCATGGTGGTTACCCCAGACATTAAGGCAACCTCCGCTTGCTGTGGCGCGATAAAGTGAATATGGGTGTCAATCCCGCCCGCGGTCAAAATTTTGCCTTCACCTGCAATAATCTCGGTGCTTGCGCCAATGGCGATGGTGACATTGGATTGAACATCGGGGTTGCCCGCCTTGCCAATCGCCCAAATTCGGCTGTCTTTTATTGCCACATCGGCTTTATAAATCCCGGTATAATCCAAAATAAGCGCGTTGGTAATCACGGTATCAGCCACCTCAGCAAATGGGCGCTGCCCTTGCCCCATGCCATCACGAATCACTTTGCCACCACCAAATTTGACCTCTTCACCATAGCTGGTAAAGTCTTTTTCCACTTCGAGCCACAGCTCGGTATCAGCAAGACGCAGTTTATCGCCCACGGTTAAGCCAAAATGCTCGGCATACATTTGGCGGGGTACGGATTTTTGTGATTTTGGTAAACTTGCGGTATCCACAGATGCGGTGGCTTGCCCCATCACCCGCCCAGCAAACCCAAAAATCGCCTTATTGCCACCAAACTCGACCAGTTCGACTGATCGCGCTTGCCCTGGCTCAAAACGCACTGCTGTACCCGATAAGATATTTAAGCGAAACCCAAGCGCCTTGTCACGGTCAAACGCCAGTGCGTCATTGGCTTCGGCAAAATGGTAGTGAGAGCCGATTTGAATCGGTCTGTCGCCGGTATTTTTGACCAAAATAGTTTGGACGGCGCGCCCTTCATTTAGGATAATGGCTTGGTCTTTTAGCTTATATTCGCCAACTTTCATGGTTTACCTCTTATACTGTTTAAATTACACAATCGGTTGGTGAATGGTCACCAGTTTGGTACCATCTGGAAAGGTGGCTTCCACTTGCACATCGTCAATCATCTCGGCGATACCATCCATCACATCCTCAACCCTAAGCCACGTGGTGCCTTCGCCCATCAACTGTGCCACTGTTTTGCCCTCTCTTGCGCCTTCGAGCACCAACATACTGATATAGGCTATTGCTTCTGGATAGTTAAGTTTTAAGCCACGTTGTTTGCGGCGCTCGGCAACCAGTCCTGCGGTAAAAATGAGTAATTTATCTTTTTCGGCGGGGGTTAAATGCATGGGTTACTCCAATTATTTTTTCAGTGTTAAAAATTAGACCTTCACTGCCATTAGGTTGCCCAAATTCGGGGCAAATGGCTGGCTTGTTGCCACATTAAAGTGCGAATTTCACCGCGGACTGCACCAAAACTGTCAAAACATTGGCGGACATCATCCCCCAAATAGCGAATAATCATCACCTCCCCTGTTTGGGTGCAAGAGACAGGCAAGCTATGGTGGTCGATAAATAAACGTAATTGTTTGACCCAGTCAATCAGCTGTTTTTGCGCATCAACACTTGGCACAACCCATAAGCTGGCAAAGACGGTATGGTTATTTAGACCCACGGGTGAGCCAAACCAATCGTGTTCGGCACAGTGATGTAAGGTATCAGCAAGCAGCAATTTGGGCTGCTCATCCACGCGCCAAAATAGGTTTGATAACCGCATCTCGCCTGTACTGTAGCGCTCGCCATGATGCTCTCGCCCTAACAGGTTAATTTCCCAAGCGATAACACTGGCAGCTGGGCTGATAAAAAACTGATTGGTGGCATGGGCAAAACTTGCGTTATAAAAACAGTTTTCTTGCGGTAGCCATTCAAAACGGCTGTCGTCTTGCAGATAAACTGTGAAATTTTGCGCGGCATAACTATTTAAATCTTCTTGGGTTGTTTGAGATTTTTCGAGTTTTTTGGTTGGCGGACTGTCATCGGTTTGCTTGTTAGCGGTGTAACTCGGTAAATTACCGTACCATTTATTTGCCCCTGGCGTGGTAATCACGGCGTGGGCGTGATGTTTTACGCCAATGTCAATATCGAGTTTATCGCCTAAGGCGATGCCTGCGGGTGGATACAGCATGATGACATGACAAATACCTTGCTGTTCACCGCTTTCAGGATACAAGGCTTTTTGTACCCGCAAGGCGCCTTGGTGGTGGCGTTGTACCAAATTGGTGCGAGCATGCTCACCTGCATGTTGGGTGTCAAAAGCTAAGGTAAGGACTGAGTGCCAAGCCATATCTATCTAACTATATGAAAAATATATAGTTAGATAGAATGCAAGGGCTGTGCCACATTGGGGCAGTGAGCATTGATACCAACATGGTGAAGCCCAAATCAGGAATGTTTACACGGTTTGGGCTGTTATTAGACTTGAGTATCGACTTCTGTCAGTTGCCGATGCCGCTGCATGGGCAATTTGATAGAGTTTAGGAGGGTGGCTAAAAGGATTAATACCATCCCTGAGTACTGCATGCCATTGAGCGATTGGTGCAGTAATACGATCGACAATACAATCGCGGTAAACGGTTCAAACACGGTGAATACCGAGGCTTTGGTTGCAGGGAGTTTGTGCAGGGCTGACATATACAAGAAAAACGGAATCACGGTACCCACTAGGCTTAGCCCCATCACCCACAACCAAGTAATGGCAGGCATGGTAAACGCTTTGGCATAAGTTTGATAGGTCATCGGTAGCAATAATAAAGCCATGGCACTAATCACCACTGAGCTAAAAAACACCAAGGTCGGTGGATAGTGTTTGTGTAAGGCTTTTTTTCCTAAAATGCCATACAGTGAATAGCACACCCCAGACAATAGACCAAACACAATCCCCCAACTCAATGTAAAGTTCTCACTCAGCGTTGTCAGTGCCACGCCTAATACCGCGATGCAAGCTAAGGTAAATGATTTTTTTGTTATCGGTTCTTTTAATAAAAAAAATGCCAGTACCAAACTAAAAATCGGCGCCGTATATAGTAGCGATACCGCAATGCCCGCCCCCACAAAATTGACCGCGATAAAATAGCAAACCGTCATGCCTAGCACGCCAATCAACGATTGCAAGCTCAACTGTAATATCTCGCCGACTGATAACTGCCTAATAGATGTCCACAACGATGGCAATAACATCAGTAGCATCATAGCAGCCGTCACCACTCTTAAAATGGCAATTTGCACACTATCAAAACCCAGTTGATGTAGATAGGTAGTAAAGATACCCAGCGTGCCCCAACAGATAGCCGCCACAATGACTTGCAAGCCACCCATCGTCGCATGATTGCGCGTGTTAGGGGATTGGTTGGTAGCGAAAGCGGGTTTACGAGTCACTGGCAATTCCTAAAAAATGGGGGATAAAAAAAGTGATTCTAGCAAACAAGGTTGGCTAAAACCACTTTGGGAAAAAACTTAAATAAACTTGATGGGGTTATTGATAACCGTGGTTAATCGATTATTTTTCTAACGTTTTTCTAAAATAGACACACTATCGGATTTTTTATACATCACCGTTGCTGCCAGCGCAATTACGCTTGCTATCACCAATAACCAAGCTGGCGCGATTTGACTGCCTGTTTTACTCATTAACCAAGTTGCCATCAAGGGGGTTGTGCCACCAAGTAGGGCATTGGCTGAGTTAAAGGTGAAAGCAAAACCTGAATAACGCACCTCGACTGGGAAAATCTCACTTAAAAATGCCGGTAGTGTACCGTCATTGACGGATAATAACAGCGAGAACACCAGTTGAATCAACACAATGGTTAAAAACCCACCCAGGCTTAGCATATGAAACAACGGCACTGTCAACGCGATAAACAACACAGATGCGATGATCAGCATGGTTTTGCGACCGTATTTATCGCCAATATGTCCCCAAAAAATATCCCCAAACGGACGGACAATAAAGGATAGCGCAAAAATTGCATAAGTTGACATCAATGCGACGGTTGCATCGGTTTTAGCAAAAAATACGCTAGCGATGACCGTGGCAAAATAGCCATACGATGCGTAATCAAACCACTCGACAAAGTTACCAATAAAACTGGCTTTGGCGGCTTTTTTTAGTAACACAGGATCTTTAACATATGGCTCGGTAGCTGGTTGTTGCATTGCTACGGCAGTGGGTGAAAGTGCAAAAGTTGTCATTTAGTTTCCCCTTGGTTGGTAGTAAGTCATGCTAAAGTAAGCTAACTGATAATGTTATGCGCGGAACCATAGGCGAAGCCTGTGATATTGTCAGCGCCTGTTTCAGTTAAAACCAAAATATCATGTTCACGATAACCGCCTGCCCCTGCCATACTCCTCACTGCTCGTCGTGAGCAATACTGTAATTATTGGGTTTGGTATAATATGTCAGCCAAAAACGTAGCGAGGCGATTGAGACATTCCAATCGGGGCAAGTGCCTGTATTTTTGATTAGCCTAAAAGCAGGCGGCGTGAGACTAAACCTGACCGCCGCCGACACGGTGATTCATTATAACCCTTGGTGGAACCCTGCCGCCAAACTTGCTCAATCTATTGTAAGCACCGACCATGAAGGCAATATCAAGCTGAGTGAAGATGAGTGGCTAGGGTTGTTTGACAAGTTTTTAGGATATGTGTTGATGGGTATGATTCATAGAAATCGTTTCAATTTAACGTTTTCTTAACATTTTCTATGAATCATACATATTACCGCTCATCTTGTACCATATCAGGTGGTTGCTTTTATTATTTAAAAACCTATTCATCCCACTGCCAATGAATAGCTAACTGGTCTAACACTGTTTTGGCTTTTGGTTGATGTAATGCATCGCCCTCTAGGTTGACTAGCACAATAAACCCATAAGTAGGGTCGTCTTTGCTGCTGACAGTAGCCTTGATATGATGTTGTAGTAGTAATTCACTGACAGCCATCACGGTCGCTTGACGTTTTAGTGCAGGTTTAAATACTTTACCCACGGCGGTTAAAGGTAATGCATCAATTACGTAGATGGCTTTAGGAATCGCCGCTTTTTCGCCAATGTTTTGTTGGCAAAATTGCATGAGTTTATCAGTATCTAAGCTAACACCCGGCTTAGGGGCAACGAATAAAACAGGTAACTCGCCTGTATAGCTATCAGGCTTACCAATGGCAGCACAGCCGGCTACGCCTTCGTATTGATAAACGACTTCTTCTATCATTTTTGGGTCAATGTTATGTCCACCTCGAATGATTAATTCCTTTTTTCTGCCCGTCAAGAAAAAGTAGCCGTCTGCATCTTGATAGCCCAAATCGCCGGAATTAAACCAAGTTTGATTGTCCGTGTCAGTGACCCAAATCCCTTGATTTTGCTGCGCCAAATAATAGCCGACAAACACATTATCGCCGCGAATACAAATATTACCCACCTCACCTGTGTTGGCAACTCGCACAAACTTGCCATTATCATCAAGCATCATCACTTGCATAGGCTGATACGGGAAGCGTAGCCCTATTGAACCAATTTTCTTCTCCCCAAATCTTGGGTTGGCTGAACTACCACAATTGCCTTCCGTCATACCGTACGCTTCAATGATTTGTACCCCTGTTTGCTTTTCAAATTGTTTAAATACTTCTATCGGCATCGGGGCTGCGCCACACAAACAGTGCTTTAGACTCGCAATATCATGGTCGCCAACTGATAGATTTAATAATCCAGCAAAAAGCGTGGGCACACCACTAAAAAAGTTCACGCGATAATGCGCAATAATCGCCCAAAAATTTGCCATAACCCCATCGCCGCGATACCCCTCTGGCGAAATCAGCAGAATTTCACCACCCATCGATAACGGTAATAATCCTGTAACCATGACGGCATTGACGTGAAATAGGGGTAGTCCGCACAGCACGACATTGCCCTGATTTAGCATGTCATCACCAAACAATGCCCGTGCCTGTAAGACATTGGCGACTTCATTTTTATGATTACGCATAGCGATTTTGGGCATGCCAGTTGTACCACCGGTTCCAAAGAATGAAGATAGATCCTCAGGCACAATGGTACGGGGGTTAATTAATCTATCTTTGGGCTGGTTTGCAATCCCCGTGTAAAAGTCATGATAGGTTACCCTCTCTGGTAATTGCTGTACAAATTCTTTACTTGCATCTGGCAGGGTTATATTAAGTTGATGGGCGAAATGATGAGCCATCGTCACCCCAATCATATGCTGCAAACTTGGGGTAAGCTTTGCAACCGCTACCGCCTTGTCCCAAAGCTGCGGCTTATTATCTTGATTGGGTAATGGCGCAAGCGTGATGAGTAGCGTGGCTTTGACTTCATTTAATAAGCCGGCAATCACAGAAGGTTCAAGCAATGGGTTAATCGGAAAAATAATACTCGTTGCCTCACCGCCCCAGATACAAAAATGGGTTTCGGGTAAATTTGGCAACAATATCGCAATGACCGTATCTTTATCCGCGCCCAACGAATAAAGCATATTGGCGGTTTGACGTATATATGCCAATAGCTCCCGATAGCTATAGCTTGTGCTGTGTTGATACTGCGTAGCATTTAACACAAAGGTAAGGGCTTTTTTATCGCCAAACTGAGCTTCGCTCTCACATAGCATCTGATAGGTGCTGCTAGGCAGGTTTAAAGGAAAATTTTGCTCATATTGCTCTAGGTCATCCTGATTTTTTATTTGCTGGTTCATCGTGTCAAAGTCCTTTTTACTATTAAATTAATTATCGCAATACGCCAACATTGCCTCTAGAAATAATACGGTATGTCAGTCAAAAGTTCTGGTATTGTTTCGTACATATTTGCTACAGTTAGCTGATGTGATGGACAAACTCAGTTAACTCATGAAACTACGGGAAAAAGGATGTTCCGATGATTGTACTTTGGCTTGCTATTGTTATTATCTTTATCATTGTTGCCACCGCAAAATTAAAATGGCACCCGTTTTTGGTGTTGATTCTTTCAGCATTTTTAGTCGCACTGTTTTATCAAGTTCCTATTGCCACTGTGCCTAAGACCATTGCCGAGGGCTTTGGGAATATTTTAGGTTATATTGGCTTGGTCATCGTATTTGGCACAATTATTGGACTTATTTTAGAAAAGACGGGTGCTGCAATCGTGATGGCAGAAACCGTAATTAAGCTACTTGGCGAACGGTTCCCGACATTAACCATGTCAATTGTCGGCGCTGTGGTGTCGATTCCTGTATTTTGCGACTCGGGATTTGTGATTTTAAATTCACTAAAAGAATCATTGGCGAACCGTTTAAAAGTTTCTAACGTCGCTATGAGTGTTGCGTTGGCAACGGGTCTTTATTCCACGCATACTTTTGTACCTCCAACCCCCGGCCCTATTGCTGCCGCAGGTAATCTTGGTCTGGAAACCAATCTTGGCTTAGTCATCGGTATGGGTCTATTGGTGTCGGTAGTGGCGGTAACCGCAGGTTGGTTATGGTCCCAGCGTTTTTTAACGGCCATTCCTGAAGCAGACAATCCATTCATGTCAACTGACAAAGCCGCAGTGATGCAAGCGCGTCAGCAATATGGTCAGCTGCCATCAGCCACGATGGCATTTTTACCGATTATTGTACCCATTATATTGATATGTCTGGCGTCTATCGTAGCATTTCCTTCTAAACCATTGGGCAGTGGATTATTGGCTCAACTATTAGGCTTTGTTGGTCATCCACTTTCCGCTTTACTTATCGGTCTGTTTTTATCGTTTTTACTCATTAAAGGCAATAATAAAAGTCAATTAATTAGCGATAGCATCGCTGAGGGCTTAACGGTAGCGGCGCCAATTCTGCTGATTACCGGGGCTGGGGGCGCCTTTGGTGCCATGTTAAAAGCCACATCGGTAGGCACTTATTTGGGTGAAACGCTAAGTAGTTTAGGTCTAGGGATTTTGATGCCTTTTATCGTTTCAGCGGCACTCAAAACCGCTCAAGGGTCAACCACGGTGGCATTGGTAACCACATCCGCTTTAGTCGCACCGATGTTAGGGCAAATTGGGATGGACAGTGATATGGGCCGAGTGCTTTGTGTCATGGCAATTGGGGCAGGCGCGATGACCGTATCACATGCCAACGATAGCTATTTTTGGGTTGTCAGTCAATTTAGTCGTATGAGTGTACCACAAGCCTATAAAGCACATACTGTCGCTACAGGTATCCAAGGTGTCGTCAGTATGGTGTTTATCTGGTTATTATCGATTATTCTGCTTTAAGTCATACCCTATCATAAAATAACTTTAGGAAAAGCACCGTGAAAATTGTTATTGCCCCAGATTCATTTAAAGAAAGTCTCACTGCCAGTGAAGTATGTGGTGCCATTGAAACAGGATTTGCCACTGTTTTTAAAGAAGCTGACATCATTAAAATACCGATGGCAGATGGTGGTGAAGGCACGGCTGCTGCGCTTAAAGAAACGCTGTCTGGCGAATGGCAAAGTATCATTGCACATGACCCTTTGATGCGCCCGATTGAGGCAAGCTATGTGCTACTGCCCAATCAAACCGCCATTATTGAGATGGCAAGCTGTGCTGGCTTGCACCTACTGACACAGTCAGAGCGAGACCCAAGTATCGCTACCACTTATGGCGTGGGTGAAATGCTACTTGATGCGATTGATAAAGGCGCAAAACATATTATCCTAGGTATCGGTGGCAGTGCCACCAATGATGCAGGTACAGGTATGCTAAAGGCCTTGGGCTATCGTTTCTTGGATTCACAGCATCATGAGCTTGTGCAAGGTGGTAAAGCTTTAGCGGCATTGGCGTTTATTGATAGCAGTGGGGTTAGCGATAAAATCGCCGATATTAGTATTACCGTCGCCTGTGATGTGACCAATCCATTATGTGGCAAACTCGGTGCTAGCCATGTGTATGCCCCGCAAAAAGGGGCGACGCTAGACGATATCGTTATTTTAGATAATGCCCTTAGCCATTTTGCCAATATTGCCAGCCGTCAAAATTTCTCCGATAATCGTAATGAAGCAGGCGCAGGTGCCGCAGGCGGTTTAGGTTTTGCGTTAATGACGTTTTTATCGGCAACACTGACAGGCGGGTTTCAGTTGGTAAGTGAATTTAGTAATCTTGAGCAAATGATTCAGCAAGCAGATTTGGTCATCACCGGTGAAGGGAAGATGGATTTTCAAACATCCATGGGCAAAGTGGCATCAGGCGTGCTATCAATTGCCAAAGCAGTTAATGTGCCCGTTATCGCCATTTGTGGCGTAGTCGATGACCCCCACAGCCATTGGAAAGACGATGGTTTTACAATAGCGATTCCCAGTATTCAAACTTTAAGCTCGCTTGATGAGGCACTTGCTTTAGCAAAACAGAATGTTGAAAAAACTGCCTATAATATCGCGATGGCGATGCAATTGGGTCAACAATTAAACCGTTAGTATTTAGCCACATAGTGATAAACCCCGACTTTTGCAATTGGTCACTTAACGCATCAAAGGCGATATCAATGCTTTTTTCAGGTAGTTCTTGCAGGTCTGACAGTTCTCTAAGCGCGTCAAGCGCAGGTTTTGGTACTTTGCTTTTCTTATCAAGCACCTCAATGCAAGCATTCAAGTCTGGTAAGGCTAAAAACTCATTTACTAGCTTCCCTGCCCCAGCATCGCCAATGCCATCCCATAGCGTTAAAAAACGAATCCAAGCGAGTTCATCTAGATAATTAACCGTCACTCGTAGCATACTGATTAAGTCTTTAACATGCGCCGCTTCAAGCAATTTGGTACCGCCAATAAACACATAGGGAATATTTGCAGCAATGAGTGCGCTTTCCACTTGTCGACCTGAAAACGCTGAGCGCAGCAAAATCATATGGTGGTGCCACGGAGCCCCTTTATCATAACGTTTTTTTAAGTCACTGACGATAAATCGCGCTTCATCAAACTCATTGCCAAAGCTATGGAGTACAGGCTTAATCCCTTGTCCACGGTGAGCGGTTAAACGTTTTTTATAATCTAATTCACTTCTATCCATTAACCAATTGGACAGATCCAGAATCTCTTGAGTTGATCGATAATTTAAATCTAGGGTTAACACTTCAGCATCCGGTACGCGTTGTTTAAAGCTATGGATATTTTGAAAGTCAGCACCGCGAAAACCATAAATGGATTGGGCGTCATCACCGACACAAAATAATTGACTGCGTCCGATAAAAGGTTGCAATAGTAACCACTGCAACGGGTTGGTATCTTGCATTTCATCAACCAGTAGATATTTGGTCGTTTGGGTTACTTTTTCTAATAACCATTCATCAGCATTTAAGTATTTAGCGACATATTCTAGGATATCGTCATAATCAAGATAGTGACGTTCTTGCTTTTGTTTTTGATAGCCTGCCATGATAAGTTTTATCTCATCCATCACTGGCTGATAGTCAGGTAGCTGCTTATACAGTGCATCTTCAAATTTGGTTTGGGTATTGCGGGCATAGGAGTATAAGTCAGCCAGTTCTTTAGCCTTTGGTAGCTTCTCACCGACGGGTTGCTGACGATTGTTTTGAAAGGTAATGGTTTTACCCGTTGACGTGATTTGGCTATTACGTTTGTCTTCGAGTTTACCACGAAGTAGCTTGAACATCATAACTTGGTCATCACGGTCGATGACGTTAAAGCCTTGTAAGCCAAACACTTTTGAATAGCGACGTAGAATAGTTAAACAAAAGGTATGGAAGGTGGACGCGCGCAGTCCTTCTGCTTGCAATCCTAAATGACTTTCGACACGGGTGACAATCTCACTGGCAGCACGACGGGTAAAGGTGACGATTTGGATTTCATTGGCAGGCACACCTTTATCAATTAGATAGGCAGCGCGAGCCACAATGGTCTTAGTTTTACCACTGCCTGCCCCTGCCAACACCAAAGTATTTTGAGCGTTGGTGGTGGCAGCTTTGCGCTGGGCAGGATTAAGTTCGTCAAGCAAGTTATTGATGGTCATAGTAAAGGAATTTGGCTAATAAGCATTGGTTTAGGCTAGCAAACTATATAGAGGTTGTCTAATTATATTCTTGAGGTGTTAGATTGATAAATCACTTTTATAGGCGTATTCGTATTGGATTTTTTTCTATTCGATAAATATGTGCGACTTAGATTTACTTAAAAAAATATTGAATTTCATTAAACATTCAAATTCACGGTCGGGGTCAGTTTAAAAACTTGTAAAAAATGCGTGGTCACAAAATGGTCACGTTTTGGTCACGGTCTAAAAATTTGCAAAAAATTGATTAGTTAAATTAACAAAGCATTTTTAGTAAAAAAGGGAGCACAAAGCTTGAAAGCCTTGATACAGGCGGATTTATAAACAATAAAAAAGCCTAACTATTAAGTTAGGCTTTCTTGAATTTGGAGCGGGAAACGAGATTCGAACTCGCGACCCCGACCTTGGCAAAGTTGCGGCACGAAAAATCCATTTAATTACCTTAAATAATATTAACCTACAATCCCTGTATCTACAATGCTTATAGGGATTTTTCTATAATCTTAATTAAAGTCATTTAACGTTAATTTCATTGGATAAACTCTGATAATTGTCACGCAAAATGAGCCATTTTTTGTCATGACTATCTTACCATTTTTTGGTCATCATTAGGTTGTGTCCCTAATTCAAAAAGCCAATAAAAAGTGTCAAAATATAGCTAAAGTTCAGGACTTAGCATAGGTAGGAATGGCAAGAATCGCATTAACTGATGAATTATGGGAACAGCTACAGCATACCATGAAACAGCATGGATGTTACATCACGAAGAACACTCGAACAGTGATGGAAGCCATATTATGGAAGTTAAGAACAGGGGCACCGTGGCGAGACATTCCCGAAGAATTAATCTCATGGAAAACCGCTTACAATCGTTTTAACCGATGGTCAGAAAACGGATTATGGCAGAATTTTTTTTTAGCTTACGAAAAGAAATTGATACAGAATGGTTATTCATCGACGGAAGCTACATACGGTGTCATCAACATGCAAGTGGAGCTAGGCTTGGTTTCGATAGAGCAATTGGACAAAGCCACGGTGGACGAACTACAAAAATCCATTTATGTTGTGATGCCAATGGATATCCGCTCGATTTTAAAGTCACTGGGGGTGAAGTCCACGACAGTCAAGTTGCACCAGAGTTGATTGAACTCGTTGGTAGTGCTGAATATTTAATTGCTGACAAAGGCTATGATTCAGATACGATACGAGATAAAGCTCGTCAGCACAAAATGAAGCCTGTTATACCAAAGCGTAAGAATGCTAAACAGCCAAATCCTGACTTTGACAGCTATTTATATAAACTTAGGCATTTAGTTGAAAATATGTTCGCAAGGTTAAAGCAGTTTCGCAGTATTGCCACAAGATACGAGAAGTTAGCTCGTAATTTCGAGTCGATGATTTACCTTGCTTGTACCATAATTCATGCTAAAGTGAATTGAGGACACACCCTAATCATTGTTAAATAATTTCTAGCTAGCTATTTTATTTTGGCTTCATCAATATTTTAAATAATTTGAAAAATTAGTTTAATTTATTTTATCAATAGTTAATTCCCTAATTCACCGTGATTACTTTGTCTCTGCCCCAATACGGTTACTTATCTTTAGCGATAGGGTGGAAATTATTAGCCCTGGCCACCTGCCAAATAATTTGACCATTGAAAATATTAAGATGGGGAATTCAAATATTAGAAACCCAATTTTGGCATCTTTTGCCAGTAAGTTATTGCCTTATCGAGGATTAGGTAGTGGCATTTTGCGAGCTTATAAGGCTTATCCAGATATTGAGCTTATCAATGATAGGCAAAATAATTTATTTAAAGCGATAATTAAAAGAAAAATAATTCAAGTTTCATAGTAGTTCTAACATAGTTTCTTTTTAGTTCTAAAATAATGCTAAAGTATTTGTTTTAGGTTGTATTTTAACCTCATGTGTAGAAGTTGAAAAAAAAAGCTGTTTTAAGCACCGGCTTGATTTCGAACCTGATTTATGGATAAAAGCAGAATCACTAGTAAAGCTTTCTAACACATCGTCTATATGTCTTATTCTAGCGACCTAAAATTTGCCAAAGCGTATAATGGCAGATTAACTAGCCAATCTTGTTTACGATAATCTGACATTGAGGTTCTGAAGACTTTATCGGGTTTAAACTTATCATAATACGACCGCAAACTTTTAGCCTTAAGGTTTTCTTCTGCTTTCACCTCTATTGGTATGATTTGACTACTATGTTGTACTACAAA
The DNA here is from genome assembly GCF_031979465.1 of Moraxella sp. CTOTU46934. Lineage (NCBI taxonomy): Bacteria > Pseudomonadati > Pseudomonadota > Gammaproteobacteria > Moraxellales > Moraxellaceae > Moraxella > Moraxella sp. CTOTU46934. The sequence continues at coordinate 195,697 of NZ_DALZEG010000004.1, forward strand.
ATCTACTTCTGCTACCGCACGTTCAAGGCCCCAATAAAAGATAGGCTCTAAACCGCTCACTAATAACTGCTGCAATACATACTGTTCCGTCAATGCCCCTTTAAATTCAGTAAATAGCCGATTACCCGCTAATAAAACACTGACATCCAGCCCTGTTTTAGCAGTCAATAATCCCACATCCACAAAATATAGTTTAAACACATTATCTTGATAGCCACCTAATGGCAGATTCGGTTTGGTAATTCTAAAGATTTGATGGACCAATCCACTCGCTACTAACCATTGAATAGCGGATTCGAAGTCCTTTAATCTTGCCCCAGACTGTGCTTGAGTGGCGACAAACTTTTTGTTTTCCTTAGCAAGCTGTTCAGGTAAGCTTTGCCATACGGCTCGCACTTTAGAGATGATGCTATTATCCTGAATATGCTTGGAAAAATCATACTCATAAGCGAGTAGTAAATTATTTTGCACATATCTTACTGCCTCAAAATTTTGGTCGTCAACAAAGGTTTTTACCGCTTCAGGCATACCACCAACAAAATAATACTGTCGTAAACGCTCAATATATTTGCTCTTCACAGCGGTGATTAATCCCCAATCTTGGCTTTGTAGCAGTTTTACCAATTTATCATCACCCATCGCCCATAAAAACTCAATGAAATCCATCGGATAAAGGGCTAAGAACTCCACTTTTCCCACAGGAAAGGACAAACCTTGATGAATTGCGATCCCCAGCAATGACCCTGCCGACAGAATTGACAGCTGAGGCATATTCTCATAAAAATATTTGAGCGATGATAAGGCTTTCGGTACTTCTTGAATTTCATCAAAAATGAGTAACGTATTTTCTGGCTCAATGTCAACACCTGACTCAATCTGTAAGCCTAGCAACAAACGATGGACATCAAAGTCACCTTCAAAAAGGACTTTCATACGTTCGTTATTATCAAAATTGATATAAGCAACTTTAGCAAAATGTTGCTCGCCAAAATGCTTCATTAGCCAAGTTTTTCCGACTTGTCTAGCACCTTGAATCACCAGAGGTTTGCGAGTGGATTTTTCATACCAAGTTTTTAATTTTGCTAAAATATGACGCTGCATAAGGAACTCTAATTCTTAAATTTACTTTTTACAAATGTATTATATGTTTATTCTCACATTTTACAAATGAAAAATGTTATTTTTAATATAATCTAAAGAAATTCGACGTACATATAGCCATTGAGTGTATTATCAACATGAAAGCTTTGTTAAGCTTGAAAGTGTTTCTTTGAAGTTAATTTAACCGGTGGCAAGTATTCTTAGTGGCATGATAGCTAATAAAGGTTAAATGTCGAATCCTTTCTACCATTACTTTAATTAAAAATGCTTGCCTATTTATTTACATCTAAAAATATTCAGTCTTATGTCAAAATCTATCACCACCCTCGCCAATTTACTGCATAAATTTAATAGCCAGACTATCAGTCGTAGCCTTGAATATGTCAGCAGAATCGACCTTGAAAGCCTTCAGCGCAGCGAAACCGCCCAAACCACGCAACTGCAAGCGGACATTAAAGGCACCAAAAAATACCACACCCAAATTGCCTATCACAAAGCCAGTCAGCGTATCACCCAAAGTGATTGTACCTGCCCTGTCGGCAGTTTTTGTAAGCATGGGGCAGCTTTGGCACGGCTTTTTCGAGACCAAGAAGACGAAAAAAACGACCCAATGAAGAAGTTTTTGGTTCAGAATCAAGAATTTATGCAAGAGTTAATGCAGAAGATTGCTCAGTTTGATAATCCAATAGAGTATCAAGATATCACCGATACATTAGCCAAACGTTTAAATGCATCGCCTATTACTAATTTTAACATCCTAAATGTTCATAATAGCAAACAACATGACGAAGCCAAACTTTGGCTTAAAAATTTAAACCAAAATTTAAAAGAATTGGCTAAAACCCAAAAAAACCCCAGCGCCACTAGCGAGCCCTCACCCTTTGTCTATCTAATCGAACATAAATTTGGTCAATTACAGCTTGAGCTTATCAAAGTTCGCCGTATCAAATCAGGCGAAATCCGTGAGGCTAAAACCTATACACAGTACAGTAATCTTTATTACAGCTACTCAATTCCTATTACGACAAAAGCCTTATTTACTCAAATTTATAACCATGTCAAAGACCAAGACCGAGCGGCTTTTGCCCAGCATAATATGATAGCGAACGACCTCCCGCTAAACTTATTACAGCAGCTTATCAACGATAAAATTTTGTATGATAAAGCCCACTGGGATAAGGATTGGCGAGAAGCGCAATTTCACCCTATCACTTGGACGGATGATGTTTTAACCCTAGAAATCCAGTGGCAACAAAATAGACAACAACAGGGTGAAAAACTTGAGTTTGGCTTATTGGACAGCGAACAACATCGTTATGGTTTTGGGCAAACCGAAAATTTTGATGTGCTATTTACCCAACCTTTGACCTTTATAAACCGAGTAAAAAGCCAAATCGGCTTGGTCAATAGCGATACCATTGGCGATATGCCCAATGACGTCTTGTACCGATTGCTGACCATGCCTGTGATTCCCAAAGCCATGGCAAATGACGTAGCAGAGGTTTTATCCAGTCATCAAATGACGCAAAAACTGCCCAAACCTAAAAACCTGCAACCGATTGAAAAAATCTATGGGACGCCACAGCCAATCATTCGCTTTGGTCATATTGATACGCACCAATTGCCCTACAATATGCGACGAGACTACTGGCAACAGCAATGGATAGACAAACAATATGTCAAAGCCGAGCTTAGCTTTGCCTATGAAACCGGTGAAATCCCTGCCCGAATGGACGCTGAAATCCCATTTTTTACTACCCAAAAAAATGGTAAACGTTATCAGCAATACCGAGATATTAAAGCGGAAAACAAAGCCATACGGGGGTTAAAAAAACAATGTAACACCTTTGAATGGCTCAAAATCGGCTCAAGTGTCAGCCGACATCAAGCCACCATTGAGCACAATCAAGCCTTAAGTACCTTATTACCCATCGATAAATTCCATGAAATCGGCTGGCAGGTCGAGCATTTAGCCGATAGCCCAATTAACGCTGACCTTTCCCAAAACCTAGAATTGCTTGTTGAGCCTTTGACAGGCGAAAACGGCGATGATGGCAATCATTGGTTTGAAGTCGGAGCGACCGTGAGCGATAGCGAAGGGCATCGATATGATTTACTGAATATCGTGGCGTATTTGCTTGAGCAATATCCTTATCTGATGCACCCAGATATCGAGCAACTGTTTGACAAAGACCATCTATTTGCCATCAATGTCGGACAAGCTCGTCCTGCATTGGCAGTGGCTTTTAAAGACATTTTGCCAATTTTGCAAAATTTAACCCATCTGTTATCACAAAATGAGCGAAAAATTGATAGGTATGACGCTCAGCAGTTAGTTGACCTTGAACATACCCTGGGCATGGCATGGCAAATGCCAGAAAAACTTAAAACTTTTAGCGAAAAACTTAAAGCAGGCTATCAGTCAAATTTACCTACGCCTCAAGGCTTTCACGGTGAACTTAGACCCTATCAACAGCAAGGTTTGGCTTGGCTGCAGTTTTTGGCAGATACCGAACATGGCGGCGTGCTTGCCGATGACATGGGGCTGGGCAAAACCGCCCAAACGCTGGCTCATATCCTGATGGAAAAACAAGCAGGGCAGTTGACCGAGCGACCTGTACTCATCGTTGCGCCTACGTCGCTGATGCACAACTGGCAAAAAGAAACCGAAAAATTCACCCCAGAGTTGTCGGTTTTGCTACTGCATGGGGCAAATCGTCATGATGATTTTGACAAAATCAAACAGCATGACATCGTCCTCACTACCTATCCGCTCGTGGTGCGAGATGAAGAGCTGTTAAAAACTCACCAATTCCACCAAATCATTCTTGATGAAGCGCAAAACATCAAGAATCCCCACAGCAAATCGGCGCAAGTGCTACGCTCGCTCACCGCCAAACATCGTCTGTGTTTGACAGGCACGCCGATGGAAAATCATCTAGGCGAACTGTGGTCACTGTTTTATTTTCTGATGCCAGGGTTTTTGGGCAGTCAAGACGTGTTTAACAAACACTACCGCCATCCGATTGAGAAAAAAGCTGATCAACACAAACGCCAAAAACTGGTTAACCGCATCAAACCTTTTATGCTGCGCCGTTTAAAAACCGACGTTGCCAAAGAACTACCGCCCAAAACAACCATCGAAGTCAATATTGACATGAATGACGAGCAGTCCAAACTGTATGAAGCAGTGCGAGCCACCATGCAAGACAGTATCAAACAAATCATCGCCCAGCAAGGTTTTAAACGCAGTCAAATTCAGATTCTAGATGCCTTGCTCAAACTGCGTCAAGTGTGTTGTCATCCCAGTTTACTGAATTTGGACAGTTTGCCAAAAGGCAAAAATACGGTCAAATCCAAAGCCATGCGCTCTGCCAAACTCGATTATCTGATAGAAACCGTCACCGATATGGTGGCTGAGGGACGGAAAGTTCTGATATTTTCTCAATTTACCAGTATGCTTGCCCTAATTGAGCAGCGACTGCAGAGTGAAAACATCGGCTTTAGCAAACTTACAGGAAAAACCAAAAAACGTAGTGAGGCGGTTGAGGCATTCCAATCGGGGCAAGTGCCTGTGTTTTTGATTAGCCTAAAAGCGGGCGGCGTGGGACTAAACTTGACCACCGCTGACACGGTGATTCATTATGACCCTTGGTGGAACCCTGCCGCCGAAGACCAAGCCTCTGATAGGGCATGGCGGATTGGGCAAGACAAACCTGTGTTTGTGTATAAACTCATCACCAACCAAAGCATTGAAGAGAAAATCTTAGATATGCAAAAAAATAAAGCCGAACTAGCTCAGTCTATTTTAAGCACCGACCACGAAGGCGACGTCAAACTGAGCGAAGAAGAATTGTTAGGGTTGTTTGAGAAGTTTGTATGATAAATATTATGTAACCTATATCTTTCATAAACGAGTGAATATTCTTATAATAAGTAATATATTAAATCCTGTATTATAATGAACACAACTTAAACTTTCATAGATAGCACCATGCCAAATGAACCGTCCTGATTTTATCGGAGATAGGTTTGCTTGAGTCAGGCAGCATAGCCTGACGGAATTAATGAACAATAGTAGATATTTTCCGCATCAACAGGCGATACATATCCATTGGTAGAATGCAATCGTTCATGGTTATACCAGTGTACCCAATCAAGGGTTGCTAGCGCAACATCATTTACGCCATCCCATTCCTGTTTCAAATAATCAATCACCTCCGCTTTATACAGCCCATTCACGCTTTCAGCTAGAGCATTATCTGAGCGAGGAATAGCAAAGCACTGCTTTGCCCGAGTGCAAGACGTAGGGCTATGCCCGAAGTGGAGTCACCAGTTGTACCAACCGATGCAGCAAGCCCCGATTGTTTAAGCCGTTCACCGTACTTAATCGATAGATACTGACTACCTTTATCAGAATGATGAATTACCCCGCTTGGTCTACCTCTAGCGTCTAAGGCTTGATTTAGGGCATCTAAGACCAGCTGAGTGTCCATATGATTCGATACTTTCCAACCCACAATAACTCGCTTAAATACGTCAATCACAAAGGCAGTATAGACCCAACCTGATTTAGTTTTAATGTAGGTAAAATCAGCGACCTGAGGAGCACTGCTCCGCAAGAGTCTTTTCTTGTTTGGTCTATCTGCAGTAAAGTTGCGTTTGACCAAATCAGCAGGCTTGTCTTGGTCATCACGCTGTCTGGTGTTGATTTTGCCTTTACCCCGCCATACGCCTTGAATACCTAGCTGTTTCATAAGGCGTTCAACGGTACAGCGACCAAGCTTTGGCACGCCATCTTGCTTAAGCTTATGCCAGACTTTACGAATGCCATAGCGACAGCCACTGGCTTGCCAAATCTGTTTGATTTGTGCCATGAGGTGCTTGTCGCTTTGTTTGCGTCGGCTTTGCTTCTCTGGGTTTTCCTGTTCATCTTTGACGCGATAGTAGCTAGATGGGGCAATTGGCAGTATTCTACAAATCGAAAGGGCCCCATATTTTTCTTTTTCATCGTCGATGAATTTGACCATCACTTGTGTGGGCCGCCGAGCTCCGCCTGGGCTTCAATACCGGCTGCCTTGCGAATGATTTCGTTCGCTTGTTTGAGTTCTCGGTTTTCTCGCTCAAGTTCAGCGATACGAGCCGCTTGGCTCTCAGTGCTTATAGTCACAGGATTTTGCTTAGCTAGGTGCTTTTGATGCCATGAGCGTAGGGTTTCAGGGGTACACCCGAATTTGGGGGCGATGGCTTGGATGGCCGCCCATAATGAGGGATAATCTTTTTGTGATTCAATCAGTAATTCGACGGCTCGTGTCTTAACTTCTGTTGGGTATTGTTTGCTTTTCATAAGGGTATTGTCTCAGAGTTTTAGGTCTCCGACAATCCCGGGACGGTTCAGGTAAAGCAAGGCGCAGCTTGAATCAATATCACAAGGACGCGGTAGATTTTGATGATGAAGTCGTTAATCTTTGGCATATTCGAAGCTTTATGAACAATGCACTTTCAACGCAAAAATTACAGCCTAATGCCAAGCAAGCAATAAAATCGGATGCTGTAGATACGCCTCTTCCAACAACATTACAAGATCCGCCATCATCTTCGATTTTTGGTCAATACAAACGTCTGGTCATTGAGAAAATGCTAAGTGATATCGAATCGGGTATGGATTTATCGAGTGCCTGTCAACTTAATATTGACTTTGACGACGCGATGCTAATTTATCAAAATGCCCTAAAACTGATTACCAATGAAGATGGCTCACCAAATTATAAATTTGTCAGTCAAAAACGTCAGCAAATATCATCCCATCCGATCATTACGCCAACGCCATTGCACTATCACCAAGAGGTTGCCCTAGCAAACCTTTGCTTTGATAATATTGAAAAATTGTAAGGTACTCCCCAATGTCTAGACCAAATTATTATAAAATTAAGATAGAATTGGGTTGATAAAGCACAGGATTATCCGAACTATTGTTTAAATAAACCTGTGCAGGGGTATGGTACTCAAGCGACTGATGCAACCGCTCATAATTGTAAAACTCAAAATAGTCTTTCAAAC